>DASZDU010000157.1:0-10919 GCA_035941655.1 Pyrinomonadaceae bacterium | reverse complement strand
CGATCATCAGATCAACTATCGACTGGAAACAGCCGTTCGCGACATGATCGGACGAGGGATCGATCCTCGCGCCCAGGAGATCAACTGGGAAGGCGCTCGCGCAGAGATGCAGGGTCAGGCTGAAGAGGATGTGCGAGGCTCGTTGCTGCTCGATCGGATCGGTGAAGAAGAAAAGATCGACGTTTCAAAAGAAGAGATTGAAGCAGAGATCCGCTCGATTGCAGAAGGCGCTAAACAACCGATAGAGCAGGTGCGCAGCGTCTTGACAAAGGATGGGGGCGAACGTAGCATCGCGAGCAGGTTGCGCAATCGCAAAGCGCTTGACCTTTTAGTTGAAAACGCGCAGATAAAAGACGAAGAGTGGCGCGCAGAAAAGGATGAAGGCTGAAGGCTGAAGGATGAACAAGAGAAGAGTATTTGACTTCGACTTTTTCATCCTTCCTCCTTCATCCCTCATCCTTTTTTGTCGCACTTAAGGAAGGTTTAGATAAATGGCCCTCGTACCAATGGTCGTCGAACAAACGTCACGCGGTGAACGTGCGTTCGACATTTATTCCCGACTGCTGAAAGACAATATTATTTTTCTCGGCACACCTATCGACGATCAGATTGCCAATCTGATCGTGGCCCAACTTCTTTTCCTCGAAGCCGAAGATCCGGAAAAAGACATAAACATTTATATCAACTCACCGGGCGGTTCGATCACCGCCGGTATGGCCATCTACGACACCATGCAGTTCATCCGTCCCGACGTTACCACCATCTGCGTTGGGCAGTGCGCATCTATGGGAGCGCTGCTGCTGACCGCGGGCGCCAAGGGTAAGCGTTTTGCCTTGCCGAATTCCCGCATCCTTATTCATCAACCTACCGGCGGGTCGCAGGGCCAGGCCACCGACATTCGCATTCAGGCCGAAGAAATTCTGCGTATGCGTGAACTCACTTCGCAAATAATAGCCAAACATACCGGCCAGGATTTTGAGACTGTCGAGCGCGACGTGGAGCGGGACAAAATTATGTCTGCCGCTCAAGCCAAGGAATATGGTTTAATAGACGAGGTGATCGCGCACCGCGAGTAAACCACCGCCGGAGAATACCGATGATTGCAAAAATGAAAGCTCATGGATTTAACTGCTCTTTTTGCGGTCGATCAAAAGACGAAGTTGCAAACATCATAACGGGCACGCCGCAGCGCGCGCGGGGAGTGCCTAAACGAATGATTGGCAAGAGCGCGTTCATCTGCAACGAGTGCATCTCGCACTATCGTCAAATTATGCGGAGCCCGGAAGTCTCCCGAAATTCCGCGGCTATCCCAAAGTAAGGTTCGCCAAAAGCTCTAAGGAGATCCCCTACACGTTATGGTTAGACGAACCGACGACACGCTGCGCTGTTCGTTCTGTGGTAAGTCGCAGAACGAAGTCAAGAAACTGATTGCCGGTCCAACGGTCTACATCTGCAACGAATGCATCGACATCTGCAATGAGATCATCACGGACGATCAGCAAGCCGAATCCGTTGCCACGCGTCCACCCCTGCCAAAGCCCGGCGAGATCAAAAGCTTTCTTGACGAATACGTTATCGGACAGGACGAGACAAAAAAGCGTCTTGCCGTTGCCGTCTATCAACACTACAAACGAATCGAACTGGGGCGCAGACGTTCGGAAGTTGAAATTCAAAAAGCAAACATACTGCTGATTGGCCCAACCGGTACGGGCAAGACGCTGCTGGCCCAGACCCTGGCGCGCATGCTTAGCGTGCCCTTCACCATCGTCGATGCCACTACACTTACTGAAGCCGGCTATGTTGGTGAAGACGTTGAAAACATCATTCTAAAACTTCTGCAGGCCGCAAACGGCGACGTTGAACGCGCGCAACAAGGCATTATTTATATCGACGAAGTCGATAAGATTTGCCGCAAAGACGAGAACCCTTCAATAACGCGTGACGTCTCCGGCGAAGGTGTGCAGCAGGCACTGTTGAAAATCCTCGAAGGAACGATCGCAAATGTTCCGCCGCAGGGTGGCCGCAAACATCCGCATCAGGAATTTTTCCCGATCGATACCGCAAACATTTTGTTTATCTGTGGTGGAGCTTTTGTCGGACTTGAAAAAGTGATCGAGCGGCGGCTGCGCAACAAGTCGCTAGGCTTTCAGGCGGAAGTTAAATCGGGCAGCCATCGTCATGCCGAAGCGCTTGCGGCCGTACAACCGGAAGATCTGATCCGGTTTGGATTGATCCCCGAGTTTGTTGGACGTTTGCCGGTATGCGGCGTACTTCACGAACTCGACGAGGGCGCCTTAATCAAGATTCTCACTGAACCAAAGAACGCATTGGTCAAGCAGTATCAAAAGAAATTCGACTTCGACAACGTCAAACTGAAGTTCACCGAAGACTCTTTGAAGTCAGTCGCCAAGCAAGCCGTTGAACGAAAAGTCGGGGCGCGAGGGCTGATGATGATACTGGAAGAACTGCTGCTCGATGCCATGTACACGCTGCCTTCACAAAAACGCGTCAAGGAATTCGTCATCACCAGCGAAATGGTGGAACGCCGGCGTGCGATCCCGGGCGAGGGTTTGACCGGCATCGACGGCGCCGCTGCGTAAAGTATGAGGTCACTACCACCACGCGGTGGCGAGTGGGCGTTAAAGGTTCTTATCATCGACGATCTCAGGCATTGTCGGCCGGCATGAATAGGTTGGCTGGTAAAAACCCATCCGCTAATGCGCGGTGGTACCGACCTCACGTCACTGCAACGAAAGCCCGGTCAGCGTTCAATCATTTTGAATCAAGTCAAACTGCATACTAAAGATAATTCCCCAAAGTGGCATACACTTCAGAAATGATTTACAATCACACATGTTACGGGGGCGAGACGGCGGTTTAAGCGGCTCGCCCTTCTTGCGAAGGCCAACAAAAACGTTCCCGTAGAATTATGGAAGAATATTCAGATCGTGCTCCTGCCGACGTAGCCTGGTATCCAATGGTGCCAATTCGCGACGTTGTCATTTTCCCCTTCACCAAAGTCGCTTTCAAAATAGGCCGGCAAGGATCAGTGCGCGCACTTGAGCAGGCTCTTGCGGCTGACCGCACGATTTTCCTGGCTACTCAGCACGATGCCACCATCGATGAGCCTTCGCCCGAACAAATTTATGGGGTGGGCACGCTGGGCCGAATATTGCAATCGCAAAAGCAGGACAACGGACAGATCAAAGTAGTGGTCGAGGGACGTGAACGCGCCACCACGGTGCGCGTTGAAAATACCGACGGCGCCTTCATGGCGTTGGTTAAGCGCGCGCCCATCGTTAATGAAGAAGGCACTCGGCTCGATGCGCTGGTGCAAAAGATCGCACAGCTGGTCGAACAACATCTGCGCCTGGCCCCAGAGAGTCAGACTGATGCTTTACAGACTGCACTCAGAAATCAGAATCCTTCGCACCTCGCCGATGCGCTCGCTTCTCAGTTACGTATTTCCGTCGAAGATAAGCAGGGACTACTCGAACTTTTCTCGTCGCAGGCGCGACTGCAACGCTTGATTGAACTGTTGGAACTCGAAATCGAAAAACGCCAACTCGATCGCTCCATTCAAACGCGTGTAAAACGCCAGATGGAAAAAGCTCAGAAGGAGTATTACCTCAACGAGCAGATCAAGGCGATTCACAAAGAGCTGGGCCGCAAGGACGAAAAAGCCGAACTTGAGGATTTGAAAAAGAAGATCGAAGAAGTCGGCATGACGGAAGAAGCCAAGCAGAAGGCGATGCAGGAATTGCACCGGCTCGAGGCAATGCCGCCGATGTCTGCTGAAGGTACCGTTTCCCGCACCTACATCGATTGGCTGGTGAGTGTGCCCTGGAAACAAAAGAGCAAGGAGATCAAGGACCTCGCCAAAGCTGAAGAAGTTCTTAACGAAGACCACTTCGGTCTGGAAAAGATTAAGGAACGCATTCTCGAGTACCTCGCCGTTCGTCAGCTCGTAAAGAATCCGAAAGGTTCAATTCTCTGCTTTGTTGGCCCGCCGGGCGTGGGCAAAACGAGTTTGGGTAAGTCGATTGCGCGTGCTACCGGTCGAAAGTTTGTGCGTTTGTCGCTCGGTGGCGTTCGCGATGAAGCCGAGATTCGCGGCCATCGTCGCACTTACATCGGTGCGCTGCCGGGACAGATTATTCAAATGATGAAGAAGGCCGGAACAGTTAATCCTGTTCTGCTGCTCGACGAAGTCGACAAACTCGGCGCTGATTTCCGCGGCGATCCGAGCTCGGCGCTGCTCGAGGTCCTTGACCCTGAACAGAACCACACCTTCCAGGACCACTACCTGGACGTGGAATACGATCTCTCGAAAGTGTTCTTCATCGCTACTTCGAATGTGCTGCATACAATTCCACCGGCATTGCAGGACCGTCTTGAGATCCTGCGTCTCTCGGGTTACACCGAACGAGAGAAACTGGAAATCGCCAAGCGGCATCTGGTGCCGAAACAGGCCGAGGGAAACGGCTTGAAGCCGGAGCAGCTTGATTTCACCGACGAAGGATTGCTGGAGATCATTCGCCATTACACGCGCGAAGCGGGCGTTCGCAATCTCGAACGCGAGATTGGATCCTGTTGCCGCAAACTCGCGCGTCGCTTTGTATCCGAAAATGTTGCCGCCGATTTTAAAGATGTTATTGACGGAGAACGCGTGCGCGGCATGCTGGGTCCAATTAAGTTTCGTCAACAAGGCGTGGCCGCAAACAGCGAAATTGGTCTCGCAACCGGGCTTGCCTGGACAGAAATCGGCGGCGAGGTTTTGCAGATTGAGGCTACGCTCACCAAAGGACGCGGCGGAGTGATGCTGACAGGCAAACTCGGCGACGTGATGCAGGAATCAGCCCAAGCGGCGTTGACGTGCATCAAGGCGCGCGCGGAACGCCTCGGTATGACTCTCGACATCATACGTAAGCGAGACCTACACATTCACATTCCCGAGGGTGCAATTCCTAAGGACGGGCCGTCCGCCGGTATCACCATGGCAACCGCAATGGCTTCAGCACTCACGCGCGCTCCTGTTCGCAGGAACGTGGCAATGACGGGAGAGATTACGTTGCGAGGCCGCGTACTTCCGATCGGCGGCGTAAAAGAAAAACTTCTGGCCGCACATCGTTTTGGCATCGATACGATCATAATGCCGAAAGACAACGAGAAGGATTTGCCCGAAGTTCCAGAAGAAGTTCGCAATGCGCTCTGCATCAATCTGGTGGAAACGATTGATGAAGTGCTGGCGCTTGCGCTGGAGGACGCGTGTCCGACCGAGCTTGGAGCTGATGAAGCAAAAGCGCCCCCGCTCTGGTCGACTGAGCAACCTTCGCAAGGAATTCCAACAAGTTAATCGTCCGCTATTACAACTAAGATCCCGAGGGGAAGTTCAAGGTTGTGGCTTGAGGTGGTTAGGGTAACGCAAACTGTTAGTTTGCGGCGGCTGCAATAATCTCAAGCTGGAGTGTCAACCAGGGGCCGCAAACTAACAGTTTGCGTTACACACTCTCTAACCTTCGTTTTTCCAATTGCCAAACCTTTTTTATCTAACCCCATCACAAGGAGATTCCCTAATGAGTAAACATGAAGACGCCGACTTGATTTTGAAGCTTTACGACTTGAGACGAGAAGCAACCATGCGCGAAGCTCGCAACTGGCTTTTTACTTTTAATCCCACGAGCGTGCAGGACGTGATTGAAGTGCTTCTGAGTGAGCACAGCGGCCATTACCGCATGGTCATTTCCTATTGGGACATGGCCGCAGCGCTGGTAAACAATGGCGCCATCGACGAGAAGTTGTTCAATGAGACAAACGGTGAACACTTGTTTGTCTATTCAAAAATCGCGCCCCTGATCCCGGAAGTTCGCGCTTTGTTTGGTAACCCTGACTTCCTGATGAATCTCGAGACGCTGGTGAAGCGCATCCCGGACTACGAGGAAAAGATCGCCGCCATGCGAGAGCGAATGAAGAAGTTCGCTGACATGCGCGCCGAGCGAGTGGCAAAAACTCAGGTAGCTGCCAGCGCGAGTTAATCGCAGGCTGGGAGCGTAGGCATCTTCCCTGCTGCTAGGTGACAGCCAAGGTTGAGGCAGACAGGATGTCTGCGCTCCCAGCTGCAGACGCATGAAGATTACCAGCACCGAATTTCTAAAGAGCAGTTTCCAGATATCTGATTGGCCAAGCGGGCACTTGCCGGAAATCGCTTTCATGGGCCGTTCGAATGTGGGAAAGTCGAGTTTGATCAATTCGTTGCTGGCAGTAAAAGGTTTGGCGCGCACCTCTTCTACTCCCGGCAGGACACAATCGTTAAACTTTTTTCTGGTTAATAACCGATTTAGATTTGTCGATCTTCCCGGCTTCGGTTATGCTCGCGTACCGAAAGCCATAAAATCCAGTTGGGGTGAGATGGTCAGCAGCTACCTTGCAATGCGGGAGCAGCTTGTGCTATCAATTCACATCGTAGATTCGCGCCACGAACCCACAACATTGGACTTGCAGCTTCACGAGTGGCTTGAGCACGGTGCCAAGCCACGATTAACAGTTGCCACAAAATCCGATAAGCTGTCTAACAACGAGCTGAAAGAGAGTTTGGGACGCGTCAAGCGCGTGTTCAGCGAAGATCGCGTCGTCCCCTTTTCCGCTAAGACGGGACGAGGCGGTAACGAGATTTGGCGGACAATTGAGGGCGCCTTAGCTGATTTCAATCACCCGGATCTTGGTTAGGATTTCGGAGCGATAGACAGGCTTCGTAGCCAAAGTCGAGCATCGAATCAAAATTCTCAAGCCCCTTTTGTTGATCTTAGTTTACCCCAGACCACGAATGGCGCTGCAGATCGCATCCAAGCGAAAACTTCGGAACCCGCTCGAAATCGAGGTAAATTGCTTAACACGTTTGAAGTGAATCGCGTTGTCGCCCCGCGAATTCTGCCGCGTTCGAGTGGCTTAACGATTTCTTTAGTAATCCGGCGAACTCTCCCAATGTCTCCGGCCGTTGGAAACCTAACACGACCGGCATGAGTGCCGGCTCATCACCAAAATAATTAGACGAATTGATAGGATTGAATTGATATGGCACAGAGAACACGTTCACGCGCTTCAGGTGGTTCAGGTGCGAACAACGCCGACGGCAACGATGAAAACGGCGGCACCATTGCAACAGCGGAAGCGCCGGAAAAAGAAGGCCGCGACGGCAGAGACTTTGGCGGCGAAGGATTTCTAAACCTTGCCGACCTGAAGGAGATGTCGATCTCAAAGCTAACCAGCATCGCCAAGGGTATGGACGTGCCTGGTGCGACCGGCATGCGCAAGCAGGAGTTGATTTTCAAAGTGCTGGCGGCGCAGACCGAGAAGAGTGGCTTAATTTTCTCCGAAGGCGTGCTGGAAACGCTTCCCGATGGCTTTGGATTCCTGCGTGCTCCTGAATACAACTATCTTCCCGGCCCCGATGATATTTACGTTTCGCCTTCCCAAATTCGCAAATTTGACTTGCGCACCGGCGACACGGTCAGCGGTCAAATTCGTCCGCCAAAAGAGGGCGAGCGCTACTTCGCGTTGATCAAAGTCGAGGCAATAAATTTCGAATCTCCGGATCAGGCACGCGAGAAAGTTTTCTTCGATAACCTGACGCCGTTGTATCCCGACGAAATGCTGAAGATGGAGGTCACACAGGAAAACCTGTCAGCCAGAGTGATTGATTTGGTCACGCCGCTTGGAAAAGGGCAGCGCGGTTTGATTGTCGCTCCGCCACGTACCGGCAAGACAATGTTGCTGCAAACCATCGCAAACTCCATCACTCAAAATCATCCGGAAGTAACCTTGATTGTGTTGCTGATTGACGAACGCCCGGAAGAAGTAACGGACATGCAGCGATCGGTCAACGGTGAAGTGATCTCGTCGACCTTTGATGAGCCGCCGACAAGGCACGTGCAAGTCGCAGACATGGTGATTGAGAAGGCGAAGCGTCTCGTCGAGCACAAGCGTGATGTGGTTATTCTGCTGGACTCGATCACCCGTCTGGCGCGCGCGCATAATGCAGTGGTGCCGCCCAGCGGCAAGATTCTTTCCGGTGGTATCGATTCAAATGCACTGCAGCGTCCAAAGCGCTTCTTCGGCGCGGCCCGCAATATTGAAGAGGGCGGATCGCTGACGATTATCGCCACTGCGCTGATCGATACTGGCTCGCGCATGGATGATGTGATCTTTGAAGAGTTCAAAGGCACAGGTAATTCGGAAATCCATCTGGATCGTCGCTTGAGCGACAAACGACTCTTCCCGGCCATCGACCTGCAACGCTCAGGTACGCGCAAGGAAGAATTGCTGCTCAGCAAGGAAGACCTGAATCGGATTTGGGTGATGCGTCGCGTTCTGAATCCATTATCGCCGGTTGAGCAGATGGAAGTGGTGCTCGAGCGTCTCGAGAAGGCCAAGTCAAACGCCGAATTTCTTGCTTCCATGCAAAGCTAAAGTAGGGATTGAGCGGAAGGATGAGGGATGAGTTTTCCGACCTTCCGTTGCTTTTCCTTTCGTGGTTAGCCTCCAGATCTTCTTCCTCCGTCAGCTATCCCCGTTCCATGCGCATCGCGATTCTTTCATCTGAAGTTGTGCCCTTTGCCAAGACTGGTGGCCTTGCCGACGTGGCCGGCGCTCTTCCCAAAGCACTTGCTACACACGATGTTGACGCCCGCGTGATGCTTCCGCTCTATCAACAGATTGATAGAGGAGTCCTAAACAATTCCGTTATTGACGACGTGCCTGTCCAGTGGCGCGGGCAAGTGCGGCCGGTTCGTGTTTATCAAAGCGACGCGGCCGGCGCGCCTGCGTATCTCATTGACGCGCCGGAGTATTTCGCCAGGCCTGCTATCTACGGCTACTCCAACGATCACGAGCGCTTCGCTTTCTTCTCGCGCGCCGCACTGGCTCTAATCAAACATCTCGACTGGCAGCCGGACGTGGTCCACGGCAACGACTGGCCCTGCGGTTTTGCAATGAGCGAACTGCGCGCCCGCCATCGTTACGACGAATTCTTTCGCGGCATCAAGACTCTCTTTTCGATTCACAATCTCGCGTATCAGGGCGCGTTTGATCCAAAAGACTTATGGTGGCTGGGCTTCGGTGAATCTCCCGATAAAGAAGACTTCATGCTGAAGGGCGCGGCTTCGGCCCTGAAAGCGGGGCTTATTGCCGCCGATGCACTTTCCACCGTCAGTCGCCGTTATGCTCAGGAGATCCAAACGCCGGAACACGGTTCGGGTCTCGACTGGCTGTTGCGCGCGCGCCGCGATCGACTAGCCGGCATCACGAACGGCGTCGATTACGAAACTTGGAATCCAGAGACTGATGCGCACATTGCTGTCAACTTTTCTGCAGCAGATTTGACCGGAAAGGCCGCGTGCAAGATTGATCTTCTTCGCCGGTTTGGTTTGCCCCAGGAGCCTGAGCGCCCAATCATTGCGATCATCTCGCGGCTGGTCGCGCAGAAGGGTTACGATCTCATTAAGCAACTTGCGGGTCAGATTTTGCAGACAGGTTCTTTCTTCATCGCGCTCGGCGCGGGGGCGAAAGAGTATGAGGATTTCCTGCAAAGTTGGCATGATGCCGCGCCCAACCGCGTAGGCATTTATAAGGGCTACGCCGGCGAACCGCTGGCCCACCAGATCGAAGCCGGGGCAGATATGTTTCTCATGCCGTCGTATTATGAGCCCTGCGGATTAAATCAAATGTACAGCATGCGCTACGCGACCGTGCCGATCGTTCGTGCTACAGGCGGCCTGGACGATACAGTTGAACAATTCGATCCGGCGCGCGGTACCGGCACAGGTTTCAAGTTTCACGAGTACAACGCAGGTGCGTTGCTTGAAAAAATTCGCGAAGCACTTTACTTTTACGGCAAACCCGAGCAATGGCGGAAGCTACAACTGAACGGCATGGCCAGGGATAATTCCTGGGACGCCGCCGCCCTGAAATACATCCAGCTTTATCAGGAAATAATCGAGCTAACCTAGACTGAGACCTCTGTGATGAGGCACGCAGTTTAGAGTTCAAACTTTAGTTTGGTCTTGGGTGCGTCAGCTAAAGCCTGAACTGTGAACTACGGATCGACGAAAGAGGAGCTACGAGATGAGCGAACACGTTAATGAAGTTACTGACAGTAGTTTTGAAAAAGATGTATTGCAGTCTGACAAGCCCGTGCTGGTAGACTTCTGGGCCACCTGGTGTGCCCCTTGTCGCATGCTTGAACCGACGGTAGCGGCTGTGGCGGAAAAGTATGCAGCCAGGGCGCGCGTGGTGAAGGTAAACGTTGACGACAACCCAGCAATCTCGCAGCGTTACGGTATCAAGGGCATTCCTACGCTAATTGTTTTCAAAGGCGGAAAGGAAGAAGAGCGCGTCGTTGGTGCCACTTCCAAAGACGCCATCTCGCGCATGATCGACAAACACGTGGCCGGCGCGGCGACTGCCTAGCAAAATAGCAAACAGCGGACAGCAAACAGCAAACAGCCGGATTCGGAAGGTCGTGTTTTGCTGTTTACTGTTTACTGTTTGCTGTTTACTGTTTGCTTACTTCTTATGTCAAAAATTATCGTAGTCATAGGCGCGCAATGGGGCGACGAAGGCAAAGGCAAGATAGTTGATCTGCTTGCCGAACACTTCGACATCGTGGCGCGTTATCAGGGAGGCCATAACGCCGGGCACTCTGTTCAAGTGGGTGATCGCTCATTTGTGCTGCACCTGCTGCCTTCGGGAATTGTTCATCGGGGCAAGATTTGCGTGCTCGGTAACGGAATGGTTATTGATCCGAAGGCTTTTTTTGAAGAGGCGGATCGCCTGATGTCCCAGGGGGTGGAAGTCTCACCGGAACGCGTAAAGATTAGTTCCCGAGCTCATCTGATTTTTCCCTACCATCGTGCGCTGGACCA
>DASZDU010000156.1:0-5758 GCA_035941655.1 Pyrinomonadaceae bacterium | reverse complement strand
AAACATTCGATCGTTCATTAAGCCGTAGGCGCGCGGATAGAGATGACCTTGCAAATTGCGCCCGACCTGGTCGTGCTGGTTGCCGAGTCCCTGGGGGTGATGCATCGAGTTTGAGTTAAGCAGAACGCGTGCCGACTCAACTGCGCCTGCCGATACCACCACCACATCAGCGCGTGCTGAATGCTGTTGAGCGCGACCATTGATCTTAACGAAGTAAGAAACGCCATTTACCTTGCCGCGTGTATCTACGTCGATTTGTTTGGCTATAGCGCCGGTTATCAATTCGCAGTGACCGGTCGCGAGTGCCCGTGGAATCATCGTATTGTGCGTTCCGTTTTTCGCGTCAGTCGGGCAGGCGAACCCTACGCAATACTTACAGGAAATACACGCAGGTCGGCCGCCATAAGGCTCGGTATTAATAAGCAGCGGTACCGGACTGGTTGCCCAGCCCAGTTTCTGCGCACCACGCTTGAGCGCAACGGTTTGCGGACCTGACGACACCGGCGGCAGCGGGTAACCCCGGCGGCGTGGCGTCAGATGTTGAATAGCCTGACCATCACCGGCCACGCCCAATTCCCATTCGGCGCGATCGTAAAAAGGCTCCAGGTCTTCGTAGCTGATTGGCCAATCGGCGAGCGAACTACCATCGGGCACACCATACTCACTGGCCATGCGAAAATCCTTCGGGCAAAACCGCCAAGCCTGTGCGCCATAAACGCGCGTGCCGCCGCCAACGCAGGCGGCGTTGTTGTGGTAGTCAAGTTCGTGCGGCTTGACGATCCGGGCGTGGCCTTCAGGATTCACAAACACACGGGGATTTCCTTCTAATGGCGGTCCGGCGTTGTGACCGTAAACTGAAAGGCGCTGATTACGCAGTTGGTCGCGGCCGACGTCGGCAAAAGTCAATGCTGGTCCACGCTCGAGCAGCAGCACATGTTTTCCCGCCTCTGCCAGAACACCGGCGACAATCCCACCGGCCGCGCCGCTGCCGATGATAACTACATCGTAGTGGTTCATATCTAAACCCGCTCCTCAAAGCCGGTCATGGCCCATGAGATGGCGGCCCGATTACCGCCCTGTTCGGGTTCACAGTAATAGCCTTCGGCGGTTGTGTTGACCAACAATTCGAAGAACCGCGCCGGCGCTATGGACCACAACGTCAACACCTCCCCAGTCTCGATGTGAGCAAGGGCTGTGTCCTGCTGATCGTCCGTCAGGTCAACGAAGCGAGAGTTGAATCGGGCGAGGGCTTCTGCTTCCAACGCCTCGAGACCTGCAGTAAAGAGGTCTAATTCCCGTGCCAGGTCGCCTTCAAACTGACGCGCGAGGTAGTCGCCAACGCCTGCATCCCAGGCGCCAGGATAATCATCTGGCGGAATGATGCGATCAACTGCCGCGCGCAAAGTCTGCTGCTGTATTTCAGTCAACGGCGATATCTCACCTTAGAGTGATCTTGATTTCAACGGTTGCACCGGTCACGACGTCAGTCGCTCGGACGGTGTAGCGGCCAGATGGATCGTTGAGCGCTGAAGGCAGAATGAAGGTTATTGATCCGTTATTCATAAGCACGTTTCTGGCATAAACAGGCAACGGCGATCCATCCGGTGCGAACACGTGGCAGCGAATGAGCCGGCGTCCAGACACCGACGAAGCGATGGAGAAGGAGACGTGTTTCCCCAGCAATGCCGTATCGGGACCGTCGATACTGATCTTGTTTTGTAACGGGCTCAAACCGAGCACGACCGCATCGCCTACAAGCGTTGAGGTATGAATGGTGTCGGTGTAGCCGAGTTGTTTTCCCGAACGCACATCAGCGACGTAAAGCTTACGCGGCAGTTTGATGACCATCTCCTGTCTGGCGACACGGCCCAGGCGGGCGTCGTTATAAACGGTTACGCCATCCTGCCCGACAACCCCGGATACAGCGACGTTGTCTTTAACGATTGTCAAAATCTGCGCATCGCCAAACTGGTAGCGCGCAATCTGGGCCTGAGAGATGCGGCGCCCGTCAGGAGAGAGAACTTCGATTGCCGGTTTCACGCCGGCCCGAGCCAGTATCGCGTCAGCCAGAGCTCGATAACTCGCGCCGCCAAATTTCGCCGCCCGCTGCTTCGGATATCGATCGAAGACTGTATTGACATAGATGGTCCAGCCTTTGCCAAGGCGACGAACGATTAACGCCTCCGCTTTGCCGATATGAAGCAGGCTGGTGCTGCCGGCTGCCCTGATATCAGGTTCGGCTACCAGCAGACCACCCAGCTCGTTGGCGGCAAGTCCCCAACCAGCGCCGTCATTTGTTACCGCTACGTCACCGGCAGCGATCTTGATTTCGCGTTTGTCTGCAGGACCAGTCGTGATGCCAAACAAACTATTCACAGAACTATTCGATTGCCACGCACAATGCTCGTCCGTTATTCCGGGTGCTGCATCGGCGACGACAACGCCGCCAGCCGCAACGAAAGCCTCGATATTCTTGACCTCTTCCGCAGATAGCGCGAAAGATAGTGGCAGGATCAAAACTTTGTACTTCCCGGTCGCCAGACGGTTTTGGTTTATTTGTTCAGACGAGACGAAATCAAACTGCAAGCCGAGATCTTTGATCGTACGCACCCAGCCGTCGCGATTTGCGGGGAAGCTGAGAGGAGATTTGTCCGGGACTTCATCGTCGTCATCGCTGCTGCGCTGGTGATAGCCGAGAATGCTTGCGGCGTGAATGGACGGCATCGAGTAGTGCAGCGCGATGCCATCCTGCTGGCGTTCAGATTCCATCAGGAGTTTTCCCACACCCTCTAAGCGGAGTGATTTGAACGCCACTCCCATGTCGCGCGCAGATTCCGAATAAGTGAGGTCAGGATCGAGGAATGAGTACATCCAGAAAATATTCGGATGCAGCACGTTATGAATTGCCGCGGTCCAAATGGCATTTTGAACGGCTACTCCGCGCGAACCATAACCCGTCCAGAAGCCGATCATTGCATCGGGTTTGGCAAACGAACGATGCATGTCCCACTGGTTGCCGCCATCGTAGGAAAGGAAGTCGTCGATGACGCTATCAAGACGCGACCAATCGGCGCCGTTGTAAGCGTTAGTTGCCTGCGTGCCGGAGACAGCGATGTGTGAATCTCTGTCGCCTTGTATCACAGCATCGCGAACGCTTTGATAGGCGTGCGCAAAGGTGATCTCCATGAAAGTGCGATGATCGGCCCAGGGAGCAAAACTACGACTCTTGCGCGCTTCATCAGTGGTGTAAGGAACTACATCGTCCCAGTTTTTAAAGCTCGTCCGCCACTCCTTATTCAGCGTGGGGAGGGCACCGTACTCCTGTTTCAACCACAAGCGGAAGTCAATCAATGTTTGGCGACTCCAGTCGAAGTCCACGGCATCGCCGTATGAAGTTAGCGACCCTTCATCGCCGACGAAGTAGTAGTCCATGTTGTAACGCGCCTTATTGCGAGCGGACGCGCGCACAATGTCCGAAAGAGTAGTCATGAATCCTGGGTCGTTGAACGAGGGGGTGCGGCGCAAAAATGTCTTGTCACCGGAGCGTTTGAAAAGTTCCTTTTTGGTCAGGTAACCGAGCGCCTCGAAGTCACCCGTGCGTTGATACTCAGCAATAGCCCGTTCCATTCCTGCCGGTGTAGTTGGCCCGCGATCGTACCAGTAGACGCCGAAGCTGCCGCGCGGAATATTGAGCGAGTTGTCGACGTCGCCACCCCAGGTGAACCCGGTATCGGCAGACGCGCCGCGAACCATCCTCATCTGCGCATCTTGTAGGTAATGTTTGGTCCCGCCAAACGAGACGAGGGCTGTGTATTCCTTCTGCCTGCGAACGTCCTGGACCACCATCACCGGTTTGGCGCGGATTTGATCGACGATAGCGCCGCCTTCGTCAACCAGTTCGCCGGTGACGATAGCAAACTTGCCGAGAAAATCCGCCAGAGTGTAGGTGAGTGTCCGCTCGCCACGGGCCGGTTTCGATATTGTCGCGAGTAGCCGGCCCAGATCGTCTGATACGTGCATTCGCACTTGTAGCCGCGACAGATCGCCGGTCGCGCGTAATACAACGCTCAAAGTTTCGCCGCGTTTGTAGACATCCACCGCGGGCCGGGCTGTGGTCATCATGGCGCGCTTTGGAGTCTCAAATGTTGCTGCGCCCCAATTGAGGGTTGTGCCTGCCTGCGAATCGCGAATGATGACATTGAAAATTTGACGACCACCAAGCCAACCTGTCTCTGGACGCAGCCTGGAAACAGGGATTTCAATCAAGTTATCGCCAGTCGTGAGCGTCTGCGACACCTGATTTGAGCCGAACATGGGGCCGAACTCGTTCTTACCGGAGACTTCAATCTTGACAACCTGTCGTTCGTTAGACGAAAGAGACAGTTTCACCCCGGCGTCGCCAGCTGTTAGCGACTTGATTCGGACCGCAGTGTCACGCCCGGATGCCCAGAGGATAGAGCGGGCCAGTAACGAATATTGATACTCCCAATAGTCCCAGTAAATTTTCGTCTCCGTAGGGTTAACGCTCTGAGGCGTGAACCCCTCTTCGACGTAGGCAAGCGCAACGACGCGTCCTTTACCGTAGTTTTTCACCGCCACGATTGGGTTGCTACCTGACTTGATTAGAACGTCTCCGCTTGCGTGATACTTATAAAATGAACCGCCCGCATTTCCTTCGGGCATTAACTCAAGCGAGAATCCCTGAGTGATAAAATGTGGCTGGGCCAGTTCCCATTTTCCCTTAGTTACAGCGTTCTGATTAATCTCAGGATAACCGCGTTCATTAACAGTGTTGTTGGCGACACCGATCAGAGGAGAGATGTCCCAGATGCGTTCATCGCCCACCGCTTCGTCACCTTTGAAGGGATGGCCTTTGACGTCGCCGACGAATGGGTGTAGCAGCACCAAACCCGCGCCGTGTTCAACGCGACGCAGAATGGCATCGCGAGTCGCACGCGTCATGCGCGACCAACCGTTAAGGCCAGGAATCACCATCACCTCAAACGGCGAATCGCTGGTCAGGTCTTTTTCGACATAACCGTAAACGGTTTGGAAGTCGTCACGGTCGCCGCGAAACTCATGGCCGTAATAATCGCCGATGCCCCAGCAGCTGATATCCCAACTGCTATCTATCGATACGGTGGTCGCTTCCAGCTGCAGACGCTGCATCAGCTCGACCATGTCTCTGCCATACTGAACAGAGGGAATGAAAAAAGACTTTATTGGACCTTTTGGAAGCTTTGTGGCCCAGTCGATGTGAGGCGTTACAACCTCGGTAGAGTAAGTAATGTCGTTTTTGTGAAAAGCGCTGCCGCCAGTTCTGTTTCTTTCCTGTTCCAGTCCGCTTGCGGTTGCTAGAGCGAATACAATGACTGCTACTGAGATGCACAAGAATCTGTTCATATAAAGTCCGCCGCTGATTTCTAATTACCGCCCCCATACTTAGACGGCCTGGGTCGATCAGGACCGCGTCACTGGTGCGGTCGTTTGTCGGGCAACTGTGTCGGCGATTGCAAAGCAAACGCGCGCTGATGGCAGGATGTCTTGAACTTCAGGCCGCGGCCGCGTACCGCTCGTAAGTGCCCGAACGAACTCTATAACTTCCTGGTAACCGCCATTGCGAAGGTCCTCGGGTTCGTCGTCCGAAGCACTTTGCTCCAGAACCTTTTCACCTTCCCGCCAACACTCCAACGAACGCTGTGTTCCGGATCCCACTGTTACCCGGGCGCGAAAGCCCTCGCCAAATAGCTCATACGAT
>DASZDU010000155.1:0-8802 GCA_035941655.1 Pyrinomonadaceae bacterium | reverse complement strand
CACACAGTACTCATAGTTCCACTGCCCAATAATTGCGCGAGACGCCTTTGCCATGAGCTCTCGTTTCTCAGGCGCTTCTAATAATTGTTTCAAGCACCTCTCAAGTTCATCGATGTCACCCGCCTCATAGGTGAAGCCGTTCTCACCATGGTGCACCAGATCCGGGACCGCTCCGATCTCTCTTGAAGCAATAATCGGCAATCCTGCACACATGACCTCATTAAGAACTAATCCCCAAGGTTCGTTTTCGGATGGAAAAACAAAAACATCAGCCACTGAGTAATACTTCGGCAGTTCCGACTGATTTTTAAACCCCAGGAAATGTACATCCGATAACTCGTGCTCTCGGACATGATTCTTGAGCTCAAATTCCCTCTCTCCTGATCCTACAAATAGAAGAGCAGCGTTAACACCCTGTTGTTGGAGTCGCTGAAAGGCGAGTAGCAAATCCATCGGTCTCTTTCGGCTTAGTAACTTTGAGGCGAAAAGAATTATTGGCTTGTCTTGGGGCAGACCAAATTCTTTCCGCCGGTCAGTCTTGGAATACTGCTTTGCAGCCGACGTGAAGTATTCATTATCAACGGCATAGGGCACAGTAAACATTCGGCCCTCTTCTACCCCGTGGAATAAGTAGAATTCCTTATTGGATGTGCCAATCGGCAAACATAGGTCGCAAAGCCGCTTGTAAAAGAAACTCATGACTGGCTTTCGTAAGGTTCGCTTTAATGGTGAACGATGAAGCTTGAGATGGGTCTCGCAACGCATCATCACCGACGTGCCGAACGCTTTCGCAGCGAGCATTGCGAGTAGATAGGTTATGTGGTTATGACCATTGACTAGCAGCGCATCGTAACGGTATTTGCGCAACTCAGAGACGATACCGGGATTTATGAGACTCCCAAAGCCGCCCACGTGATCGCGGCCCCAAAGATTGTTGAGAAACTTATACTGATATCCGTCGAGCAAGGGTATGTCCCACTTGACCCGCTCGCCGAATCCTTCGTCCAAATATTCCTCGGAACCCTGCCGGCTACAATAATAGACCGTGAGGTCAATGTCGGGTTCTAGCGCAATACGTCTATAGAGTGGCGCAAAATATTGAATAGGATGGGTGTTGAGAACTGCCAGCTTATACATTTGAGAATATCTTTACTGGGTGCGACTTCGCGAACTGCTCTAAAACCATCAGCGCCCAGGGACGGGACCAGTGAAAGCGTTGCTCGCGGAAGGCGGTCCAGACTTTTTCCACTTCCCTTTTGTCCAGAATCCCAGCAGTTGACTCAGTCGTCTGATAAGCGTCGTTGTTATTCCTGAGCCATGAACCGAACGGGAACGTGAACCCCATCTTCGGACGGTCCCAGATTTCGCGGGGTAAGTCGTCCCCGAGTGCCTTTATCAGCAACGGCTTATTTGTTCCGCCGTTCAACTTGAACTTAACCGGTAACGCAACTGCGTGTTCAACCAGCTTATGATCGAGGAAAGGCACACGCGTTTCGATCGAATGGGCCATGCTCATGCAATCAGTGTCTTTCAGAAGTTGGTTCTGCAGATAGTGGTCGAATTCGTTGCTGACGAAGGAATCAAGCAGCGATCGCTTTCCCGAACCATTTACCGCTGGGAGAGCAACACCGTAGCGCTTCATTTCCACGTCGCTTAGACCGAGCAGTTTTTGAATCTGCCTGGGAACGAACAGCCCGCGAAACATCAAGTACATATTCGCGCTCGAGGGGTCTTCAAGGTACGCGAGTTTTTCCAGCCCGCTGCGCCCGGCAGCAGTGCCCGCCGGAATCGCGAGTTGAACCAAACCTTTGCGCAGAGCCGCCGGCACGGTGGCGAACAACCGCCGCGCTCCATTCAACGAATGAGCCTTATGTAGATGACTGTATCCGAGAAAGACTTCATCGCCACCGAGGCCAGAGAGCACAACTTTCAGACCGGCCTGTTTTGCGGCCCGCGAGACGAAGAAACTATTAACGCCATCCACGGTCGGCTGATCCATTGCCGCGAAAACGTTTGGGAGTTCGGAGAGTAGTTCCTGACTCCTGAGCAAAGTCTCGCAATGGGATGTCTGATACTTGTCGGCAATCAGGCGGGCGTATTTGCTTTCGTCATACTCAGGCTCATCGAAAACAATCGAGAGCGTTGTGAGCGGCTCCGCCCGGAAGCTCGCGGCCAGGGCAACCAGGGCTGATGAATCAATGCCGCCGCTCAAAAATATTCCCAGCGGCACGTCACTCAGAAGATGCTGCTGTACAGACTGGTCGAGTAACCGCCGCGTGTCGGCGACGGCGCTATCTTCGTTACTCGACTCCCGGTGTTGCTTCCCCTGATGATCGGTAAGAGACCAATACCGGCGAATATTCGTGTCGTCCGGGCCGACGAGCATCATGTGCCCGGCAGGAAGCGCAAAGACGTTCTTGACTGTCGTGAGCGGCGTCGGTATGGAACCCAGCTGAAGGAAACGAATGGCGGCTTCCGGCTCAGGCTCGTCCGCGATCAGATTTGAGTGCTTGATCGCGCGCACCTCGGAAGCAAAGATTAAAGCATTGCCGTTTGCGGTCTGCTGACTGCCGAGCGCGGCATAGTAAAGAGGTTTAATGCCAAAGCGATCACGCGCCAACACCAGTCGTGACGACGCGCTGTCAAAAAGTCCAAACGCAAACATTCCCCGCAAATGACTGACGAAGTCATCACCCCAGCGGTCGTAGCCGTTGATTAGGACCTCCGTGTCTGAAGCTGAGCGAAACGTGAACCCGGCTGTTTGCAACTCTTCGCGCAGCGCAGGTGAGTTGTAGATCTCACCGTTGTGAGTAACCCAGTTGCAGCCGGCTGTGTTGCTCAGGGGCATTCGTCCGCGGATGGACAGGTCAAGAATGGAAAGACGCCGGCTGCCGAGGATAACCGCGGGACCCGCAGAACGGTTTTCATAACTGCTAACGTGATCTAAACCTCGCGTTGCGAACAGACTCTTTACCTCATCGCGCTGGAGCAGTGTGTCTGGGAGGAGAATGCCCCAATCATCCGGGCCTCGATGGACCTGGGCATCAAGCATGCGCAGCACAGCTTCCACGTCGCTACGTGTGAAGTGTCCATCGAATCTAAATATTCCAGCCAGGCCGCACATAAGAATTTATAGATTGGTAAACTAAGAGGCGCTCATCTGCAGACTGAAAACTTCGTATCCGACAACTCAAAGAACGTTTACAGCGGCGCGGTTTATAGTGTGTTCGTACCAGTCAATTGTTCGTCTCAGTCCATCTTCAAAGGACGTTTTCGCCTGAAAGCCAAACTTCTCATAGGCGCGCGAGACGTCGAGGCTGCGGCGCGGTTGTCCATCCGGTTTATCCGTCTCCCAACGGATCTTGCCTTTGAAACCGGTTAACTGAACGATCAAATTTACCAGTTCCGCTATCGTGATCTCGGTGCCGGTGCCGATGTTTACAGGCTCGCTATCGTCATAGTAAGCGGCTGCCCGCACGATTGCTTCGGCACAATCGTCAACAAAAAGAAACTCGCGCGAGGCGTTCCCGGTTCCCCAAACATTCAGGTGACTGTCTCCGTTATCGCGCGCTTCAACGCATTTGCGAATTAGGGCCGGAATCACATGTGAACTCTCCGGATTAAAATTATCTGCGGGGCCGTACAAGTTCGCCGGTAAAAGGAAGATGGAGTTAAAGCCGTATTGACGGCGATAGCTCTGGGACTGTACCAGCATCATCTTTTTTGCCAGTCCGTAAGGTGCGTTGGTTTCCTCCGGATAGCCATTCCACAAATCCTCCTCATGGAAAGGTACCGGAGTAAATTTCGGGTAGGAGCAGACGGTGCCTAAGGCCACGAACTTGGCGACACCGTGGAGACGTGCCTGCTCAATAAGCTGCACGCCCATCATTAGATTATCGTAGAAAAATCGGCCCGGGTTTTTTTGGTTGGCGCCAATGCCGCCCACGACAGCTGCAAGATGAATAATCAAATCCGGATTCGTGTCCGCCAGCAAACGCTTCACATCCGCCATTTCCACCAGGTCGTAGGAACTTCTACGCGGAATGAACAGCTCGACGTTTTCAACGGTGGTCAGCTGCTGTACAACGCGCTGACCCAGAAAACCAGATCCCCCGGTCACCAGCACTCTCTTAAAAGGAAAGTGTTCTCTAAAGCCTTCCATGTTTACTTGATTGAGAATGAGAGGACTCGCGACTGCGTGCGGACGATTACAATTTGACCAAGGCAGGCGCGCTCGCAGGCTGATGTCCGCTGGCGCCGGTTAACTTTGAAGTATCTGCATCAACCATCAAGTGCACCAGCTCTTCGAATTTGGTTTTGGGCTCCCACTGCAACAATCGCCGGGCTTTGCCGGCATCGCCGACGAGCAGGTCGACCTCAACCGGCCGGTAATACTTGGGATCAATCTCAACGTGGTCCTGCCAGTCGAGTCCACTGTAAGAAAAACTTTCTTCGAGGAATTCTTTTACCGAGTGTGTCTCACCGGTGGCAATTACGTAATCATCGGGCTGATCCTGTTGCAACATCAGCCACATCGCCTCCACGTATTCTTTGGCATAGCCCCAATCGCGCTTCGCCTCTAAATTCCCAAGATATAATTTATCCTGTGACCCAGCCTTTATCATGGCAGCGGCACGCGTAATCTTTCGTGTGACGAATGTCTCTCCACGACGCGGCGATTCATGGTTAAACAGAATTCCGTTGCAAGCGAACATTCCATAACTTTCGCGGTAATTGACGGTTGACCAATAGGCGTAGACCTTCGCGATCCCATACGGGCTGCGCGGATAGAATGGAGTGGTCTCGCATTGCGGAACTTCGCTGACCTTGCCGAACATTTCAGAGCTGCTGGCCTGATAAAACTTAGCCTTGAGGCCGGTCTCGCGAATCGCTTCCAAAATGCGGATGGTGCCTAAAGCGGTAACATCACCGGTATATTCCGGAATATCAAAACTGACACGTACATGACTCTGTGCCGCCAGGTGATAGACCTCTTCAGGCTGAATGCGATAGAGCAGCTTAATAAGATTGGTGGAATCTGAAATATCGCCGTAGTGAAGAAAGAATCGCACGCCGTTGATATGGGGATCGGCGTAGAGGTGATCTATCCGGGCGGTGTTAAAACTAGAGGCGCGACGGATGATGCCATGAACTTCATAGCCTTTGCTCAACAGCAGTTCAGCTAAGTAGGAACCATCCTGCCCGGTTATTCCGGTTATCAAAGCTTTCTTCATTTGCTTACCAAACTACGCTTTGCGTAACAACAAGCTGCACCTCAATCCATTTGCTTCGAGTCAACGTCGAAGGCGTTGAACAAAACGGCCTCCGCTGTCAGAACCGGGAGCGGTAGCGACGGGCCAGAGAGGCAACTAAACATTACATTAATTACTCGGTTTCGAGATGAACATCTGGCCCATCGCTACCGCTCCGGGTTCTGATACCACCGCTACCGACTCGTTCATTTTGCAAGCTTCAGCGCAGAATGCTTTATCTTAAATTTAGCGTGCTCGTTTCGGACGCAGAAGGGGTGTCCGTGTCATCTTCGCCGTCAGCCTTGTAGTAGCTCGAGCCGTAATAACGCTGGTAGTAGTAATAGTCGTGCGATTGCAGGTTGACGTTGTTGAGCACCACGCCGAAGATCTTAGCGCCTACGTCATGCAGCAGTTGTCGCGAACGCTTCACCACGTGACGCGAGCTCTTGCCGCCGTGGACCACCAGCAACACCCCATCGACCATTGATGAAATCAAAACGCCGTCGGTGAACGAGCTGACGGGCGGCGAGTCGACAACCAGGTGATCAAACCTTGACTGCAGCAGGGCTATCAAACGGCGCATTTGATCCGAACCCAGCAGCTCAGCGGGATTAGGCGGTATTGGTCCGGCAGTCAAAACATTCAGGCCGCTCACCGCATCCGTCACCACCATGTTCATCGCTTCTGCTTCTGAAACTTCGCTCGAAAGGATCGAACTCAAACCGGGCGCGTTAGGCAATCCGAAAATCGAGCGCAGCCGCGGCCGCCGCATGTCGGCGTCGATGATGACCACGCTTGCTCCAGTTTGCGCCAGACTGACAGCGGTATTGACGGCCGTGGTCGTCTTCCCTTCTCCCGGCAGGCTGGAAGTTACCAGCAGCGATCGCGGCGCGCGACCGGCAGTCGACAGCAGCACCGAGGTGCGCAGATGCCGGTAGGATTCCGCCAGCGGCGAGCGGCCGTCGACATTCATTAGCAGTTCCGGATTCTCCGACGGATTTCCATTTCGTTTCTGCAAGCCGCTCGGACCTGACAGCAGACGACGCTTGCTAGTGCCGAGAGCCGAGGGAATAACGGCGAGCGCCGGCAGGTGCAACAGCCGTTCGACTTCTTCGGTGGAATGGACGGTGTCGTCGAGGTATTCCAGTAACAGTGCACAACCAACTCCCAGGCCGAGGGAGAGGAACATCGCAATGAAGACAGTGCGCGTCCGGTTTGGCCCTACTGGACCGTCGGGCGTGATAGCGAGGTCGACCACCGAAATATTGTTTGGCTTGCTGGCCATGATTACGTCGTTCTCTTTGGAGCGCTGCAGCAAGTTGTCGAGCAGAGTTTTGTTAGTGGTGATCTCCTGCTGAATGATGCGGTAGTTAATCGCGGCTTCGTTTTGCGAGAGCGTTTCGCCGCGTTGTTGTTCAAACGACTTTCGCAGCGCCTGCTCGCGTGCCAGGGTTTGCCGGTAAAGAGTTTCCAGGTTCGTCAGAATCGTGGTGGTCTTGCGACTGCGAATTTCTTTTAACTGGCGATCGAGTTCGGCAATCTGTGTGTCAATCTCCTTGACCTCGGGCGCTTCCTCGGTGGCGTCGACCATCAAGAGCGCTCGCTTCTGGCGCAATTCGGCCGCTTTGGCTTCGGATTCGTTTGCCTGTTTGGCATCAGCGTCGGCGAGCGCGCCGGCCGCGCCCGCGCCTTTCGCGGCATTAAACGCAGACTCGGCGTCGATGCGAGCCTTCTCCGCTTCGACCAACTGTCTGTTCAGCGCGGCGAGCCGCTCGACGACCGTGTTCTGGTTCGCGTCGAGTGAAATAATTTGGTTGTTCTTGGCGTAGTCGACCAGCTTCTCTTCATCAGTGCGAATCTGCTGTTGCAGCTCGGCAATGCGCTTCTGCAGAAACTCTCCAGTGCTGGTATTCGTCTCACCCTTTTTCTCGAGGTTGCTGTAGACGTAAGTTTCAGCGATCGCGTTCACTACTCTCGCAGCTACCTCAGGATCGCTGTGTGTAAACGTGATATCGATCAGGCGCGTTTCTTTGTATAGGCCGCGCGTTTCCTTCACCGGGTCAACCTTGAGACCGCCAAGGATGCTGCTGACGTATGGCGCGAGACGTTTAGCTTCTGCAAGATCCTGATTAGCGGAGGCCGGGGCGACGGTGGTATGAAGCTGTAGCGCTTCCTTCGCCTGCGCGTTATTGTCCTGCTTCTCGTTTTTGCCGAGCCCCGCCATGCTTTTGATCGTTTGCCAGGTCGAACGTTTCTGACTCGAATTACCTTTGAAGAAGTCAGGGTTATGTTCGAGGTCAAGCGCCTTCACAACGCGCCGCATCAACCCTGGGCTTACCAGAATTTGCAGCTGTGTGTTGAAGTAGACCGGATCGTTGGTGGGACCAAATACGTAAGGCGTCTTGCCGACGAGCGCGCCGTTGTTTTCCAGATCGACCTGGACACGTGCGCCCGCCTGGTAGATGTCGGGCTTGCGCGCCACGTAAATGACGGAGAGCATCGAGACCAGGGTCACGATGCTGATGACCAGCCACAGGCGTTTGCGCACGGCGCGCCAGTAATCAAGCAGATGGATTTCGGAATCCTCATTTTGATCAACGCCATAGTTGTAGCCATGCGAACTCCCGTTGGATTCACCGGCGGGTTCAATCGCCGTGAAACCGGGTTCCGTTTTAATCAATTCACGAGATGGTTTCATCTTGTAACCCTAGTAAAAATCAACTTTATGACCGAGGACCGCCGACGGATGACCGACGAACAACCGGCGACTCTTTAACTTGTGACTGCCCGAGAAATCTTTTCATGGATTGAATTTTGGCGAACAACTTTACGCCAAGTTCGCGAGCAGGAAGCAAGTCGTTGGTGCTTGCATAGTTTCTAAGCTCAATAATGTCCTGGCACGCGACGGTTTCAACCAGTGATCGCAAAGCCATTCCTAAAAATCTGGACTGTTCGGCATCGCTTTGGCTGGTAGATCCCTCCGCGATGTTGAGCGCTATAGAAGTTGCAGCCCGAGTGATCTGTGACTTCAGATTGAAATTCTCACTGCCAGGCAGCTTTTCTGCGAGCTCATAAATCAAGGTGATGTAATCGAGAGCGAGTCGATAAATCTCAAGCTTTTGAAATTTGTAGGGCATGAAGATGACGGCCGACCAACCAACGACCGCTGACCCCCGGATAACTGCCCACCGCAGACTCTTTCGGCGGTCGGCGGTCAACGGTCGTCCGTCTCGCTTAAGGCACTACTCGCACTGGAAGTTGTGCGATCGACGGCGCGACGGTGCCGAGCAAGGTCCGTAAAAAGCTCTTGCTGCCCGACGTTGGCACATCGATGATGTCGTTGGGCATCAGCGCGATGTCTTCCGCGCGCTTCTTCTCAATCGCAGTCAGGTCAACCACGATCTCCCTGCTCGTTGTCGCGCCTGCCTCTTGTCTGACGATCCTGACTTTGTCTTTCTTGCTGTCCTGCTTAACGCCGCCTGCCATCGCCACGGCGCGCGAAAGCGTGATCGGTTCCTTCAGCGGAATGGTTAACGGCGTAAACACATTT
>DASZDU010000154.1:0-12680 GCA_035941655.1 Pyrinomonadaceae bacterium | reverse complement strand
CAACCCGACGCTTTTCCGCTAGTTTCACAACTTCCAATTCGAACATTAGCTGGTGCGGCCTTGCCCGTTATCCCGCTAGGGCAAGGATCAAGAATCATGACAGACAAAAGGGACTGGCAAAGCCATGCTTTCATAGCGAGCATCTCGATAGTCGGCTCGATGCTCGTTCTTTATGCGTTGCTATCCACAGTGAGTTTGCCATTCCTGACCAGCTCGGGCCTGTTGGCCTGGCTGGTGCTGCTGGTTCTAACGCTCGCGGCGAGCCGTTTCACCGTTTCTATTACAACCAGTGTTGGCGTCAGCCAGAGTAGGAAATCTGTCGCGGACGCGCTCGTCTTCCTGGCGATAATCCTTTATGCCGTGCCGCCCGCAACTACAGCAGGACCGGCCACGTTGCTTGCTGCTCTGGTTGGCTTCGTTTCTACCTATGGCTTGTCGACCAGGAGGGAAGCGATATCGACCACGGCGATAGCGATCATTTCGACTTTCGTTTCGGCCTCGTGTTACGGCTATCTGGTTACTATCTTCGCAGATGACTCTTCCTTGAGCGCGGGACAAACTCTTCCTGTAAACGCTCTCCTTGTTCCGCTCTGCGTCCTTGCAGTACTCCAATACTCACTCAGCACGCTGGCGACGGTCTATCTTGTTAACCTCGGCGACGGAAAGCCACATCTCCTTCCCTCGCAGGAAAGTATGGTTTGGACTCTAACAACCCAGGTTGCAGGAGCTGCATCGGCTGTACTTTTTTATTCGGCACTGCACGGCGCCGGCATTCCTTTCATTCTCCTGGGTCTGTTGATCACTGGCATGGTCCACCTCTTGTATCGGTTCAACGAAAAACGCCTTGAGGAAGTTAGGAGGGGCGAAGCAGACCAGCGCGCACACATCGAGGAGATGGCGAAGATTCACATGAACACAATCGAGTCTCTGGCAATCGCTATTGATGCGAAGGACCAGACGACTCACGGCCACGTTCGCCGAACTCAGATTTACGCGTCAGAAATGGGAAAGTTGTTCAAGCTTGGTGAGAAGGAAGTGCAAGCCCTGTTTGCCGGAGCCCTGCTGCATGACATTGGCAAATTGGCGGTACCGGAATACATCCTCAACAAACCTGGAAAGCTAACTGAAGCTGAATTCGCGAAGATGAAGATTCATCCCACCGTGGGTGGCGACATTCTGCGGCGCGTCAACTTTCCCTATCCGGTAGAAGACATCGTTCGTTACCACCATGAAAAATGGGACGGCACGGGTTATCCGAAAGGTCTTAAAGGCGAAGCGATTCCGCTGGTGGCCAGAATTATTTCGGTGGTGGATTTTTACGACGCAACGCGCTGCGATCGCCCTTACCGTAAAGGCATGAAACGAGAGGATTCGCTGGCGCTGCTGCGAAACATGGCGAGTACCGCGTTTGATCCTCGGGTCGTTGATATATTTATTCAACACGTTGAGGAGTTTGACCGTCTGATCGCTGCGGAAGACATCGGAGAGCAGGTGGAATCCGAAACCGCGGTTCATGATTATCTCACTAAAACAAAACCGGACGCGGGGCTCGCGTCAAACGTCCTCGGCGCGCCAGGAGATGCGGATCAAGGTTTCAGATCGATCTCAGAAGCGCAGCGGGAAGTTTTTGCCCTTCATGAAATCGCACAGACTATTGGTTCTTCTTTGAATCTTCAGGACACGGTGACCCTGGTCTCCAACAAACTGCGCGCGATCGTCCCATTCGACACCTGCATCATCTTTGTGGTTGATGAAAAAACAGGAAAGGCCGTAGCTGCACACGTAGCGGGCGAGCACGCAGATGTATTCAGTCACCGCCGGCTTAATGTCGGCGACGGCATAACCGGTTGGGTTATCGCTAATACGCGCTCGATGTGTAATGCCTCGCCTGAGTTGGACCTGGTCGGAGTTCCGGAAGAAGTAGCCAGAAATTACCGTGGCGTTCTCGTTTCACCCTTACTTCGTGAAGACGGAGCTTTTGGCGCAATCACTCTTTATTCAAAGAGCAGAACCTCTTACACAACAGAACACGTGCGGCTGCTAGAGTCGGTTTGCCAGCATGCCTCAAGCGCGCTGACAAACGCGCTCACGTTTGAAAGGACCAAGGAGAGCGCCCTGACTGACCCCCTCACCGAGCTGATGAACGCGCGCGGCTTCTACATGATGCTTGAGCAGAGAATCGCCGAATGTCAGCGCATGAACAATGAATCGCTGGCGGTCATTAGCATGGATATCGACGACTTCAAGGACATCAACGACCAGTATGGACATCCAATCGGCGACCGGATATTAGCCAGTGTGGCCGGAGTAATTAAGAAAGAGCTGCGGCAGATGGATATTTTGGCCCGTTATGCCGGAGATGAGTTTGTCGCAATCATGCCCATGGCCTCAACTCACATGGCCGCTTCCATCAGCGAGCGAATCCGGCATGCCGTCGAAGAACAGAAGTTCTCGGTGCGCGCGGGCGCCGTGGTGCAATTGGGCATAAGTGTCGGCGTTGCCTGTTACCCTGACGAAGGTGACACCACCGAAGAACTACTGACCGCCGCAGCGCGCAAAATGCAATCCAACAAACATGCGCGCAAGACAGTAATTACCCTCGCCAATACGCCAATAACCACGCTCGACGCTTTCAGATAAACCGCTGAGTTAAGTAGTACTATTTTGTGAAACCGTTTAGAAAGCGGACTTGTCAGCCTGCGCGGGACGGAGCACAAGCGCCCTATCTAAACAACAACGGGGGATTTGCTATCAGCTGACGATGAAATGGCTGGCCTTTCCAGGGCAGTTTTGCGCGTCTTTGTGATACTCGCGTATAATCCAACCGCTAAATCGAACGACAAATTCCATCTTCATTAGAGCCGCCTGTTAACGGCGGTTTAATAGTCGAAGGCGCGCAGTGGCAAAACCAAACTACGAGATGAGAAAGCGTACCCCGGAACCGTCGCGTGTAGGCGCTGATGAAACCAGCGCGACCGGCGTGATGGATCAAGAGTCTCCCGAGACCGACGCGGCGACAAATGCCGCACCGGAGCAGACCACTGGAGAGCTGAAGGCGGCGCAGAAGAGCCGATTAGCCGACCTCGATCGCGAGACGCTCATCGACATCTATCACCAGATGCTTCTGGCTCGCCGGTTCGAAGAAAAAGCGGCAGAAGCATATAGTGGCGGAAAAATCGGGGGGTTCTGCCATCTCTATATCGGGCAGGAGGCGGTGGCCATTGGGGCGATCTCTGCAATCCGCAGAGATGATTATGTTCTGACCAGCTATCGTGAACATGCACACGCGATCGCCAAGGGGATGTCGCCTGAGTCTGTGATGGCCGAGCTTTTTGGTAAAGCAACCGGATGCTCAAAGGGCAAGGGCGGCTCGATGCACATGTTTGACAAAGAGGTCGGCTTCCTTGGCGGCCATGCAATTGTAGCCGGGCAAATTCCGTTGGCGACGGGCGTAGCTTTCGCATCGAAGTATAAAGGCACTGATCAGGTCACGCTCTGCTTCTTTGGCGAAGCGGCGGTCAACCAGGGAGCATTCCACGAATCACTCAATATGGCCCAGCTCTGGAAAGTGCCATGTATTTACATTTGCGAAAACAATCAATACGGAATGGGCACCTCCCTTGAGCGCGCCATGTCGTCGCACGATATTTCACAGAAGTCGTGTGCGTATGATATCGCTGCTGAGTTTGTCGACGGCATGGACGTCCTGGCCGTGCGCGAGGCCACCCTGCGTGCAGTGGAGCGGGCCCGAAAGGATTACCTGCCCACGCTGCTTGAAGTTCGCACTTACCGATTCATGGGCCACTCGATGTCTGATCCCGGAAACTACCGTACGCGCGCTGAGATTGAGCGACATCAGGAACGTGATCCCATCAAACTTTTTTCAGCAAGCTTAAAAGAAGAAGGCGTCTTATCGGATTCAGAATTTCAGGAGATCGAAGCGCAGGTAAAAGAGCAAGTTGAGAAGGCAGTCAAATTCGCAGAGGAGAGTCCCCTGCCCGATCCAAAAGAACTCTACACGGATGTTTATGCTAGTCCAATTAATACCCAGCGCGATTAGACTGCGAAAAGGAATCATTTAAATGGCGGTGGTGACAATCCGCGAAGCATTGAATCAGGCTCTACGCGAGGAGATGCAGCGCGATGAAAACGTTTTCCTGATGGGCGAAGAAGTCGCGGAGTATCAGGGAGCTTACAAAGTTACCAAAGGCTTGCTGCAGGAACTTGGCGCCAAACGCGTTATCGATACGCCGATAACTGAGCTCGGTTTTGCCGGCCTGGGTGTCGGCGCCGCTATGGTTGGACTGCGACCGATTGTCGAGTTCATGACCTTCAACTTCTCTATTCTCGCCACAGACCAGATCATCAACTCCGCCGCTAAGATGCTCTACATGTCGGGCGGACAGTTCAACATTCCCATCGTCTTCCGCGGCCCCGGAGGTTCTGCCTACCAGGTATCTTCTCAGCACTCGCAGGCGCTTGAATCGTGGTTTGCCTATTTTCCCGGATTGAAGGTGGTGATGCCTTCCACGCCCGCCGACGCCAAGGGTCTGCTGAAGGCTTCAATCCGTGACGACGATCCGGTGATCTTCATCGAGCAGGAAAGAATGTACGGAATTAAGGGCGAGGTTTCCGACGATCCTGATTTTGTTATCCCGCTTGGCGTCGCTGACATAAAACGGGAAGGCACTGATGCTACCATTGTGGCTCGTTCGTTGATGGTTCCGGTTGCACTAAAGGCGGCTGACGCTTTACAGGAAGAGGGTGTCTCCTGCGAAGTGGTCGATCTCCGAACCATTCGACCATTGGATATCGAGACGATCATCAAGTCTGTTCAGAAGACTAATCGAGTAGTGATCGCCGAAGAGTCGCATCCGTTTTGCGGCGTTGCCGCAGAGATTAGCTCGGAGATTACCGAGCGCGCCTTTGATTATCTCGACGCTCCGGTAAAACGCGTCTCAGGCGCCGATGTGCCCATGCCTTACGCGAAGAATCTCGAAGACCTTGCAGTACCAACTGTCGATCAGATTGTGGCGGCCGTTCGTGAGGTGGCGTATCTGGATTAAGTGTCCGACAAACTTTAGTTTGTCGACCATTAGTAGGTAAGTTTCCAACAGATCAGCGACAAACTTAAGTTTGTCGGACAATAATTATGGCAACTCAGGTAATCATGCCCAAGCTCTCTCCCACGATGGAAGAGGGCCAACTTTCTCGCTGGCTGAAGAAAGAGGGCGATAAAGTATCGATGGGCGAACCACTCGCCGAGATTGATACCGACAAGGCCACGATGGAGATGCAGGCGCTCGGTAGTGGAGTACTGCGCAAAATTCTGATTCAGGAGGGCGAATCGGCGCCGCTGGGTCAACTGATCGCCATCATCGGCGAGCCAGACGAAGATATTTCGGCGCTTTCGTCACAAGAAGCTGCACCAAAGAAGGCCGCACAGCCTTCTCCAGAAGAAAAAGATTCTAGCGAAGCCGAAGTCGCACCGGCGTCCGCCAAACAAATTCCCACCGAACCGACGGCCGCGAGCGCTTCCGGCAACGGACGGAAAGAAACAACAGAAACTGTTTCATCTGGTCGATTAATTGTTTCGCCGTTGGCTGCGCGGATGGCCGCAGAATCTGGAATAGATCTGCGTTCCATCAGTGGCAGCGGACCGGGCGGAAGAATTATCAAGCGAGATGTCGAGGGACTGATCAGCAGTCAAGCCGCAAAAGCTCCTACCAGCGATCAAGCTTCCCAAAGACATTTACGGGCCGTCGATAGCAGTTCCTTTCAGAAGGCTGCGACGGTACCGGCGTCGGCTTATCGCGATGAACCTGCCAGCGAGATGCGCCGCACTATCGCGAAACGCCTCGTGACCTCTTTAGGACCCGTGCCGCATTTCTTTCTGACTACCGAGATCGAAATGGATCGCGCTGCGGAAATGCGCAAAGCTGTAAACGAGCTTGACCCGGAGCTCAAGATTAGTATTAACGACATAATCATTAAGGTGGCTGCGGCAGCGCTCATGCAACATCGCCAAGTGAACGCGTCATTTCAGGACAAGGTCGTCAGATACTACGAACATGCGGACGTCGGCGTTGCTGTGGCCATCGATGAAGGTTTGATTACTCCAATCGTGCGTGCCGCGGATCAAAAATCGTTAGGCGAAATTGCTGCGGAAGTTCGCGATCTTGCCGAACGCGCTCGCAACCGCAAACTGAAACCGGACGAGTATCTTGGTGCGAGCTTTTCCGTGAGTAATCTGGGAATGTTCGGAATAGATGAGTTCACGGCCATAATAAATCCACCGGAAGCAGCTATTCTGGCGGTAGGAGCGATGTCGGCGAAACCTGTGGTTAGAAACGACGAGATGGTTATACGCCAGATGATGCGGGTAACAATGTCCTGCGATCACCGCGTGGTCGATGGGGCCACCGGAGCGAAGTTCCTGCAGACGTTCAAGAAGATTCTGGAGAATCCGCTCTTTCTGGTTGTCTGATACTCATTAGTCATTTGCTTGCCACTTGAGAAAGGATCGGGAATGGCCCGATCCTTTTTGCTGTAATTTTTTGGAGTGCGCTGACCTGTCGGCGCTTTGGAATTGTCGCGACCTGTCGCGACCCTGGATGGCTTGAGTCCTCTGTAAATTGCGGCGGCAGGCCGCCGCAGAACCAAAGCGCTGACAGGTCAGCGCACTCCAAAAGTTCGCTCTCCAAAACTCGACGCTTAGCATGACAGCTAAATCACCCAGGGATCACTTTATCGCGCCGCATGTCGCGCTTGTTCTGGTGCAGATCATGTTTGGCACCTGGCCTATCTTTGGCAAGCTCGTGCTGCGTTCAATGTCGAGCACAAGCCTCGTAGGTATTCGCATCTTAGGGGCTGCTGCCGTTTTAACTTTACTGCAACGAAAGCTCGGCCAACTTCGTCAATTACCAAAACGCGTGCTTGCCTGGCTGGTGCTCTCCAGCCTGCTCGGCGTTGTACTTAATCAACTACTCTTTGTGAAGGGACTGTCCCTGACCACTGCGATCAATGCGACGCTGTTAACCACGACAATTCCGGTGATCACGCTTGGCGTGAGCATCGCCCTTGGATATGATGGACCATCAGTACGCCGCTTTCTCGGAATAGCTCTGGCCGCCGCCGGAGTTATTTACCTGGTAGATCCGTGGCGCGCAAACTTCACCTCAGAAACCACGCTTGGCAATGTTCTGATCCTCTGCAGCTCACTCTCATATGGCGCTTACATAGCTGTGTCGAGAGATTTATTCAGACGCTACGGAGCATTAAACGTGATCACCTGGATTTTTGTGGTAGGTGCGATTGTCTCGTTGCCCATTTCAGCGTACGCGTGGAGCAATGAGGCTTGGGATATTTCTGCCGGCGTTTGGCTGATAGTGCCTTACATCGTTCTGGTACCCACCGTCGGCGCCTACTACTTAAACTCCTGGGCCATCACGCGGGTGGCGCCGAGTGTGGTTGCAATTTACATCTACCTCCAGCCGCTACTTTCATTCGGCCTCGCGCCGCTCATTCTCGGCGAAACATGGAACTCAAGGACGCTGGTAGCATGCGCTTTGATTTTTGCCGGGGTGGCGGTGGTGACTATTCGCAGCCGAAGCCGCGCCGTTGAAGAAGTTTCAGAACATCCGGATGCAATGGCGCACTGAAAAGTTTCAAATTTCAAGTTTTGGAGTGCGCTGACCTGTCAGCGCTTTGGTTCGGTGGCGGCTTGACGCCACCTCCACCTTAGACAAGGCTCAACGCACCGAAGTCGCGACAGGTCGCGACGACCAAAACGCTGACAGGTCAGCGCACTCCAAATCAGAACTTGAAACTTACGGTTTGATTGGCGTGATGATTCTGCCGACGGGATAGAGATTCATCTGCTGGTCCCAGTAAGGGGAACGGCGATAAAAAAACTGGAGTCTCGCGTGCGGATTTGAAGCAAACGCAGCGTCGCTGGCAAGTTGTTTCTCATATTCCTCGCGCAACCTGAGGTCGTTTGCCAACATTTCGCGCGCGAGCTTTTCAACCACGTAATCCTCGCCATACTCCTTCTGTTCAAAGGTCGCATTGAAAAAGCCCCAACGAACGAAAGAGTCCGGCGCCTGAGGCTCGAGCAGATTCATCGCCACTTTTGCTGCCTGCTGCGCCAGCGGAATGAGCACCGAACCCGCGGGAAACGAGCGGCTCTCATGAACGACCTCCACCTTGAATTCCGGCATCAGCCTGCCTTCAAATGGTCCGTTGGGCCACTTCACATCAGTAAAACGATAGCTCTCGATGTCGAACGTTCGGGCCTCCTTCGTTGTTTGCATTGTCACCCCGTGTTGCGTGAGGACTTCAATCACATTTTTCCATTGCAGCGGAACAATGTAATAAAGCGGCGGTGCGACTGCCGTCTTCACCCGAAAGTCGTTATACATCGGCACGGTTAAGTCGAGCGGCTGGCTGCCAAAAATCACGCGTTCGGCACCCGAGATGTCGCTCTTTTCAGTGTGAGATTCAACCGCTCGCAAATTGTACGGTGTCGTTTTGTCGCTCAATTCAAACTCGAGCGGGTAACGACGCGCGGGATCGTAAGTGCCACCATCAGCGACAGTCTTTTCATCCGCCGCACGCCCGGCGGCGATCAAGCTCGCCGGATCTTGACTAACTTCAGCCAAAGTAAAACGCAGGAAGTCATAGGTTCCGATCACGCGCGGACGATACGGCTTGAGCATGTGAGTTTCAATCAGAATCCCCGGCCGGTTTCTAATTGGCGTGTAGCCGGTTGAAAAGCGGGGGCTGCCGTTGAAGTCGCGAATGCCTTTCGTTAGATCGCGGTTGTCGATGAACTCCAGATACCATGAAACTGTGTTTCCCGCAGCCTCGGTGGCGGGCGCAACACGCTGATCGATAACTTTCTTTTCCCATGCGAGCACACTTTCCGCCACGCCCGTATGATGCTCATGCTGATAGGTGATGTTGTAACGATAGTCGGCGCCGTCGGTGACGTGGCAATCAATGAACAGATCCGGTTTCCAATGGTTCCACAATGACAACCAGGCGCGTGTTTCCGGCGTATCGGCTTTCATGTAATCGCGATTGAGATTCTGATAGCTGGTGGTCGTGCGCCAACCCAACTCCGCCGGACCGTTTTGGTTTATGCGATTGTATGGACTGACTCGTTCGTGCCCATCGGTGTTATAGATTGGAATAAACAGAACGACCAGGTTGTTGAGTAACCCCGCACGCGTTTTAGTGATGGCAATATCGCGCAACAGCGCCAATCCCGCGTCCTTACCGTCGGGTTCGCCGGCATGAATGCACGCCTGGATCAAAATCACTGCTTTGCGCGTCTGTCTGGCAGCCTCCGGCGTAAACGTTGCGCCCTCGCTGGCGATTAGCAGCGGGAGTTCGCGTCCTTCGCCGCTTTTGCCAAAGCTCTGAAACTTTATAAGGGACGATGCCTGATCCAGACGTTCTGAATATTCAATAGTCTCGGCGTAACGGGGTGTTTCCCGGTAATCGGTCTTCTCGGCGTAGGTAAGCCACTCAGCGGGAACCGCAGGACTTTGATTCTGTGACATTAGTGTGTACGAATAACAGCAGCAGAAACGAACCGAAACTCAACGTGAGCGCTGGCAGCGCCGACATTTCTGCCAGACGTTCGCGGCCACGCACAAGCAGGCAAGATGCCTGCGCTCTCAGCGATAACAAACCGCGAAGGAACCACGCACTCGGCATCAGAGTTCTTTTTGGCACGAGCGGCACTCTGAACGGCGCCGCGCGTTGAGAGTACCGCAGCCCTTACAGCGAATGTACATAGTGCGCGCAAACCAGGCGGTGATGACAGCGCTGAGGCCAAGTATTCCTACCAGCACCGCCAGGTTTAGCAGCAGGACTTTCAAGCCCGATATTTCTCCCGCAAACTCTTTTGATACTCTTGACCGCGTTCGTAACCACGCCGGAATGCTTCGTCGTCAACATCCCCGACAGAGTCAGTCGAACCCTTGCCGCGGGTTCTGCAGGCAGCCTCAAACCCACGGCGATAGCTAGCTTCGTCAGTTTGAAAGGTGCGGCCGCTCGTCTGATATTGGGCTTCTTCAGCATCGCGCAATCCGATCCACCAATTCTCGCGGGCTTCGTCGATACTTTCAGCTCCGGCGCCTGCCAACGCGGCGCGCACATCGTAGATTGCACCTTCATTGTCAACGAAGGCGACGACTACCGAGCGACCCTTGCGTAGCGCGTCTTCGTAAAGGTAAATCTCATCGTGGGGCAAGCCGGACTCCAGCTCGTTCTCGAGAGCTTCTCCGGCAGCGATTCCGGTGACCGTGCCGCCAGCGCCAAGAATTGCTGCGCCAAGAAGGCCACCGGCAATCACCGGACCCACGCCCGGCACCAATAGGCTAGCTGCCGCCGCGCCTAAAGTGGCGCCCCCCGCGACGCCCATGGCGCCGCCCACTGCTCCGCCCATTGCCTGGCCCATTCCTGGCTGTTCACTGTCGGCGGTAGGGACTTCACCTTCCACTCGTTTGTCAGTCATGCCTGGCGTCAACAAGGCAATGCGATCGTTTGGAATACCGAGGGAAGAGAGTTCCCTGACAGCTTCTTCCGCTTTACCGCGTGACGAAAAAATCCCGGATACTGTTTCCATGCTTGTCCCTCCTGAGAGATTTGGGTTTACCTTGTAACGCTTCCGAGCGTCGCTGAGCAAGTGCACACCTTGAACGACACAAATCGTTGAGGAAATTAGCAGAGCTATGTTAGAGTCGAGTCGAATCCCGAAGCAATAATTCTGGACGCGAAAACAGGAAACATGTTCGACATTGTAGAAAAGCATTGGCCCATGTCAGAGGGCGACGGCAAGGCGGCGCGCAAGAAGCGTCCGCGAATCCTTGCCATCACTACCGACTGTTGCACTGGCTGTGCGGGCTCGCCCGCTTGCATTGAGTATTGTCCAATTGAAGCGTGCATGTTCTGGGTACCTGACGAGGACCATCCACCCTTTGGACGAATTGAGGTTGATCCATATCTCTGCATCGGCTGCCAGAAGTGCATCAGCAAGGGACCCGACGGCGCGTTTCTTGATGGTTGTCCCTGGGATGCGATTGAGATGGTGCCGACCGATGACTGGGAAGCAGTGCACGGCATTGTGCTTCCGGACCTGCCGCCCGCGCCACCGCCCGAGTCCGTTCAACCGGAAGCGTAAATTTTCATTGATCTAAGTCTTGCGGCTCTTGATCGCGTTTGCGGTCAGAGCCGCTTGTTGTTTTATACGCTCACTCGCTGGCTCAGCACCGCTTGTATACTTTTCGATGAGCGGAAGATCCTCCTGCCGCCCGATCACGGCAAGCCCGCGCAGTGCTTCCCACAGACTTTGCTCGTCTGATCTGATCGTCAATACCGCGTCCTCTTTTGAAAGACTGGAACCGTTTGTTACTAATATGCGATCAACTTTGCCGATGAGTGGTGAACGCATTTCAAAGATCTGGTTGTCTGGTGCTTGAATTCTGCCGAGCAGTGCGCCTCGACTGACTTGAGCGCCACTCGATAAACTGCTCTGCAGGGTGCCGTTTGCCGGAGCGTTAACCGTAAACGTTTGCAACATAGACAAAAGCTCTGCCCGCCCTGAGTCATCATTAAACCGCACTAGCGCCAATGCCGCGTTTCGTCTCACGATTGGTTCCGGATCAGCAAGGAGTTTCTTTAGAGTGCTGTGAAATTCTTCAGACGTATTGTCCGCGCCCATGAGCCAGGCGACGGTTAGTCGAAATTCCGTTTCGGGATTTCCGGCAAACGCGACGATTTGCGGATACCACTGTTTAGCTGATAGGTCACCGCGTTCAATGCGCTCTTGAATTTGCAGCAGAGCATGCTGCACATGTCTGGGGTGTTTCTCGTCGACAAGATACTTTGAGATATCCGCGTCGGTTAGATTGCGCCCAAACCAGGTGAAATACCAGGTGAGAAAAGCGGCGACCACGAACAGTATGGCCAGAATGAGAATTGGGCCCGAAGCGCGCACGCGCTTCGCGGGGGGTGGTGCGATCTTCACTGCAGGATTGTTTCCGTTGTCTGGCGTTTGTTCGGCTGACATCTGTACATTAATCGCAGGACTCTATGATCATTGAGCGGTATTGTATGCGGAAGAGGAAGAGCGGGGGCAAGCCCGCCTTCCTGACCCAGAGCTATTCGAAGGCGAGCCGCTCATCCAAGCTTGAACGGCTTTAATCAGGATAATCCGTGAACTTTGATAAGCTCAGGGTCCGGAAGGCGGGCTTGCCCCCGCTCTTTTCCTCCGCGTCCAGCGCCGCCCATCATTCATGTTCTTTACGGCGTCGGATAAAGGTCGTAGAGCATGAAATACACGATCACACCAGTTACCGAAACATACAGCCAGAGTGGCAGCGTCCAGCGCGCTATTTTTCGGTGCCGGATGAACTCTCCTCGCGCGGCGCGGTAAACGGTAATCATTATCAGCGGCACAATAACCACCGCCAGAATTGTGTGACTGGTGAGCAGCACGAAATAGAAGGGACGCACAATTCCCTGTCCGATGAAGCGAGTGGCGCCGTGATAGTAGTGATAGGTGAGATAGGAAATCAGGAACAGGGTTGAAGTAAACAGTGCCGTCAACTGACAATTGCGGTGAGCCCGTATGTGACCGCGACGAATGAACCTGAAACCGCTTAGCAGTA
>DASZDU010000153.1:0-9639 GCA_035941655.1 Pyrinomonadaceae bacterium | reverse complement strand
AAAAGGGACCTCAACTGTGTTAGAACCGGAAGCGGTAGCTATCGGCCGGCTGTTCGACCTTCGAGATTGAGCAAATCATGCGAGCCTGAAAGCGTCACGTCAAGCCAAATTTAGTGTTACGCAAGCTGCAGTTGTTTCTGTGGCCAGTCGCTACCGCTTCCGGTTCTGATATGGGGTACGGCCTTTTGTTCAAGGCTACTTCAGAATAACCCGTTTGTCGCCGGCACGCCGAGTAACGCGTTCGCTATCGAAATATTCGAGCAGCGGAATGGCATACTTGCGAGAAACACCCGCCAGCTCCTTAAATTTTGCTACGTCGATCAGTCGGTCCGGCTCATGTTCTGTGCCGTATCCGCGCAACAAATGCTTTAGGTCCTCAATCGCCTGACGGTGAAAAAACATCTCACCGTGTATTCGCAGCAGCGTTCCTTCGTCAAGCAACAACTGAAGAATCTTCCTGCCATGGGACCGATGCGCAGGTGAGATACCGGCGACGGCGAATGCCTGATCCACTGCCGGCGCTTCAAGCGCGGCTTTTTCATAAACCTGGGCCAGTTTGTCGCGTAGCTGTTGATCGGCTGTGGATAAGTTCAGCCCATGCTCCCGGGCGCTGAGCAGATCCTTCTCGATGCGAATGGCGCCATTAGTTTCCAGCCGCCCAATTACTGCGCGAAAGATTTCGGGCGCGGCGTGAAGGAAATGCCGCTCTCGCAGAGTCTCGCGCGGCAGCCCGCGCGAGAGGGGCTCCCGCTGGTGATGAAGTTTGACTTCTTCAACTGCCGTGCGACAAAGGCGGGCAAAGTTTTCGGTTGAAATGAGAACGCCCTCGGCTGCGGTGATGCCGGGCTCTGCTGTGGCTTCCTGAGCTTGTTTTGCGACGAGCGAAACAATCGTATCGTTCCAACCGGTGCGCGCGGCAATGTCAGCGAGCCGCAGTCCGTGATCGCCGGCCGCTTCGACAAATGTTGACAGTCTGGTTGCTCGATTCGAGCTCGATAACAATTGCAGCCTCTCATGTGCCTTCGCTAATTCCCGGCCGCGATGTTTAGTTGCGTGAGGATCTAAAACAAGTCCACCGGCAATAGTTTCGGCTGGAGAGTAAGACCGAATAATAAAGCGTTCGTCATGTAAAGCGATCACCGGAGTTTCAAACCGAAGCTGCGCAAACCCGGTGTCGCCTGCAGCAATCTCGCTCCCGCTTTCCAGCACACGAACACGTGCCAGCACTTCTGCGGAGCCGATATGAACACGCACACGCGAACGCGTACGAATACTTCTCGGCGCCGCTGCCAGGACACTGATTTGCACATCGATAATTTGAGTGGGCCGCAAACGACCAATGGGCGCCAGTACCATGCCGCGTTCAATATCCGCCACATCTGCGCCTGCAAGATTTACTGCCGTCCGCTGACCCGATCGCGCGCGCTCGACTGATGCTCCATGGACCTGCACGCCTCGCACGCGAACTCGCTTACCTGGCGGCAATAACTCAAGCTCGTCGGCCGCGGAAATCTGTCCGGCGACCAGCGTGCCGGTTACGACCGCACCGAAGCCCTTCATCGTAAACGCCCGATCGATTGGCAACCGGGTGACAAAATCCGACGAGCGCTCCGGAACATCCCTCGCGATTTGACGCAACGCCGCAAGCAATTCATCAAGACCGAGCTTTGCGCGCGCACTCACAGCGACAATGGGAGCGCTTTCGAGAAACGAACCAGCAACCAGTTCCTCAGCTTCGGTCCGGACGAGCGAGAGCAGTTCCTCCTCCACGAGATCTGTTTTTGTGAGTACCACCAAACCCTTCTGCACATTGAGCAAGCGGCAGATTTCGAAGTGCTCACGTGTTTGCGGCATCACGCCTTCATCTGCGGCGATTACCAGCGCGACGGCATCTATTCCATGAACACCCGCGAGCATATTTTTCACAAAGCGTTCGTGACCTGGCACGTCGACAAAACCAACGCGCACGTCACCCAAATCAAGATCGGCGAAGCCAAGATCAATGGTGATGCCGCGACGTTTTTCTTCGGGTAAACGATCTGGATCGGTTCCGGTGAGCGCCTGGACGAGTGAGCTTTTCCCGTGATCAATATGTCCGGCGGTGCCGATGATGATGGAGCGCATAAGAAGTCCAAGGTCCAACGTCCAACGCTGAACAGCACTCACGTAGTTCAGAGTTCAACCTTTAGGTTGTGGCTTTTAGCGGACGCAAGCTAAAACTTGAACTCTGAACTGCTTGAACCGGCCGGACGTTGGACATTGGACGTTGGACGTTGGACCTTAGCGAGGACACGTTCATAAAACTCAATATACTTCGGAATAACAATGTCGGTTCGATAACGCGTCACGGCCGACTCGCGTGCGCGTTTGCCCATTTGCCTTCGCAAAGGTTCATCACTTAACAGCCGTGCCGCATCCTCAGCCATTTTTTCTACGTCTCCTACTTCGCTCAGGAAACCTGTCTCGCCGTCCGTAACGACTTCAGGAATTCCTCCAACGCGCGATGCGATAACGGGCACTTCACAGGCCATTGCCTCAAGCGCCGCCAAACCAAAAGATTCCTGTTCGGAGGGTAGCAGCAAGACGTCAGCGGCCGAAAGGTAATCAACTATGTTCGGCTGCTTGCCAACAAAGACGCAGCTCTCAAAGACACCAAGACACCGCGCTCGATGTTCGACGTTTGTGCGTTCGCTGCCGTCGCCAACCATTATCAGTTTTGTCTTGATCTCTTTTTTCAATACGCGGCTCAGTATTTCAACACAGTCCACTGGACGTTTCACCGGTCGAAAATTTGAAACATGCACTAACAGCGGTTGACGCTCGGGAGCAAGTGTGGCCCGCAGCTCGTCAACCGGATGACGCGCGTAATCGTGCTGACAGATGAAGTTTGGAATAACTTCAATATCGTCAAACTGAAAAATTTCTTTAGTGGCCTCTTTTAAGTAGTGCGAAATCGCAGTCACTCCATCCGACTGCACGATGCCATAGCGCGTGATCGGGAGATACGAACGGTCCGCGCCCACCAGTGTTATGTCGGTTCCGTGCAAAGTGGTGATCACGGGTAAATAGCGTTTTGGTTTGAGAGATTCGCGCGCGAGGATAGCGCTGATCGAGTGTGGGATGGCGTAGTGCACGTGCAGCAGATCAAGATTCTCCGTCTCCGCTACTTTTGCCATCTTGGTTGCGAGCGCAAGCGTGTAAGGCTGATGCTCAAACAGCGGATACGACATCATCTCAACTTCATGGAAGCGCACTCGTTCACTGAGTTTCGTCAACCGCGTGGGCAGCGCTGAAGCAATGAAGTGGACCGTGTGGCCTCGTTCCGCCAGCTCTTTCCCGAGCTCGGAACCAACGATTCCACTCCCGCCGTAAGTTGGATAGACAGTGATGCCGATGTTCATAAAGCAGCAGTATGCAGCGAGGTGTGAAGAGTCAGCAAGCCAGCTTTTCTGCGAACGCAGCACCTTGGTGGCGTGGTTTGGTATCTCTGTGCGTCCTCCGTGGTCTCTGTGCCTCTCTGGTGAGTATTTGTCTAATAAATCCACCACGGAGACACGGAGAACACAAAGGTGGCACAGAGAAAGACAAAATCATGGCCATACCAAAGCTCTCCCGTGACTGCGCTTCATCGTCAAACTGGTTATAATAGGTATCATATTAGAATCTTTAACTAGTATTAGATCGGATCAAAGAATAGCGGAGATTTAAGCAATGCCTAAAATCAGTGATATCGAAGAAACCCCTAATCCAAACGCCGTAAAATTCATTCTCAGAGAAGCGGTCAGTAACGGAACGGTCCATCAATACGGATCTGCGGAGCAGGCGCAGGACGATCCGCTCGCGAAGTCGCTGTTTGACGTCGGCCACGTCGTATCTGTTTTTTACATGGATCGCATGATCACGGTGGAAAAAGACGACGAAGGCGATTGGGATGATCTGCTTCCCGTTCTCGCAGTGCCGATTCGCGCGGCTGAAGCTGTGAACGGGGGAGCGGCGGCCGCCGCAGCCGCGGTGGGTGGAGCAATAGCTGCGGTTACCAGTGACGATCCACGCCTACTGAGGATCAACGAAATCCTGGATGAAAAGGTGCGGCCCGCATTAATGGGTGATGGCGGTTACCTTGAAGTCCTGGGCCTGAAAGAACATACCCTGAGCATCCGCTATCAGGGAGCTTGTGGCAGTTGCCCGAGCTCGCTGACCGGAACACTGATGGCGATTGAGGGCATGTTGAAACAGGAAATCGATCCCGACCTGGAAGTAGTGGCGGTCTGACGAAAGTCCAATGTCCAACGTCCAATGTCCAACGTCTGGTTGCTCCGAGTTGATCCTACCTCAAAAGATCGAGTCCTAATTCAACATTCGCAAGAAAGACGTTGGACATTGGACGTTGGACGTTGGACTTTGGACAAGTCTTGATACTTTCTGGAACTGACACTCGCCCGGTACGTTTAATCCCTCGGCTACAACTGTCTGAAACAGGTAAGACAGACATCCTGTCTGTCACCTGATCCAAGAATCCACCGCAGGAGTAACGGCTATGAATCCCCGCGCCTTATCTTTTCGTTTGCCTATCCTTTTCCTGGTTATGCCTCTGTTGCCGCTCGGGCCGTCCATGCGGGCTCAGCAGACAGCGGAAAAAACTGTTTCACAGCCAGCATCATCGGCGCCTCCGGCGGCGGCAACTCAGCCAGTGGCTAAGGCCAAACGTCCTTCCGCGACAGCAAAGGCAAAGTTGGATCAACAAAAGGCGTTGGGCCTTTCGTTGTTGGTTTCGCTCGCAAACGATGCCCGCAGCTTTCCCGATCAAAAGCTTCGCGCGCGAACTCTTTCACGGATTGCCGACGCTCTTTGGGAACCCGATCCGGAACAGGGACGGGCGTTGTTTCGCAAAGCCTGGGACGCTGCTGAAGCCGGCGACCAGGACTCGGCGCGGCATTTGGAGGAAGAACGGCAACGCCAGCAGGCAGGCAATCCAAATGGCGCTTTCGCGCTGGTACAGCCGGCTGATCTGCGCGGGGAAGTTTTACGTCTCGCGGCCAAACGCGATCGCACTCTCGGTGAAGAGCTGTTAGATAAACTAAAGGAAGCGAAGAAACAAGAAGCGACTGATGCCACCTCGCCGGGACTTAACGCTTTGGAGACGCCGGCAGCCATCAAACAGCGTTTGCGTCTTGCAAACCAGTTGCTCGAATCAGACGTTGAGCGTGCCCTGCAGTTTGCCGATCCTGCTCTGGGCTCGATCACTATGGAGGGGATTAACTTTCTTTCGTTCTTAAGAGACAAGAATCCTGCCGCCGCAGATCAACGGTTTGCGCGGATGCTTGCAGTGGCGAATGCAGACGTTAAGTCAGACGCGAATACAATTTCGCTGCTCTCATCCTACTTGTTTACGCCACACCTCTTCATCACCATCGGCCCAGACGGCGGCCAGCAGTGGTCGCAGACGGGCCAACGCACGCCGCCACCGGAGGTTGGTCCGGAGTTGCGTAATACCTTCTTTCGCACGACTGCTCAGGTTCTCCTGCGCCCTTCGCCAACGCGAGAACAGGACCGCAGCAGCTCTGGCCAACAGGGTAAGTACGTGGTCATCAAGCGACTCTTGCCTCTCTTTGAGCAATATGCAGCTAAAGAAATAGTAGACCAACTGCGCAGTGAAATGGCGGTGCTCGCGCAAGGTGCTGATCAGCGCGACCTGCGCGATGAAGATGATAATGATCTGACACAGCGAGGCATTGCTCCGGATCGGGAACCTGAAGATATCGAAAAGGCGCTTGATCGAATTGACCGAGCTAAGACCTCGGCTGAACGTGACGCCATTTATCTGCAACTGGCTATCAAAACGGCGGGAAAAGGTGACCTGCGCGCCCGCGATTTCACGGAGAAGATCGAAGAGAGTGAACTGCGAAACAAAACCAGGCCGTTTGTGGATATGACGCTGGCCCTCGCCATGGTTGAGAAAAAGGATACTGAGAAAGCGCTGTTTCTTGCGGCCAAAGGCGAACTCTCGCACGTCCAACGAGTCTGGCTATTGACGCAAACCGTTAAGGCGTTGACGCCGGCAGAGCGCGAGAAGGGTTTGGAAATAGTTGGGGATGCGTTGGTCGAAGCGCGTCGTATCGATGTGTCCGATGCGGATCGGCCGCGCGCTTTAATCGCAGTGGCGAACGCACTGCTCACGATCGATCGCGGGCGCGCGTGGGAGACTATGTTGGAAGTGGCGAAAGCTTCGAACTCCGCCGAAGGGTTCAACGGCGAAGATGGACGCCTTGTGTTGCGGCTGCAATCAAAGAACATGACTTCGTTGCGTAGCAGCACGGTCGAGGATTTTAATTTACAGGGTGTGTTTCGCGCGCTGTCGCAGGAAAATCCTACGCAAGCAACCGAGATTGCGCGCAGTTTTGAACGCGAGGCTCCGCGTGCCACAGCACTCATCGCTGTCGCCCGCACGCTGCTCAGTGACAAGAATTAAACTTTGGAGTGCGCTAACCTGTCAGCGCTTTAGTCCGTGGCGGCCCGGCGCCACGTTCGAATTCGAGTTGGGCAAACGGTCGCGACAGGTCGCGACGGCCAAAGCGCTGACAGGTCAGCGCACTCCAAAAAGTTCCTCAGGAATAAATATTCATCGGCCTGGTTAACAACCCAATCGGATCGTCTACATTCAAAGCCTCACGTACATAAAACGGTTCGCCGGCCGCCACGCCGATAAGCGAACCAAAGTAACGCATGCGATCTTCAATTTGAGTCAGAAATGCCGGATCGCTAATTCTCGTCGCCGGCTCCTGTGATTCGGGCTGATAAAACTGCGAGGCGTGGGCTCTGATCGAGGCCATCTTTTCCTCAACAAACTTCGACACGTCCACGATGAACGACGGCACCACGTGACGCGAGAATAGTGAGTGCATAATCGCCGGCATTCTGACCGGTTGTTGCCTTGAGTCTTCGTCATAGCGAGCCATCGTCGCCAAGCGCGCAGCCTCACGCACAATGCGGCAAGTGTTCGCGTGATCAGGATGCGGATCGTCCCAGTGTGTGGTCAGCAAAACCTTGGGCTTATGCAAACGTATCACGCGAACCACAGCCGAGCGCGCTTCCTCAGTCAACCATATGTGTCCATCGGGCAGTCCAAGGTTTAGCCGCAGATCGAGTTTCATCAGGCGCGCTGCTTCGACGGCTTCTTCTGCGCGCAGTTCCGGTGTTCCCCTCGTGCCCATCTCGCCACGAGTCATATCAAGAACAGCGGTCCGATATCCCATCGACTTCATGCGCAGCAGTGTTCCGGATACTGAAAGTTCTGCGTCGTCGGGGTGGGAGAAGACTGCAAGGGCGTCCAGTTCAAATTGTGATTCGTCCATTTGGTCTTGAGGTTTAACTGAGGCGGCGTTTTTGGTCAAGTGTTCTTCAGATCTAAGGATGAATGATGGGAGGCTCTGAGAATCGGGGAATCATTTAAGAATGAGAAACTCAGGGTAAGGAAGGGTGGCTTGCCCCCGCTGCTGGAGTGGCATTCAACGCAGGCGGGGGCAAGCCACCCTTACTTACCCCGAGCTTTTCGATCTTGAGCAATTGCTTCTACTATAGGCTTTCGATCTCGAATTTGTTTGAAGTTATGAAGCTTGTCGTACTTGGTTCAGGCACATCGATCCCGCATGCGTTTCGCGCGGCGGCCGGGTATTGGTTGGAAACTGACAGCGGTCATGCATTGTTGGACATAAGCGCTGACACCCCGCACCGTCTCGCTGCGGAGACACTTGACTGGGTCAATCTCGACGCCATCTGGATTAGCCACTTTCACCTGGACCACCTCGGTGGCCTGTCGCCATTTCTGTTTGCGACGCGCTCCGCTCCGCAGACTCAGCAACGAACGCAGCCCCTGAGAATCTTCGGACCTGTAGGCATGGTTAAGATCCTCCAGGCCATCGACGAATCGAACGATTACCGTTTACTTAAGCAGCCGTTTCCGGTCGAACTGAACGAAGTAGAACCTGGCCAGGAATTCGAACTGCTGCCTGGAGTCAACTCTGTCGCATTCTCAACTCCCCACACAAAGGAAAGCCTTGCCATTCGACTGAAAGATAAACGCGGCACGGTCCTCGTCTATACATCTGACACAGGCTTTTCCGATGAGCTTGCCGAATTTGCCGCCGGCGCCGACTTGCTGCTTACAGAGTGTTCTTTTCCGCAAAACAAGCCGGTAAAAACGCATCTGGAACTGACAGACGCAATGCGGATCGCCAGAAAATCTGAACCCCGGATGTTACTGCTGAGTCATCTGTATTTCGAGTGGGATGGCATCGATCTTGCCGCTGAAGCGCGAAAGCTTTGGCCTGGCGAAACGATAGCGGCGTTTGATGGATTGAGATTGGAGTTCTACTGAAAAGTTTTCTTATGCGAAGGTTTCTTCTCCTGCTGCTGTTTCTGGGAATGCCGATCTTGTGTTCCTCCGATTCGTCATCTTCGTGTGGAGCCATCGTGGCAAACAGCCTGGCAGAGAGCGCGCTTGATCGTGACCCTAAATTGCTGGAGATAGGTCCCGCGCCAAAAGAAAAGAGGACACAGCCGTTATCCGCTAACCTGAAAGTAGTTTCTTACAACATTCGCTGGCGCGGCGGCGATGACCTGCGCAAGTTGGCAGCGCTGCTGAAAGACGATCCTGAAATTGGCGGCGCTGCGATTCTCGGATTGCAGGAAGTGGATCGAAAGAAGAAGCGCAGCGGCAATAAAAACAATGCTGCCATACTGGCGGAAGAGCTGGGCATGTATTACGCATGGGCCGCGCCGCCAGTCGTTGAGAGTGAAGAGGAAGAAGAAACGGGCGTTCAAATACTGAGCGCCTATCCGCTCACTGACGTGCGGCGTTTGCTGTTGCCGCATGAAGGACCGGGTGGCCGTCGCAGAGTTGCGCTCGGAGCTACCGTCAGAATCGGCAAGACCGATATCCGGGTTTATTCAGTCCATGCAGAGACGCGCCTGCCAGTAAATTGCAAACTCGATCAGATGAAAGCTGTGTTGGCTGACCTTGCGTGTTATTCAAGCGATATGCCGGCTGTGGTGCTCGGCGACCTTAATACCTGGGAACCGGCTACGATCTCAAAAACTTTCGAGCTGTTCGCTGCGGCAAAATTTCATACTCCGTTTGACGAACAACCTACATTTTTACGACGCGTATTGTTTGTCCCGATTGAGCTGAAACTCGATTGGATCTGGCTCAGAAATCTATCGGCGAGCAGCCATGGTATCGATCAAACAGTCACACTCTCAGACCACTGGCCGCTGTGGGTTACGTTAACCTCGGATAAACTCTAAGCGCGTTGGCTTCCATCGCGCGTCGAAGAATGCAGAACTGGGAGCGATGGCGCCGGGTCGGATCAGAGACGTCTTACTTACACAGGCAAATGATTTATTCCAAGCAGTCTATACTGCTCGAACAAACCGGTCGCTACTGCTCCCGGTTCTGAATTCTTCGACCCATGGTGGCAGGACGGATGTGCTAAAGTATCGCGCTCGACTAGCGCCTCTTTTTTGGAGTGCGCTGACCTGTCAGCGCTTTGGTCCGCGGCGGCTTGACGCCGCGCATCGTCACGTTCGGTAATTGAACTCAGCTGCGACAGGTCGCAGCTGAACGAAAGCGCTGACAGGTCA
>DASZDU010000152.1:0-3752 GCA_035941655.1 Pyrinomonadaceae bacterium | reverse complement strand
CCGAGAGCAAAGACAATCCACTCGAACCAATTCTTTTGTGGCTTATTCATTGCAGCAATAGCCTTCCAGCCGATGCGCCGAGTGTCGCGGCTAATCCGAGGGCCACGGTCTGAGCCAGGGCGGTGAACAGTGTCACGTCGTCAAACCGACCGAAGAACCAGAGAATCAATGCCGAAGAGCTTAGCGCAATCGCGTAAGTAACCACAGTGCCTAGCAGAATAAGTGTTGGATGTTCTGCGCGAACAAATTCCCCCGCTCCTTTGAAATCGCTGTAGTGCAGAATCAGGAAGGCAATCAAAAGCGAAAACACTGCTACTCCTATTAGTTTCAACCAGGACGTCTGAATTCCGATGATGACGACTTCTTCAGTCGGCGCGAGGTTCGCAGCAAAGAGCACGGCGCCACAGAAGGCAAAAACAATCTGGGCACCGAAGTGAATTCCGTCCTTCTCCGAATTTCCTCCCATTCCTTCGTCCTTCCCGCCCGCGCCCAGCTGCGCCGTGCCGACAGAAACACCGATTGCCACAGTCATGGCTTCCACCACGATGACTCCGGCAATTTCATTGATTGGCATCTCGAAAGTAATGCGCCCCAAAAGAAACAGAACCAGGGCTGCGAGAAAAAGACCGATCCCCATTTCTTCGACGGAGTCGATTGCAACTTCCGTCATACTTCTATCGCGCCTTAAACCCGCATATCGATTGTAGCCAAGTAACAAAAGGAACGTTGTCAATACATAGGCCAGCAGCCGGTAAGGATGGGCGTTAAATCCAGCCCACCACACTTCCATGGTGTACAGCAGAGGGAGGCTGAACATCAGGCCCCCTGCTACGCCGCGTCCGTATTCCTGCAGCGATTCGGTGATCGAGCGCTCTCTGATTTTTGTGGACTTGCGACGCGACATAAACAGAAACCGTGACGGGCGTCGAGATACTAACCGCAGTTACCTATCATCACCAGCATTTGCCGGAGCCCGCCTAAGTTGCCACTTGAGAGAATGATGGAGCTTGCCACAACGGTACTACCCGATAAGGGCGCTGCGTGCTTTCGATGCACATCATCAATATCTGAATTCTAGAGAGAACTCTCCGTGCTTGGGAAGTCGGTCTTCCATAACGTTTTGAGGTTAAGAGAGCGGTATGTCTCGCAGGTCGGTGGTTTTCGAGGACGGCACAGCCATTGCGCTTGTTTCCTGCATGGTAGCAGAACTTACCCTAACGCGGATTCCGGTGTGCAAAACACACAACACACCGCGCGTTTACCGGGAGGGAAAACGAAAGGCCTTAAGGAGAAAGGCTGCGACTTGTTTCAAGCTCGGCGCGATCGCGGTTACCGCAGTTTTGGCTACCGTTACGGTTCTCACTTACAACTCCTATCACAGTTTTGCCCAACTGATAGATCAACAGATCGCGGGCGGCTATTTGAGAAGCCACGCCGGGCTCTATGCTGCGCCACGTAAAATTGAAAAAGGCGCGCGCCTTTCCAAAGACCAGCTTGCTACATCGTTGCAGCGAGCAGGGTACACGCGGGATAAGGCAAGCAACATCTGGAGTGGCAGTTTCCAGATGAGCGAGAGCAGCGTCAGGATCTTGCCCCGCCAGGGAACGGAAACGCACCAATGGATTGACGTTAACTTCGATAATCACGGATACATTGCCTCGTTATCGTCTAATGACGTCTCGGATCTTTCCTCTTATGCTCTGGAGCCAGAACTGTTAACAGTGGATGCTGGCCTCAAGACTGGTCAGCAGGAAACGCTCACCTATCAGGACATTCCTCCCGTCCTGGTCCAGGCTATTGTGGCTATCGAAGATCGACGATTCTTCAAGCACAACGGAGTCGATATTAGAGGCATCGGCCGCGCCTTTATCAACTGGACCACGAGTGGGTCATTAAAGTTTGGTCAGGGTGGTTCAACTATCACGCAGCAACTAGTCAAGAATACATACCTGACACCGGAAAAGACTCTGCGTCGCAAGTTTAATGAAGTCCTGATCGCAGTGGCTTTGGAGCAACGACTCTCTAAGCAGGATATTTTTGCGCTCTACTGTAACGAGGTCTATTTGGGTCATAGGAATGGGGTGGGAGTTCGTGGTGTAGCCCAGGCGGCGAGAGTCTTCTTCGGCAAGGAGATGAGAGATATTTCGCTGGCGGAAGCCGCAACCATAGCCGGCATGATTCAGAGTCCAGCACGGTATGCCCCGGACCGACATCCCGAGGCTGCCAGACTACGCCGCGATAAGGTGATCATGGCTATGGCCCGCGACGGAGTCGTCGATGTTGATGCATCGAAGAGAGAAAGAGCGCTACCGGTCAACGTCGCAGCCTTCGAGGGCAGCAGTAACGAGTTGGCTCCCTACTACGTCGACGCCGTTAATCGCGCGATGGATGATCTTCAGCGGGGTTTAGAACCTGATGCCGAGCAAAGTATCCGTGTGCAAACCACAATCGATCCCGACCTGCAAACCGCCGCCGAGAATGCCCTTCGTCACCAACTAGAACTTCTCAGCAAATCAACCCGCGGAAAGGCGCCACCGCAAGGAGCGATGGTGGCACTAGATGTACGTACGGGCCAGGTTTTGGCCATGGTGGGCGGCCGCAGCTATTCGGAGTCTCAACTGAACCGTGCAACGGACGCGAAACGACAACCCGGCTCTGTTTTTAAGCCATTCGTCTACGCGACTGCGTTCGAAGCTGGAATTTCACCGCTCTCAACTTACCGTGACGCGCCGCAAACGTTTCAATATGACCACGCCACCTACTCGCCAGCCAACTACGGTAGGAGTTATTCCATGCACGACGTCTTGTTGCGTGAGGGTTTAATCCGCTCGCTCAATGTTGTGACGGTAGACCTGGCAATACGAACCGGGCTTGCCAGTGTCGCCGCTACCGCTGCTCGCTTTGGACTACCCAAGCCAGAAGCATATCCGTCAATGGCTCTTGGTACGTCTGAGGCGACGCCTCTGCAGATGGCCGCAGCATATTCTGCTTTCGCCAACGGCGGTGAGATGTTCGAGCCCACCGTCATAGCTAGAGTTGTCGATATCAACAGCGGCGAGACGATCGTCAATGGACTCACTACGAGCCGGCAGGTCATAAAACCAGCGACGGCGTATATGATTACCGATATGTTGTCAGCTGTAACCCAACGCGGGACGGCCCGCCGGGCAAATGGTAGCTTCAAGAATGTGGCTATAGCCGGCAAGACGGGCACTTCGCGTGACGGCTGGTTCGTCGGATACACACCTAACCTGGTGTGCGCCGTATGGGTGGGCTTTGACGACAACGAGCAATTGGGACTAACAGGTGCTGAGGCGGCACTTCCGGCATGGATTGATTTCATGAAAGAAGCGCTTGCCATTCGGCCAAGTCTGGGTGGCATGTCCTTCTCGAAGCCGAGAGGCATTATCAGTGTGAGAATTGATCCGGAGACCGGTCAGCTAGCTGGACCATATTGCCCAACGGCACAGACCGTCAGCGTCGCTTCGCGGTTTGCGCCAATAGTGGAATGTCTCAAACACCAGCCGGAAGTTGAATTTATGGATGAGGCTTACGATGTGACCTTGGAGAGTTCGGACCAAACCTCCATCTTGAGTACCGACTTCCATGCAGTTGGATTGAATCAGTCCGAGCAGTCGTCGGATAAGTTGGCCGCGCCCGACGAAGTGAATAATCACCTCGATGGTGAACCCCAGACCTCCGAAAAGCCGAAACCAAAAAGCCAGCCTACCCAAACAGAATTGAACCAGAGC
>DASZDU010000151.1:0-18629 GCA_035941655.1 Pyrinomonadaceae bacterium | reverse complement strand
GTGCCCCCGCAGGGATTCGAACCCCGAACCAACAGATTATGAGTCTGCTGCTCTAACCATTGAGCTACAGGGGCACTAACAGGACAGGCTTTCCGACGATCATGAGCAGGACAGGATTGCCGCGAGATTCTAACGGAAATCTCTACCGGTTTCCACGCAGGCCGCCGGGCGACTTTTGATAGGGAAAATTTTCAGTTTTTGGCGGCAAAGCTCTGCGGGCGTGAATCTTTAATCACCATCTTATGTTCAATCAAATCATTCATGGCATTGAAGCGGTTTTGCCAGTCTCCCAGCGCGGCAACCTGCTGGCGTCGCGCGATGGTCCGCAAGTCTTTTGGCTCTTGTAGCGCTTCTTCGATCGCTGTGAGGAAACTCTGAGAACCGTGCGGCGCGATGAACAGGACCTCGTGTTGGCGGTTGAACTCGCAAACCGTAGGGAGTTCCGTCGAGACTATTGGTTTGCCTACGGCCAGGTATTCATTAATCTTGACTGGCGCAATAGTGACCGTCGAAGCATTGATTAGATAGGGAACAAGACAGACGTCAAAGTTTCGAATCAGCGGGGCCAGCTCATCGTGCTGCTTCTGCCCTAGAAAAAAGACATTTGGCAATGTCGCTAACTCGCCAATCTTAGTGTGAATTGGACCCACAAAGGCCCATGACCAATCGGGCCGAGCACGCGCCAGGTCGGCGAGCAAATCGTAATCGACGAACCGGTGAAGGCCTCCCACATAACCAATCAAGGGTTTAGGCAGTGAACCGAGGAACGACCCATTTGGCGAACTGGGAAGCGGCCGGGCCGCAATCCCGATCGATTGAGGGGCTGCTGCGGGAGATTCGCCATTTTCCGCAAACTTCAAAAAGTCTACTCCTGGCGGGAACACATGCACGTCGTTGCTCCACTGTCGGCAAAGTTCCGCAACCTGCGAGCTGTTGGCAAAAACCAGATCACTTTGTTCAATCAACCGCTGCTCGACTTCCTGAAGCCGCTGTCTGTCTGAAGTTAGCTGCGAAAAGTCGGCAACGCAGTAATAAATGACCATGCTTCCGGGAGTTCGCAGGTCTTGAATGATCTCGAAAGCTGTGTCCGTGGGCAGGTAAGTCCAAAGGATGGGGTCTCGCAGACCGAGCCGTTTCAATGTGCGCTTCACCATTAATGAAAAAAGAAAAGGATTTGCCAGTCGTCCGAGCGAACTAAACGGAGGGAGCATCAGCGGCGAGATGACGGAAACGTTGGCCGCGACCTGGCCGACGCCGCGCCCTCGCAGCGATTTGGACCATCTTCCGACTCGAGAAAGAATTCGGCCGGCATCGCTCCAGTGCGGGGTGCGCACGCCGGTATTTTCAATGTAGAAGACGCGATTGCCTGCCTGGGCAAACCTTAAAGCAATCTCCTGATGGACCTGCCACAAGAAATTCCAGTCGATACTGGATATGATGACGATGTCGCGACCTGTGATCATGAAAGGCTTTCAAAATAGCATCCAAAGAGTTGAAGGTCAGTTAGTGACTCCTGCCGCCAGGCTTTTTCGCACGAGCAATAGTCTGATATCCGTCGCAAACTCATGCGCCGCATCGATGGCGCCGGAGATTTGCGAAACGACGGAAGTTTCCAGGTGAGACCACATCGGCAAGCTCAAACTGCGCGCCGCCAGCAACTCTGTGTTCGGCAGGGTGCCCGCCGGCGGCGCAAATGTCCGGTATGCCGTCTGAAGGTGGACCGGGGGATCGTAGTATTTGCGCGTCTCGATGTTTTCGGCCTCCAGGACCAGAGCCAGTTCGTCCCGCGTCAACCCGAAAGCATCAGCATCAACCGTGATTGAAAAATCTTTGTATGAATTGCGATTGCCGGGGCGCACTTTTTGAAATTGAAGACCCGGCAGGTGGCTCAGCAATTCCCGGTACCGCTTCGCCAAGCTATTGCGGTATACCGCCGACCCTTCCAGGCGTTGCAGATTGTGTGTAGCCAACAAGGCGTTAAACTCTGCCATCCGTCCGTTGAGTCCCGGGAATGCGCTGTCGTAATTGCCGCAGTTGCCATACTCTCTGCCCATCCTTACCTTCTCCGCCAGTCGATCGTCATTGGTAGCCACCACACCGCCCTCGCCGGCTACGAGCAGCTTGGTCGGGCTAAGGCTAAAGACACTTGCAAAGCCCTGCGGCCCAATACGTTTGCCCTGGTACAAAGATCCAAAGGCGTGTGCCGCATCGAAAATCAACGGCAGGCCGTGGCGATCGGCTACCGTTTGTAACTGATCCACGTCAGCCGGGTTGCCATGATTATGAACTGCTACCACTGCAGTGGTCCGGGGCGTCAGCGACGCTTCCGCCGCGTCGGGGTCAAGGTTGGCGGTTTCCCGGTCTACATCACTAAACACCGGGCGCGCCCCGACCCAGCGTAGTGCGCTGACGGTTGCCATGAAGGTAAAACTAGGAACTACTACTTCGCCAGTTAAACCAAGCGCTTGATAAATCAACATCAATCCTGTAGTAGCGTTTGAGACTCCTACTGCGTGTCTGATCCCCAAATATTGCGCGGTTGTCTCCTCAAACGCCCGCAGGTGTTGTCCCTTACTGAGCTTGCCATTCGCCAGGATCTTTCTGACTTGCTCTACCAGGTCGTCCGAATCAGAAGGCGCAGGCTTGACCAGATTGATTTTGTTGGCGAACAGAGGCTCATGCCCCAGAATCGCCGGAAGTTTAGTCATTCGACACCCTTTTCGTTGGCGTTAATTACTCTGGCTGGTACACCTGCCGCGACCACACCTGCTGGCACGTCTCGAGTCACCACCGCCCCGGCGCCTATAATCGACCACGCTCCAATTGCGACGCCATGGATAACGCTGGCGCCAATCCCAAGAAAGCAACCTTCGCCAACCGAGACGTTGCCCGCGACATGAACTCCCGGGCTAAGCGTCCCGTAACGAGCCACACTGGTTTGGTGGCTTACAGTTGTTCCCGCATTCACGATTGCGTGATCGGCGATTGAACTGCCGGAGCTGACGAAACTAAACGGGAAGATCATTACACCTTCGCCCAATGTCGCCTCACGCGAGATACAGGCTAGAGGCGAAATCGCGTTGGTAAACCTGAGGTGCTGTGTTAGGGCACGGTCGACGAGTTGTTTGCGAACCTCAGGCAAACCAACGGCGCAAATTACAAACAAGTCACTGCGGTCGGCACTCTCGAACCAGCACCAATTTCCCAGAACCGGCAGCCCTCCAATTACCTTGGCATGCAGCTCCGGATTATCAACTACGAACCCAAGTACCGAAAGCTCTTCGCTGGTTGGATGCAGCAGAATGTCTGCGACTTCGCGCGCATGTCCGCCAGCACCTATAATAACCACTCGTTTCATATCTGTTGGTTTTAAGAAGAGAATCTGTGGAACGCCAGTGTATGCCTTTGTCAGCCAAAAAAGAATTTATGTTAGATTCTCTGGGATTTCACCAGGAACAATCAGACGATTTGTTTACGAGGGCTGTCCCTCGCTCTTAGAGAATACCTCTCGATGCGGCTAAACACATACGACCGCTATTTCAAAAATAGTTTCGCGGAGTCGCTGGGCGCGCTCATCATCGGTATTGGGGAGGCCGCTGCTCTTCTGGTTGATAGAGCCCAGCAAGATTGCAACCTGAGAATTCGCCCGCTGGGCTTCATTGATGTCGATAGTGGCAAACTCGAACATCAGATTCGTGGCTTGCCGGTCATGGGAAATCTTCAGGACCTGCGGGAGATTGCACAAACTCTAGAGATTGAGTTGGTGATCATCGCGTTGCCGACGGCCGCGAGCAAGACCATCCGCGAGGTGGTAGCGATTTGCAAACAAGCGCGTCTGCCAGTCTGCATGCTGACAGGCTCTGATGAGAATTCAGGTCATCGTAGCCCAGGTCGACTTCAATTGCGTGATGTCGAAATTGAAGATTTGCTCAGGCAAGACACATTGGAGATTAACGAGGACGGTCTGCGCCAGGCCATTCACGACCATCGCATTCTGGTTACCGGGGCAGGTGGTTCGATAGGGGCGGAACTATGCCGGCAGATCGCGAAGTACCGCCCGTCTGAACTGGTATTGCTTGGGCACGGCGAGCACAGCATTTTCACCCTCGCTTCCGAGTTGTCTCATCTGCATCCGAGATTAAAACAGGTTCGTGTGATTGCAGACGTGCGTGACGCGAATCGCTTGCATAAGACGTTTGCTGCCTGTCGGCCGCACATTGTTTTTCATGCGGCTGCGCACAAACACGTTACGCTAATGGAAGAGAATCTCGAAGACGCTGTCACGAACAACATACTGGGGACCAACAACGTGGTGAATGCGTCGCTGGCCAACGACATCCAGAATCTAATTCTGATTTCGAGCGACAAAGCAGTAAACCCGACCAGTGTAATGGGCGCAACCAAGCGCGTAGCCGAATTAATCATTTGCCAGGCGGCGAAATCAAGTGGCCGCTGTTACGTTAGCGTCCGTTTTGGCAACGTGCTCGGCAGCCGTGGCAGCGTCTTGAGCATATTCCACGATCAAATAAATAACGGCGGTCCGGTCACAGTAACGCATCCTGAGATGTCTCGTTATTTCATGACTATTGCTGAGGCTGTGCACCTTGTGCTTCAGGCAATGCTATTTGGAAAGGGTGGCGAGGTCTTCGTGCTGGATATGGGTGAACCCCTCAAAATAGCAGATCTGGCTCGCTACTTAATCCAGTTTGCGGGCTTGGAAGAAGGGCGTGACATCAACATCGAGTTTACCGGTGTGCGGCACGGCGAAAAGCTATTCGAAGAGTTATTTCTCCTGGGCGACAAGTATGAACGCACCGAACACCAGAAGATATTTATGTCGCGCAATGGCTCTGCTTCTGCCCGCGATTCGACCGACGTCGGGAGCAACGCCCCTTCATTACTTAAAAGACAACTCGAAGAGTTGAGACAGGCAACTCGAATTGGGGATCGAGAATTAATTCTGACGTGTCTTAGACGCATCGTGCCGGAGTACAAGGCACCGGAGTCATCTATCCATGACGCAGCCAGCGCCTGAAGTTCATGGCGAGCCTCTACCCAGCCAAATACAGCGATCTGCACGCAAACTCAAAGTTTGCCAGGTTATCGCCAGCGCCGAAGGGGGCAGATGGCTGGTTGAACAGTTGCGAGATCTGCGCGACATCAACGGTTGTGATGTAATGGCGGTAGTTGGAGGCGAGAGGGGGAGTCTGATCGATACTCTGCGCTCCAACCACATTCCTTACTTTGTTGAGAATTTCCAGTTTGGTTCGCTGCGTGGAACTCTAGGGCTGCCATTTACAATTCTGCGACAGGCTCGACTTTTCAGGCGAGAACGCGTAGACGTCGTCCAGTCTCACCTTTTCTTTTCAATGGTCGTTACTCGTTTCGCCGGGTGGCTTGCGGATGTACCCGTCCGCCTATCGATGTACGCGTCGCCTTTTCATTTGCAAGCTCCCCTTACGTTTTGGATCGATCAGGCAACTTGCTCGATGGATTCAATGTTGATTCCCGCTTGTCAGCTGACCATGGATCTTTGCCGGGAGATGGGCGTCAAGGATGAAAAGATGGCGTTGGTTTACTACGGACCCGATGAGCGCCAATTTGATCCGGAGCAGGTTCAGCCGGCCAAAATTCGCGAAGAATATGGCTGGCCAGCTGACACGCCCCTGATCGGGCAGATCGCTTTTTTCTATGCAAAACTGCCCAGCAGCCGGTGGGTACCCGAGTGCATGCACGAGCGCGGAGTCAAAGGCTTGGACGACCTGGTAAGAGCTACTCCCCATATTTTAGCCGAGATACCAAACGCCAAAGTTTTGTTAATCGGTTCCGGTTGGGGAGAAGCCGGGATCGAGCACATGGAAGACGTCAAGGAGCTCGTGCGTACTCTCGGTCTTGAAAACAGCGTCATCTTTACCGGATACCGGTCCGATGCAAACGAAGTTCTAAAAGCACTGGACGTCGCGGTACAGGCATCGTTGGTTGAGTGCCTGGGTGGAACGATAGAAGCGTTGCTAATGGAATGCCCGACCGTGGCCACGCGCGTTGGCGGGTTGGTTGATACTGTACGGGACGGTGAGACCGGGATTCTGGTCGAGCCTTCCAACCCTCGCGACCTCGCTCGCGGCATCGTGCAAATGTTGCGCGACCGGGAAAAAGGCCGCGTCATGGGCCGGGCGGGCAGGCAACTAATGATCGAACGCTTTACGTTGAGGACCACGGTCAGAGACCTTTACAAAGTTTACACCGAGGTGAGCGACCGGAGAGGCCGAGGCCATAACTCGTTGCTGTCTGGTTGGCGAATGATTGCCGCTATTCCGGTATTCGCGTATCTGGCTTCCCGCTATCTTTTCCTGGAGCTGTTTTTTCATATCTACTGGCCCATTTACGTTGCCTGTCTCAAAAATTCTGCCTACCGAATCTACCAGCGTGCACGCCAGCTGGGGTTTCTCGTGCTTCGTCCTTTTTGGCGGGTGATGCCTGAGAGTTCGCGGGTGATGAGAAAGCAGAGCCTGAGAAGATCGGATTCAGAATAATAACGTGCACGGAATGATCGAGGAACAAACGCAGGCGCCTGGCGCCACAGTGCCGGCTTCGGCGACGGTGGATCATTCTCACTCCCGCGATTTGTCAGTGGAGCCGATGATAAAAATTCGTCCCGGGAAGGCGCGAGTTAGGTCCAGCTTGTCTGAAGTTTGGACGCATCGCGAACTGCTCTACTTCCTTGTCTGGCGCGATCTAAAAGTTCGTTATAAACAGACTGTCCTGGGCGCAGCCTGGGTCATCCTGCAACCGCTCTTGATGGCGATTATTTTCACTGTCTTTCTGAGCAAGCTCGTGCGCGTGCCTTCAGATGGTGTGCCCTACCCGCTCTTTGCTTACGCGGGCCTGCTGCCCTGGATGTTTTTCTCAAACGCCGTAGCCATTAGTAGCAGTGGACTACTTGCCAATAGCTACATGATTACGAAAGTCTACTTCCCCCGCATCATCATTCCGATGGCCTTGGTTGGTGTGCGCCTCATCGACTTCCTGACAGCGTCATCCATGCTGGTACTGATGATGCTCTACTACCGGATAGAAGTGGGACGCAGTTTGCTGGTTCTTCCGCTCTTTTTTCTGCTTACCACGGTCCTGACACTTGGGTTCGGTGTTTGGTTCTCCGTTCTAAACGTCAAATACCGCGATGTCGGAAGCCTTTTGCCGCTGCTATTGCAGGTTTGGATGTTTGCATCGCCGATCATTTATCCCTCGAACCTGGTTCCTGGACAGTGGCGACTTATTTATTCACTCAATCCACTGGCAGGATTAATTGAGGGCTTCCGCGCGTCTCTTTTTAACCTGCCATTCGACTGGACCAGCATCGGTATTTCGGCAGCAGTGATTGTCGTACTGTTTATCTATTTCGTTCAGGCCTTTTGCCGAATAGAAGAAGACATCGTGGATATCATCTAGAGCCGAACGATGGGCCCAATTATTGAAGTCAGAAACCTTAGCAAAAGATACCGGCTGGGCCAACTAGCCACGGTGCAGCCAACCTTGCGCGAAACCCTGACCCGCGGGTTGAAATATCCCTTTGACAGGTTGAGTAGCCGCAAGCCTTCAGAACCGAAAATATTGTGGGCTTTGCAAAACATTAGTTTTGAAATTCAGCCCGGTGAGGCAGTGGGCATTATCGGCCGCAATGGCGCAGGCAAATCAACTCTGCTGAAAGTGCTTTCGCGCATTATCAAGCCCACGACCGGCGAGGTAGATATCTATGGAAGCGTGGGAAGCCTGCTCGAGATTGGAACCGGATTCCATCCCGATCTCACAGGCCGGGAAAACATTTTCCTGAACGGGGCCATCATCGGGATGCGACGCGAGGAGATCAGAAATAAGTTTGACGAAATCGTGGCCTTTTCAGAACTTGAGGAGTTTCTCGATACGCCAATCAAGTACTACTCCTCTGGAATGCACTTGCGCTTAGCTTTCGCCGTAGCTGCTCACTTCGAGCCGGAGATTCTCATTCTTGACGAAGTGTTGGCTGTCGGCGACGCGACATTCCAACAAAAGTGCCTTGCTAAAATGAAAGATGTCAGCAGCAAAGGCCGCACCATTTTTTTTGTGAGTCATGATCTGACATCCATTGAAAGAATGTGCCGGCGCGTGTTCCTCATTGATGCCGGCCGCTTAAAGGACGATGGTCTTCCTTCAAGGGTGATCGCCGGCTATCTCAAGACTCTTGCCGTTGCCGTCTAATCGTTCTGATTTTGGCGGAGATGCACCCGTGCCATTTTGTTCCAGGCAAATAAAGGTGCCACCGTGGCTTCGCGAAGGTCGCTAGTCTGCTCGTCTGTAAGCAAACCGGTGGCAGGATATTCACCTCTCTGCGGGGCATAGTAAGTTCCAAAAAGAATGTCTATGAAAGGGAAGAAAGTTGCGAAGTTCCGGTCAAGGTGTGCGGCGTCAATGGAGTGGTGTATGCGATGCCACTGCGGTCCTGAGATGACGGGGGTCAATGGCCCAAGATTGAAACGAACGTTCGCGTGATTTATGAAGCCCCACAGTCTGAACATCAGAAAGGTGGCTATGAAGTGTGGCTGCTGCGGGCCGAGTAGCGCAATGACTGGCACATATACAATAAGCAAAAAAACATAGTTCAGAGCGTGGTGCCGGGACTGAGTAGTCGAATTGAGCGCGGTGTCGGAGTGATGGAATTTATGGGTATGCCACAAGAATGCATTGGTATGCTGCAGGCGATGTACCCAATACGCCCAAATGTCCCAGACAACGGCGAAGGCGAAAGCAAAAATTAACTGGCCCGCCAGTCCCTTCTGCGCGCTTGTGAATCTAGAAAGCAACCCGCCACCGGTCGAGGTCAACGCGAAGGAATAAAGCGGACTAAACAGGGGCTGCAACAGAAATATGATCGCAATGACGAGTGGCGTGTAAGCGAGGTTGAAAATTCGCCCGGCTCTCGGTTGAGCTTTCTCCGCCGGAGCTAAGCGCTCGAGCAGGAAAAAAATTAACAATAGCACCAGCGCCCATATCAGCGTGCTGAGATACTGCCGAAAGTAATATTCCAATCCCACGATGAGTAGCGTTCAGAAATCGTCGTGGTGCTCTGATCTACGACCTTCTAAAGCGTGAAGGCCTCAGTGCACTTCACCAAAACCTCGTCAAAATGGTTGGCGAAGCGAGTGTATCACGCGGCCCTTTGGAAGCTACAAATCACCTCTCAGCCTCTTATGGAAATCGATTGGATTCTGAGTAGCTGACAAAGACGAGCCATTTTTGTCCAGAATTCAGAAGTAGTCTGAATCTTGGACAGGTTGCGGGCTGACAAGCAGCGAAATACTTAGATTCTCAAAGCATATTTGGACAACGGCTTGGGAAAAATTGCGGCTCGTCAATTGCCGGTTCTTTTACATCCCCCTCCCATTTGCTCTCGTTCATTCTTATTCATCAACACGGTTGTTGATGGGTATGGGCTGAAATTGTGGGGAATTCAATTTGAGTCACGGGAGGAATGCAGAACGGACAGGTTTGAGTTTCTATGATTCAGAATCGACGACGAAAGCAGCTTGTGTGGCTGACAGAAGTAGGGGCAGTTCACATGCGCTGTAGGTTTTTCCGAGCCATCGCTGGGATAGTCAGCGTCTTGTTGTTGGCTGGTACGCCAATCCAGGCTGACCCGGTAACAATGAGCGATGTAATACAGCTCATTGGTGGTCAAAGGAATTCCATGGAGCTGCGGTTTCGCGGTTTGCCTGAGGAAGGTACTTCTGTGCCGGGAGCCTCCACTTCGATTCTAGCCGGTGTTGCCGTTAGCTCAGATCAGCCTCAGAGTGCTGTTCAGACCATTCCCCAAGGTGACGTGGATGTCACAATTTGCGATTGCGGCGAAATTCTGGTGGCTGGTGGTGGATTACCGAAATGGCCGCTGCTTTTCCTGACAGCGATACCGTTCTTCTTTCCCCACGATAAGGACAATCCTGACGTCCCCCCGTTCCAGGCGCCTACGCCTCCGCCTCCCGGCATCGTTACGCCGCCGCCACAGACTCCAATACCAGAGCCCGCCTCCCTCTTACTGTTCGGCTCAGGACTGGTCGCCTTCGGAGCGGTCTTACGCAGACGCTATGCAGGAATGAAACTGGCGGCGCGAGTTGACGCTATCGAGGAGGCTAATCGAGATGAGACTTAAGACGCCCTCCGCAAACGTCAAACTGGCGTTCACGCTATTGGTCGCATGTATATTTTCCTGCGTCTCTCCAGCTTCCGTTACCTACGCCAAGAAGAAACCTGCTCGATACGGAACTCTCAAGGTTCAGACCACTCCGCTCGGTCTTCCAGTGGAAGTGGATGGCAAGCCCGAGGACGCGACCACAACCGAGGGGCGTATCTGGAATCTCAACCCCGGACGACACTCGATCGTAATTATCTTGCCAGACGGTAAGCGATGGATTCGCGAAGTCAATCTTGAAGCTGGGCGCATTAAGTGTATTGCGTTAAATTACAAACCCGGACTGCCGCCAGTGCCGAATTCTCCGTGCCCCTTCCCAGTGAATCTTTCCGCACCTGCTTCGGTCAACGACGGCGAGGTAATTACCTTCACGAGTGATGTAACTTACGGGGGGAGTTCAGCGCTCAACTACACGTGGACGGTAAGTCCGGCGACCGCCAGGATTCTTAGTGGCGCTGGTACTCCCACTATCACAGTAGATTCGACGGGGTTCGCCAACCAGAGCATCACGGCCAGGCTGGTAGTGGATGACGGGTCAGGAGATGCGGCGTGCCGGCAGTCGGCGCAAGCTTCGACATTGATACCGCCGGTCGAGGCACGCGAGAGCCCGGCAAAACAATTTGATGTTTGCTGCAGCTGCGCCTACGACGATCAGAAGGCGCGACTGGATAACCTTGCAGTTCAGCTACAAAGCGATCCTTCAACGACTGCGTACATTATTGCTTACGCCGGACGTAACAGCCGTAGCGGTGAAGCGAATCGTCTGGGAGCGCGAGCGCTGGACTATCTGGTGGCAAAACGAGGCATTAACTCGTCACAAATCATCGTGCTCAACGGTGGATTCCGCGAGGAAGATTGTGTTGAGTTATGGATTGTGCCCAGCGGCGCGACCGCACCTCAGCCTACTCCAACGGTGCAGGCAGGTGATGTAAACCCCGCGCGCGATGCACCTACGCGAAGGCGCCGCCGCAATTAACTTTTGGCCTTAAAGAACGTCAGAGATGCGAAAGACAACAGGAGTGGAAATGTTCAGACTCAATCGTCAGCTTCCAATACGATTGTTGCTATTGGCTTGGGTAATGTTCGGGATTTGTGCAAGCCCCATTTTCGCTCAGCAGCCCGTGAAGGTGAGTAGTGTCTTCACTCCTTTGAACATCGACCTCACTGCTGATTCCTCCATTGTTTCGGCCTGTCCCGGCGAAGGTAATTCCGGTTCCCGCGTACAGCTAAACGCCAAAGCGAACGCCCCAAGCGGCCAACCAATACGATACCGCTGGTCCACGAGCGCTGGAAAGATTGATGCTGAGGGAACCACCGTAACCTGGGATCTCTCAGGCCTTGAACCTGGTTATTACCAGGCATTCGTGCACGCCGACGCAGGCAATGGCGAGGAGGTGTGCGAAGCGCTTTCTTCAACTACAGTACTGGTGAATCGCTGCGCTCCTCGGCCAGTTTGCCCGACTGCGGTTATCGCATGTCCGGACAATGTGGTGGCTGATGCGCCACTGAAATTTTCAACTAACGTAACAGGTGGCCCGGCGGGAGTCGCACCCCTCTATAATTGGACCCTGTCGGCTGGCAAAATTATTGAGGGGCAAGGGACTAGCTCAATCACTGTTGATACCAAGGGTCTTGCTGGCCAAATGGTTAAGGCCACACTCTCCATCGGAGGGTACAATCTGGATTGCTCAGCAAGTTGCGCGGTCTCAATCCCGATAGCTGCCCGGCCTGCACGCAAGTTTGACGAGTATCCCGATATAACCAGCAATGATGAGAAGGCCCGACTGGATAATTTCATGATCGAGCTAAAGACCGATCCAACTGCGACCGCCTACGTAATCGTATATCCCAGCCAAAGAGACCAAACCGGCGACGTACAAAAACACAAGAGACGCATTGTTGACTATTTGGTTAACTCGAGGGGACTCGACGCACGGCGCATCGTAACTTTGGTTGGACCACCACGTCCTAATCTACTCGTGGAATTGTGGAATATGCCGCAAGGCTCCGAGCCACCTACTCCGGTTAGTGGTGCGAATTATGCCGTGATTCCAGACTGACAACATCACTACGTCCCACGTCTTAACTTTCCAATATTCTGTCGGCGTTGAGTTACAGGCTACCTTCAGAACGAATAGCGAAGTGGAGTCAGTTTTCTGTAGCCAGATCGGATGGCACTTGTTCAGGTTCGCTTTGTGTCTCGCCGACTTTCGGTTGGCGCGATTTGCGCGAGCCGAAGAAAGAGGTTCGGTCGAGCACGTCTTCCTGGAAGCGTTCCAGATAGAGATAAATCACCGGCGTGATGTAGAGCGTGATGAACTGCGAGATTACCAGCCCGCCAACTACCACCAACCCGAGCGGCCGGCGTGAAGCACCATCGGCGCCAAACCCAAGCGCAATCGGCATTGCGCCAAAGACTGCGGCGAGCGTGGTCATCACGATTGGCCGGAAGCGATCCATGCTGGCGTCGTGAATAGCTTGTTCCGCTGCCTCGCCGGCGTCGACGCGCTGGCGCGCGAAGTCGACAATCATGATGCCGTTCTTCTTCACAATTCCCATCAGCATGAACATACCCACGAAAGCGTAGAGCGACGCCTCCTGACCAAAGAGAAGGAGTGTCAACAAACCGCCCACCAAAGCAGTGGGTAGTGTCGATAGCACGGTAAGGGGATGCACGTAGCTTTCGTAAAGGATTGCCAGGATCACATACATCACGAAGACGGCCAAACCCATCAACAGAGTCAGGCTGGTGACGGTGTTCGCGAAAGTTTGCGCCTCACCCTGCAGCTCACCACGCACTCCGGGTGGCACAATTTCGGCCGCTGCTTTGTTGATGTAATTCGTAGCGTCGCCGAGCGCCACTCCCGGCTTTAGATTGAAGAAGAGGGTGACACTCGTAAACTGATTTAAGTGATTCACAGTCTGCGGACCGAGCGTTGTTTTCCAGGTCACCAACTCCCCGAGGGGAACGAGCCGTTGTCCGTCGTCGGATCTGATGTAGAGTTTTCCGAGGTCTTCCGGATTCGCGCGCGCGGCATCCTGCATTTCCAGTATGACCTGGTACTGGTCCTCCGGCTTCTTGATCAAGTAGAGATAGTTTTGCGAATACGCCGTGCGCAGCAGCGATAAGATACGTGATTCGGATACACCGTAGGTCTTCGCCTGATCTCGACGAAGATCGATATTGATGTTTGGAGTGTTGTTATAAAAGTCGGACGAAACGGTGAGAAAGCCCGGATACGCCATCAGTTTGCCCAGCAGGTTCTGACTGACTTCATAAACCTGCGCGGGATTAGCACCCGACACGGCGTAAGCGTACTGGCCCTGCTGCTGACTGGTTACTCCGGTGCTGATTTCCAGAACGGGAAACGGACGCAGAAAAGTGAACACTCCCGGAATTGAGTTGAGTTTACCCATCATCTCCGCCGTTACTTCCTGGATGGGCTGGCGCTCTTCCGGCGGCTTGATGAAGGTGAACATAATGCCTTGATTCGAAGCCAGGAATCCCGTCGCGCCTGTCATGGTGAAATCAGTGATGACGTTTGGATCCTGATGAAGCGTTTCGTCCACGCGATTCTGCAATTCCTGCATTTGCGCCGGCGACGAACCCTCGCGCGCGATGAAGGCGCCGAAGATGACGCTGCTATCGCCCGGCGGCAGGAATGCTTTGGGGATGAGAATGAAGAGCCCGATGGTCCCCGCCAGGCAAACTACCCAAATCACCGGCGAAACCCAACGGTGTCTGAGAAACCACCAAAGCGATCCGCCATACATGGCGAGCACGCGTTTCTCGATGCCGCCAATCACACGTTCCATCCAGGTCTTTTTCGTGCCTTCGCCGCGCGGCTTCAGCAGTCGGGCGCACATCAGTGGTGTGAGCGTAAGCGACACTAAACCGGAAGCGAAGATTGCAATCACGATGGTGATGGCAAACTCGCGGAAGATTCGACCCACCAGCCCTGACATAAACACCAGCGGAATGAAAACCGCCGCCAGCGAGATGGTCATCGACATGATGGTGAAGCTGATCTCTTTGGCGCTGTTGATGGCCGCTTCAAACGGCTGCTCCCCGCGTTCCATACGGCGCACGGTGTTTTCCAGAAACACAATCGCATCATCAACCAGGAACCCGATTGCCAGGGTCAAGGCCATCAACGATAGATTGTCGAGGCTGTAGCCCAGCGCGTTCATCGCCATGAAAGTAATGAGCAGAGACAAGGGCAGCGCGACAGTGGGAATGAGCGTATCGGTGGCTCGACCGAGGAATGCGAAGATCACGATCACTACCAGGACGAAGGCGATGATCAGAGTGGTTTCCACATCAGTCACTGAATGAACAATGCTGAGCGAGCGATCATAGATTGGCGTGATGCGAATTGAGCCCGGCAATTGAGAACTAACCTGCGGCAAAATCTGACGAATGCTTTTCGAGACTTCAACCGCATTGGCGCCCGCTCTACGGTTGACCGCCACGATTACTGTGGCTGAGGGCACCTCGTAGCCGCGCACCCAGAAACGCATGTTGACGCGCTCGTCCTGAACTGAATCCTTAACCGCAGCCACGTCGCGCAAATAGACTGGCGCGTCTCCGGTGCCGCCAACGATCAAGTTGCTGTATTGCTCAGCAGTTTCAAGTTGACCTTGCGGCCGCAGGATCGCGGTTCCGGTGCTGCTGTCCAGCTGGCCTGCTCCGGTGTAGCTCGTGCCGGCCTTGATCGCGGCACTCAGATCATCAATCGAGATGCCGCGCGCCCACATTGAGGAAGGATCGGCCTTAATGCGAATGGCCGACTTCGTGCCGTAGACGTTCACGCGTGACACTCCGGGAAGAATACTGAGGCGCTGGCCCACCTGTGTGCTCGCGTAGTCGTAAAGCTGCCCGGGCGTGACCGAATCGCTGGTCATCGCGATGTACATGATCGGTTGATCGTTAGGATTGCTTTTCGAATACGTCGGCGGCGACGGCAAGTCGGCGGGCAGACTGCCGATGGCCTGCGAGATGGCGGTCTGCACATCAGTCGCAGCTACATCGATGTTCTTTTCAAGCGCAAATTGGAGGGTTAAAGTTGCGACGCCCTGGGTACTCGATGAGGTTACCACCTCGAGTCCGTTAATCTGCATGAACTGGCGCTCGAGCGGCGTGGCTATATTGTTGGCAATCGTATCCGGACTGGCGCCCGGATAACCTACGAAAACCTGAATAACCGGATAGTCGACCGGCGGCAGATCGTTCACCGGCAGTTGCAGGTAGCTCAGTACGCCAAACAGGATTACTGAGAGCGTCAAGACCGCCGTCATGACGGGTCGGCGAATGAAGGGTTCAGATAAATTCATGAGTCCGATTAGCCGCGGATGATGAAGTCAGTACCACCTGCGGTAGCGGGTGGGTTTGACGAGCGTTACCCGCCCGCTACCGCAGGCGGTACTGACAGATCTGATCCGGCCAAATTACTTGCCGCCATTGCCAGCCGCGGGCAAGGCCGCGGGTTGCTCAATGCGCACCTTGCCGCCTGGTGTCACACCCAGCTGGCCCGTGATGACAACGTTCTCTCCGGGCTGCACCCCGCTTTCAACCACAATCAAGTCTCCCTGCCGCTGGCCCAGCGACACGGGCCGCTGCTCGGCTGTCGAGTCCTGCTTGACCACGTAGACGAACGACCCTTTGGCCGACATTTGCGGAGCGGAAGACGGCACTAGTACAGCCTGATGAATTGTGTTTAGTACCAACCGAATGTTGACGAAACGCCCAGGCCAAAATATATGTCCCGCGTTGGGAATCGTTGCGCGCAGATTCACGGTGCCAGTCGTATTTCCCACCGCGTTGTTCAGAAATGTGAGTTGGCCGATAACCGGTTCATCGGCAGTGTCGGGCAGCCGCACTTCGGCTCTGAGCCGGCCCGCCTGCATCTGTTGCTGAACTTCGGCCAGGTTGTTTTGAGAGATAGTGAAGTCCGCGTAGATTGGATCCAACCGTTCGATGACCAGCAATGCATTGCCATTGCCGGGAGTGTCACTATTCGAATCGTTGTTGCCTGAACCCCCACCCGGATTGACCACATTCCCCACGTCCACCAGACGCTGGCCCGCCCGGCCATCAATCGGTGAGCGGATGGAGCAATAGCTGAGTTGGACCTTTGCGCTCTCTACCGCAGCCGTATCCACCTTGATAGTTTCAGCAGCGCTGTTAACTGCAGCGCGAGCCGAGCCTACATTCGCGTTAAGCGAATCCAGATTCGCGCGCAACTCTTCATACTGCTCTCGCGCAACGACTCCCTGATCAACTAACACGCGATAGCGCTTGACCTGTACCTCACCCCACTTCGCCTGTGCGACCTCCCGGGCAAGGTTAGCCTCTGCCTGTTTCTTTAAAGCAGTGTCTTTCGATACGTTCGCCTGGGCCTGACGCAAACTCGCCACGAAAGGCCGCGTGTCGATCGTGAATAGTAGTTGCCCCTTCCTCACGTTCGCACCGTCAGTGAAATGAATCCCGGTAATACGCCCTGACACCTGAGGCTGGATAGATACCACTTCGCGCGCCACGGTCTTGCCGATCGCATCCAGGTAGGTGGGGACGTCTTCGGCTACAGCCACCGCCGTAGAAACCGGCGCCGGCGGACGCTCAAAACCTCCCTGTGCTGCTTTATTCGAACAGGCGGTGATAAAAAGGGCCGGCAAGGCGACCAGGAGAATTGCGATTGTGAGAGCAGAACTACGTTTCTGGGGGTATTTCATGGGAGTATTTCCAAAACTTCCTAGTGTTGCGAACCTCGGCAATTATCGACCGCTCATACGGATTTACGCAAACACGTCGAATGTAGTAGCTACGTTTCGAACGACGATTTTGTTGCGCCGTCTGTGGGCAATTTATTCCCGCTCGCCTTTGATTACGAGCAGGAGAGCAAGCCACGCTTTAGAAATTTTCACGCCTTGAGAGCGCAACCACCAAGAGGCGGGAAACGTTGTGATGCGGGAGATTGTCCGCAATCGTCGTTTATTAACTACTCAATCAAATCGTTAATAGAGAGCGGGTCTGGAGCAAGACCGGCTCACGGAGCGCTGTGCTTAAGGTCATTCCAATTCGGCTGGTTACCTTCCTGTTTCTTGCAGGCTTGTTTTGCGCACCGCTGGCCGCGGCCGAACGAGATTCCTCTCCATCTTCCCTGGGGCCTTCCGCTGACGTGTTGGCGCGCGTCAAACGTGCCGTGGTTCTGATAACCACTTACGATCAACGCGGCACACCTGAGAAGCAAGGCAGTGGTTTTTTCCTTGCGCCTGATCGCGTAGTAACGAACCTGCACGTGGTTAACACCGCCAGCCAGATTCACATCAGCACCTTCGCGGGCACAACGTTTACCGCCGATCGCATTTTGGCTGCGGACAAAAATTCCGATCTCGCATTGTTGCAGCTCAATGCGCCGTGCTTAGATGCAACTGCGCTTGCGCTGGCAGAAGTTGAACCATTGCAGGGCGCGCCAGTCGTGCTGGTGAGCAATCCCCTGGGAGCCCATTGGCGCGTAACGGCGGGCGAGGTTGGTGCACCCTGGAGCTTTTTCGAGATTGGTGAACGACTGCAAATCACCGCGGATGTTTTACCCGGCAGCAGTGGCGGACCAGTTCTAAACCTCGAAGGCCACGTTATTGCTATTGCCGTCATGCACATGGAAAGTAACGACAACCTCAACTTTGCCGTTCCAGTTGCGCGCTTACGAGAACTTCAAGCGTCGACCGCCACACGCACCTCCCAGTAGAGTCCTCCGAACCCAGTCAAAGGTCCTCCGGAATAAAACGCAGCTCGCTTCGCTTAAGTGCGTGTTAAGATTTTTGCCCGAACTCGACCAAGATTTCCGGTTCTCAGGTTCAGATCTTAAATCAGAGTACAGTTCCGCTGGCGGTTCGTTTCCATGGCTACATCCGACGCTAACGACCTTCATCTGGTTCCTTTGGGGGCTGGTGATCTTATTGACCGCGCCGTGCGGCTCTATCGGCGGCACTTGTTCACACTAATGCGAATTGCGGCCCCGCCCGTACTCGTTTCAGCCGTCGGTTGGGTTATAGGGACCGCAGCAGTTCGGCGGATGGACAACGTCTCGACTGCGGGTGAAGCAGTCTTTATAGCACTGCTCCTCCTTGGCGCTGCAATCGTAATCGTTAGCGGACACCTTTTTGGCGTGATCGTAATGGGGGGTGCATCGCGGAACCTGGTAACGCATCTTCTTTGGAATGAACCGGTACTCGCGCGCACCACTTACGCCGCGGTGCGGTCGCGATTTTGGAGTTTACTCGGGGTCGCGCTCATTGTGATGGTGTGGCTGATCGTCTCCTCCATGGTCGGAATGTTAGGTGGATACTTTGTCATGCTGTTCCTTGGTGTACTGCTTTTCGTTTTCGGCCAGGTCGCGCCCGTATGGCT
>DASZDU010000150.1:0-5265 GCA_035941655.1 Pyrinomonadaceae bacterium | reverse complement strand
AAGCCACGAGGTAAACAAAGCCTCCCCTCTGAAGCTGCCGACCCGACGCAAGACCGTGACGAATGATTCCTGCGTTAGGTCTTCGGCGTCCGCTTGATTGCCGGTCATACGAACCGCGAGGCTATAAACAAATCTTCTGTGACGATTGTAAATTTCGTCGAAGGCCGCTGCGTCTCCATCCGCGGCCAAACGCGCCAGCTCTTTGTCGGGCCGTTTTGAGTTGTCATCACGGATCATTTGCTTCTTCCTCCAGAACGTCTGCCGCGGGCTCGCGCCCTTTTGTTATTCCGTCATAAGCCTCTGGGCAATAGGTATTCCACGTGTGATCTGTTGAATTTCGCCGAAGGGAACGAATGAGGGTCGTGATTTTCCGAACTCTTTCGTGAAACCATGATTGGCTCGCGCGGCCTCAGACGAAAGGCTTTGTTTATGCTGAGCCCTACTATTCCCCTTGGGTCCTTTTATAACCTTCTCGCGCGCTCACCTGTGCACCGGCTATTCCACGCACGTCCACGCGAATCTGCCGGAAGCCGCCGTCACGCGTTTTGTTTGTGGAGTAGTAGCCGATGCTGTACTGGCGTCCAATCTCGGCGGCGACCTCGGCGAAGGCCGTGCGGGCGGCGTACAGGTCGGTCGCCTGGAAGGTTCTGCCGCCGGTGTCGCGCGACAGTTGGTCCATCTCATGACGTGCGAGCCGATAGAGCGAACGACTGATCGCCATGCGCTCAAACGGCCCCAAGCGGCAGAAGTCGGCATAGTCGGCGCGCTCTGCACGGGGAACGAAGTTACGCCGGTAGCGTTCGAGCTGCGCGCGTGACAGCCGAAGCGCGCGGTCGTCCTGGCAATCTGCGAGCAAGCGATCCTCGACGTAGTCCTCCGTGTCCACCTGGACGAAGTAGGCGAGCAAGCCGGCCTGCAAGGCGTGCCCGCGCACCAACGCAAACTCTGAGGCGCTCGTTGAATCCACGCCGTCGGTCAGTGCAACGAGTGCGCGTCGGCCCCGCAGTTCCGGTTGCGGTGGGTCGCGGAAGACGTCTTTTACGACACGTTCGAGCGCGTCGTAGTAGGGAGTGCCGTTGCTCGCGCCGATGTTCTGAACGGCTCGCCGCAACGCCTCGCGGTCGTCGGTCAGGTAACTTTGCACTTCGACGGTCGTGACTTTCGCCCCGCCTTCTTCGGTTGTATTAAAGGAGAGAACCGCGACGCGGTCGCCTGGCCGCAAAGACTCGATGAAGGCATAGGCAGCGCTACGGATGAGCGCGATCCCTGCGCGGGTCGAGCCGGAAGTGTCTAACAGAAGAGCGACTTCGAAAGGCGCGTCCGACGTGGAGAAGGTTGCGACGCGCTGCGGGAGGTCATCTTCGTAAAGTTGAAAGGCGGAGGCTGTCAGTCCCATTACGGGTCGTCCCTCCTGGTCGCGCACCACGACGGGCACAGAGATGAGTTGCGTGTCCACGCGCACCACATCGTTCTCGCTGACCTCCTCGCCCGTGGAAGGGGACGCACCGCCCATCTCAGGCGGTGGCGGCACGAAGCTCGCGAGCCGCGGCCGTTGCTGCAGCTGCGCTGGAGTCGGGGTTTGCGCGGCGACGAGAAAGCAAGCTGCTAATAATACGAAGAGCGACAAGAGCGCCAGCAGCGCCACATACGATTTTGACTTCACCTCATGAATCAATGCCTCACCTCCGACTCGTCGTTGGTCACACGCCAATTTGGTGAAGTCCGAAGCAACAGGTATTCCAACGATAATTCGATTAGGAAAACGGATCAGTTTTTGATCTCTCTCAACATTCGCAGAGAAGGAGTGTGGGTACATTCAGGAATTCAATCGTGAAATCACGAAAAGCTCGTGCTCCGGGTACGTCACCGCATTCAGAAGCACTCAACGTCGTGATTTCGCTTCGGTTCGCGAAATCGAAACGCTGCAATGGACTCGATAAGCCTTTTCTGTTCTGTTGACAGTGACGTTGACAGTTTCGACTTTCGACACTGATGTCATCGAGCATCGCTCACTCAATCAGCTTCAATACTTAAACAATTCGCAGCGACGCCAGTGCACCCTGGTCCGGCACAACGGTTGCCCAAGTGGCCCACTGGCGGGGGGCTAACTCGCAGTTGATGAGTTCATTCTTTGAAGAACTCCTGGCGAGAGGTCAGAGCCGAAGGAGAACGAACGATGCTGAGGATTTATATCCACGATCAGGTACCGGTAACGAGCTTCGTGCTCGAGGGAAAGCTGGTAGGACCGTGGGTTAAAGAATTGGAGCAACACTGGGAAAGCGCGTTGGCTGTTAGTCCTTCCAGAACCATGTTGGTGGATTTAGCCGACGTCAGTTTCATCGATGCTGAGGGGCGAGCACTACTCGCCAGGATGCGACAAACGGGAGTCAGGCTGTTGTCAACGGGAATTCTGATAAATGCAATCGTTGCGGAGATTGACGCTCAACAGCGCAATCGCCAATCGCACGACTTGAACACTTAAGGAGCAGCAATGGGTAGTCGAATTGTTTATCTAGTGGCGATCATCATTCTAACGGCAAGCCCGTTGAATGTTTTGGCGCAGCAAAACGCAGCGGCGGCGCCGGCAGAAGTATTGACGCTCGACCAGGCAATCTCCATTGCGTTGCGCGATAGCCGCCAGGTCAAGAACGCACAACTGGCAGTTGGCAAAGCCGCAGACGCGGTGGCCGCGGCGCGCACCCTCCGGCTGCCTTCTATGAACGTGTACTCGCTCGTGTCACAGCAGTTTGTGAAGCACGATGCCGGCCCCGATAACGCTGAGACCAACGTCGTTCCCGGCGTGGGCCCATTCTTCTCAGTCGGCACCCAGCGCGGGCCGACAGCGATCTTCGCCGGGCAAATTCTCCAGCCGTTGTCACAGCAACTCCGCATCCGCCTGGACATTAAGCAGGCCGGGCTAGCGCGCGAGGTGGAGGGCGAGAAACTGCGCCAGGCGCAGCAGACCACGATTAATCAAGTCAAGCAGAACTACTACGGGATTCTGCAAACCCAGAGTGCCCTCGACAGTCAGCAGGAAGCGATCAGGTACTACCGCGAGTTGGATCGCGTGACGGTCGATAACGTCGCTCAACAGGTGTCATTGAAAGCCGAAAGCCTTGCGGTTAAGACGCGACTGGCGAAAGCCGAGTACGAGGCGCTTAACTTGACAAATCAACTAGCCACCGAGAAGGAGCAGCTCAACAACCTGCTGGGGCGCGACGTGCGCGCCGAGTTCAGGGTGGCCGCGATCCCCGACGACGGCGGCTTCGACGCCGACCTCGCGGTTGCCAGAACTCAAGCGCTCGACCAGCGGCCTGAACTGCGGGAGTCCCGGCTTAAGGTCAGGCAGGCTGAAGTTGATCGGCGCATCAAGAAGTCCGAGTACATCCCCGACGTGAGCGTTGGTTTTACCTACATGTCACTCCGGAATTTCGACGAGGCGATTCCGAAGAGCTCTGCCAGCCTCAGCGTCTTGATGAAGTGGGAGGTCTTTGATTGGGGGCGAAAGAAGAACCAGCTCGCGGAGAAAGACAGGACCATTGAGCAGACGAAGAACGGACTGCGCGAAGCCGAGAGTCTTGTCCTTATCGAGGTCGGCGATAAGTTCCGCAAGCTCCAGCAGACCCGCCAGGCTCTGATCGTCGCCCAACTTAAGCAGGAAACAGAGCGGGAGAACATGCGGGTTTCGGTCAGCAAATACAAGTTGCAGGCGGCGCTGCTCTCGGACGCGTTGCAGACGCAGGCCACGCTGGCCGATGCGAACTATCAATATCAACAGGCGTTGTTGGCTTTCTGGACGGCAAAGGCTGAATACGAGAAATCAATCGGAGCAGACAAATAAAGGAGAAGAGGAACTGCGATGAGAATGACGACTCAGATGACATTGCTGGCAGCTTTCTTGTTCATGGCGACATGCGCCTACGGCCAGGATGTTCACTACAACTATGATCGAAGCGCCAATTTCGCGTCATACAAAACCTACCAGTGGGTCGAAATTCCGGGCGGCGCGGTGCCGGATCAGTTGATCGACCAGGCCATCAAGCGGGCAGCCGAAGAGCAGCTCACGCTAAAAGGGCTCACCAAGGTCGAAAGCAACGCTGACCTTTATATCGGTTATCAGTTTGTACTCAACCTCGAAAAGAGCATCAGCCTATGGGAAACGGGCGGCGCCGGACCTGGCTTTGGATGGGACCCGTGGGGTGGCAGTCGTAACGTGCGGGGCCAAACTTCAACCGTTCCAGTCGGAATACTGTTGATGGACCTGTATGACGTCGGGAAAAAGCAAATGGTCTGGCGCGGCGACGCGGTCAAGACTATCGAGCTCAAGAAAGACCCGGACAAGAACTACAAGAACCTACAAAAGGTAATGGCGAAGCTCTTCAAGAACTATCCGCCTACACCCGGTAAGTGAGTGAGGAAAGCTGATTCGATGAAATGATTGAAACCAATTCAAGACCGACGAGCATGTCGGACATGCGGAAGGTTGTTGAACCAGAAGATCGAGATGGACTGAAAGGATAGGAGCGGACGGATGAAAAAGAAACCATTCAAAATAGTTGCAGTGAGCATAGTGCTCCTGTTGGCGATTGTGATAGCGGCGGGGTTGGTGAGGTCCAAACCCAAACCGCTGGAGAAACTGCCCGTTCCGGTGAAAGTCGCGGCGGTCGAGTTGAACACAGCGAACAGCGAAGCGAGGTATTCGGCGACGATCATTCCCCGCACCGAAGTTCAATTAGCCTTCAACGTCGGCGGTTATGTTGACGCGCTTCGCCAGCTTCGCGGCGTTGACGGAAAAATGCGCGATGTCCAGGAAGGGGACCGGATTAGCGTGGGCACGGTTTTGGCGCGTGTCCGCCAGAGCGACTATCAGGTGAAATTCAAACAAGCAGAATCTCAGGCCAGCGAGGCGAGATCGGGCATTGACGTGAGCAAAGCGCAACATGAAGAAGCACTTTCCGGCATCGCCTCAAGTAAGGCGCAATTAGTTGAAGCAGAAGCTGCGCACGTTAAAGCCAAGCTCGATTTTGACCGTGCCGAGAATCTGTTTGCGAGCCACAGCATGACCAAAGCCGATTACGACTCGGCCAAGGCGCAATACGACGTGACTAGCGCCAAGGTCGCTGCCGCGCGCTCGCAGGTTCAGATGGTCCAGGCCAAAGCAGATTCAGCAAAAGCGAATATCGACGTCATTCAGGCGAAGTCAAGAAGCGCGCAGGCAGTCGTGCAGGAGACACAGATTCCACTACACGACACTCAACTGAGGTC
>DASZDU010000149.1:0-19199 GCA_035941655.1 Pyrinomonadaceae bacterium | reverse complement strand
CAGTTCATCGCCGTCGCGGACTTCGCGATCCGTCGCCGCATACTCCTGGTTCACCGCAAATAGTAACGATCGTCCGAATCGTTTCAGGCCAGGAAACTCTTCAAGGAGTTCAGCGAGAGCAGTCGCGGCCGTCGGCCGCCCATTCAAGATGTAGTTGACTTCACCTTGCCCGACAGCGTCGCGTGCTGCGCCAAAGAAGAGAACTGTCACTGTAATTTCGTTGTTCGAATTCTCAGCCAATGTCATGCCTACGTCAATTGTTCCGCTTGCCTACTTCCACTCTAATCACTCTCACTCTCACGAACCGCAAAACGAGGCGATAAAAAAACGCCGGCGATGAAAAATGAGAAATGAAAAATGAGAAATGGAAAATTGCATTGTTTTGCGACGGGAAATTGAATTATTCAAGTTCAATCCTTTTACCGCTATGCCCGTTTCCCTTCGCCAGTTCGTGAACTCGCGCTCGCTCTTCGTAGCCTGTGACAGCGCGGACGAGTATCTCGCTCAAGCGTCGCAGGCGCTCGGAAGTTGACCGCAACTCGAGCAATTCCTGTTTCACATCTGAGTCCACTTCCATGGCGGCCGCGACCATGTAGGAGAGGCGTTCAGGCTCCGTGGCAGCGATGTCAGGAAGGTGAGCTCGCTCGTCATTTATCGTGCGTACAGCGCGAGCGATACGGGTGAATGTTTCTGCGACTGCCCGCGAGTTATCCTGAACAATTTCAGGATCCTCTTCTTCATCTTCAAAGTAGCTAACGCGCACGACCAAATAAGGATCGCCTCGTTCGACATAAGCTTCTATGCGATACCTGATGACTCCGTAGACGAGAATATTTGAACGACCGTCGGGAAGCGCCTGCGTATCAGTCACTTTCGCCACGCACCCGACGCTTCCCACCTCGGGTATCTCTCGTTCTGCTGTCGAAGCGTCGAAATAGGAGAGGCCAAAGAGACCATTGCCGGCTTGAATATGCTTGAGCATTTCTCTGTAGCGAGGCTCAAAGATGTGCAGCGGCAAGGGCAAGCCGGGATATAAAACCACCGACAGAGGGAAGAGCGGCAGTTCATTCACACCGCTCACAATGTCGCTTGCTTCACTCATTTGATCAATGGTTGGAAGGTTTCTTCAACCCGTAACGATCACAGGTGGCTACACAGATCATAACTGCATTCGCGCGGGCAATCATTATCGCAGACGCGCAGAGAGAAGTCAGTATGACGACAAAGAAACTGGTAGTGCGACAGGTTGATTCAGTGAGGCGGCTGGTTTTTACAGAACCGAGCGCGGTAGCGCCGGATCCAAAGAGAGCAACCTAAGTCAAGAACCGATCTTGTATGCATACAAATTAGTAAACTAGACTCCAACATCCGGCGCTACCGCGCTCGGTTTTGTAAGCACTTGTCCGCCCGGGCCGGGGCAGAGCCCTCTCTAAACGGACCTCTCTTCAAGAGCGATTGAGAAGTTAAATCAAATCCAACACTGGGGGCATCAGGCGGCGCATCGTTGCCAGTAGCAGTTCTGTATCAAAGGGCTTGGCGAGAAACTCATCGGCTCCAACTGCGTCACACGCGTTGCGGGTTTCCACGGCAGTAGAGCCAGTCATGACCAGAACCTTGGATTCGGGAAGGTGCATCTTGAGGTACTCAAGAACACGCAAACCAACTTCGGGCGATTCCGTCTCCGGGGGCAAATGCAGATCGAGGATTGAAACCGACGGCTCATAAACCGTCGCCCGCCGCACGGCGGATTGCATGTCGTTTGCTGTGACCACGTCGTAGTCATCACTCAGTGTCCAAAACAGTTGCTGCGTGATCGCCTCATCGTCGTCAACGATTAGAATTCTGGGCTTCATTGGGAGGTACTCCTCTGCTCGCTATCCCCCTGGACACTCGCCCCTTTCGCAACATGCATACCGCTGCCGGCTCAGGCCTATCTTTCATGAAGCGAATTGAGATAGCCCAACTAGCAAAATTTGTTTCTGCTTGAATCACACCCGAATGGATAGAGGGGATGTCTCCATATGTAGACGATCAATGAAGTTCCAAGTACCAAGTTTCAAGTTGAAAGTAGAACTACTGATGTGCTTTGGCACAAGAGGTCTCACTCGTGGTTTCTGAACTGGATGTTTACACGAAGTCAGAACCGGGAGCGGTAGCGACCGGGTCGGTGCGAGTGTTTCAATCGCTTCTTGACGACAAGACTATGATTATTGGCAAGGATTTGCGACTTGCTCCGACCCGGTCGCTACCGCTCCCGGTTCTGACTTCGTGTGATTACCAAATTCCATTCTTCCACAGTCGCGACCTAAACACTTTTGGCTCGACGCTTAGTTTCGAGTCTTACGGCTGTTCAGGCTTGTCCGGCGGAAAATCCTTCTCATCGATTTCATCAATTATCTTCAGCTCGGCTCCAAACTTTTGGTAACCACGGAAACGAATCTCATTGCGACTCTGTCGCGACATGCTTCGGTCCGTACGCGTGAGCAGAATTTCGGAATGCGTGGGCAGCAAATATTTGCTTTCACCGATGGTTACCCAGTCGTAGTCGATCAGGCTGCTGGCTGCGGTGATGGGGAATCCGGCAGGTATCTCTGTGGCCACCTGTTCAAAACGCAACACGCGGTTAGTTTCTCGATCAATCCAAACTCGTCCGCGTGAGCCCACGGTTGCGGCTGCTGTATCGGCGCGCAAGTTCAGATTCGATAGCGGCTGCTCGATTTCGTATTCAAAAACTAGTGTACGGCGACCGAGAACCAGATCGGTATCGGCAAACTTGAAAACCGTCTTTGACTCCGGCTTAAAAACGTCCGCGACCGCGGAGATGTATTCGACGCCACTCGACGTCGCGCCGGGCGCCACATCCTTGCTGTAGTCGCGGCTCTGTCTTGCTTCCCGTCCCAAAGGCATACCGTTTACGGCAAGCACCTTATATTCCTCGCCCGCATTGGCGCGGTAGCCGACCGCGATGGTCAGGTTATCCTGGGGAATCCAATTGCTGGTGGTGCCAAACGCATACGATCGTTTGACTAACTGCTTGACGATGAAATCGGGCATCGCCGCCGCCGCCGCCAGCGTTGCCACGCGTGTGCGTTCGAGCAATTCTTCGGCCTCAGCGTCAGGCGGTCGCGCAGAGGCCGCCGGGTTCACTCTTCTTCGTTCGGCCTCTTCCAACGTGCGGCGCAGCAATGGATCGCTGCCGCTCTTGGTTGCCACCAGCGAACGCATTCCGTCCGTCAGCGGGAAGCCGATGCCGCGTTTGCGAATCTCTTCGACAACCTCATCGCGACGCTCCGGGTGTTTCGGCAACTCATAAACGAGCGTCACAAGCTCACGATTGGTAAGCGGAGTCTGCGGCGTCTGCCCCTTGACCAACGCCGGACAGAGAATTAAACCCAGAAAAAAGATCTGTATTAACTTGAGCTTCATATTAATTGGGGATTGGGAAGTCGGCGAATATATTGTTCTTTCATGATAGAGGGACAGCCTTTCGATGTATCTGAGGCTGGATAGTTGCCCGCCGAGAGCCGGGAGCGCAGGACTTGACCGCCAGCTCAACAGATCCTCTCAATTGCCTGTTGGAGAATGTTCACGCAAGCTTCGAGTTCAGCAACCGGAACAAATTCACCTGTCCGATGCGCGACGCGAATGTCGCCAGGGCCCAGCACTACTGCCTCCGCACCGAGTAGCGCCATTTGCGCCGCTTCAGTGCCAAAGGCTACGGTACCGGCTGCGTTTCCAGTTAATTCCTCCAACATCTTAACGACCTGCGAACCTGCTGGAGTTTCAAAACCCTGATCGGTCCGTGCCGCGTCCATTTCGCAAATGAACTCCGGATCGCGCCTTTTCTCGTCATCAATGGCGGCTTTTAGCAACTCAAGCAACTTGCCAGGGTTCTGCCCGGGGATTGGGCGCCACTCGAGCGTAAAGTGACAGTCACCAGCGATAACGTTTTTTGCTGTACCACCGTGTACCAGCCCAACATTAAGTGTCGTGTAGGCAGGGTCGAACGCCGGGTGTTGTTCGGTCGAGAGTTTTTGCGCAATCGTTTCAATCGACGAGATGAGACGCGCGGCGCCGAATACTGCTGAGGTCCCGAGCTGCGGATAAGCACTGTGTGCCTCGCGACCTGTAACTTTGATCTCAGCGAGACAGTACCCCTTCCCAGCGCGCATGGGTCGAAGCGAGGTTGGTTCACCAACGATCGCATAACGCGCCCGGACAGCGCGCGTCTCCGCCAACCGCTTGGCTCCGATTAGTCCGATCTCTTCGTCAGCAGTAAAGATGAGAGCGAAGGGACGAGCTATGGTTTCTCGGTCCATGCTCTCGACAGCCGTGAGCGCAGCGGCGATAAACGCCTTTGTATCGCAGGCGCCGCGTCCAAAAAGCCTTCCGTCGCGTTCGTTGAGCTGAAGCGCCTCCCTCCAATTGGAATCGTAAGGAACGGTGTCCGTATGACCCACGAGTGCTAGTTCAACCTGGGGTGTGGCAGCAGAAAAATTTGCGTCCGATATAGCAATCAGGTTTATTTTTTTAACGCCCTTGTCGTCAGTGTAGGGTAGTCGTTTGATTTGAAACCCTAACGCTTCGCAGCGACGTGACAGGTAGTCAATAATCTCAACATTTGATCTCGTCGAGACTGAATCGATAGCAACTAAATCAGCGAGCGTTTCTTTAACCGTCATGTTTTCTTTCATGGAACAGAAAAGCGGGGACGAGCCCGCCTTCCCGACCTTAAAGGCTATTCATCAGCGCCACTGTCTTCAGCCTTGAAAGCCTTTCAATCAGAAATCAGCGCTCAAGTCGTCAAGCTCGGGGTTGGGAAGGTAGGGCTGCCCTCCGCTCTTCTTATTCCAAATCAACCCCACAGGTTTTTCTGCAGCTTCTTGAACCTCTCAACAATATCTTCCTGATCAGCATGTCGGCCATCTTCCACAATGCGCTTACCGCCGACCACCACATCCTTAATCGCCGTCCTTGATAAAGAAAAAACAACGGCTGAAAGAAGATCATCTGACGACGCGCCGGCAATCGACGGATCGTTGAGGTCAACGGTGAAGAAATCTGCCGCGCGCCCAGCTTCCAGGCTGCCGCCCGGCGCGTTAATGCTTGCCGCGCCATTAACGGTTGCACATTGAAACAGCCGTGCGGCAATTGCCGAGGGCCCTTCGTCATCCGCAGACGCAAGGATCGCGCGTTCCATCTTTCGCAGGCGCAGGTGATATTCCAGTTCGCGCGCGTCTTCCATCAGATCAATCTGTGCATGACTGTCTGTACCCAGGCTCACCGGCACACTTTGAGCGAAGTATTGATCGATTGGAACAATGCCGTCGCCCAGATTCCGTTCTGTGGTTGGACAAGCACAAACTGCCGCCTGAGCATCCGCGAGCAAGCGTACGGCTTTTGGCGTAACGTGAATCGCATGCACTGCGGTAAACCGTTTGCTCAGTAAGCCCTCGGTTGCCAGCAGCGCTATCGGCGACCTGCCGTACTCTTCAATGCAGGCGGAAACCTCCGCTGGTTGCTCGGCGACATGCATGTGAACAGGGAAGCGGTGCTCATTGGCAAACTCGATCACTTCTTTCAAATAAGGCAAAGGCACTGCGCGTACGCTGTGTGGCGCCACCCCAACCCACGCCGGGGCAGTAGCCCGGCCGTCAGGAAGGCCACTGTCTGTTTGAGATAACGCTAAACCGTCTTCGACAGTCAGGCTACTGCCCCGGTTCAGATCGTTAGCGAGCTGCGTCAAATTTTTCAGATACGTTTCGGGGTTGGGCTCTATAAAGCGAAGCTGCTGCGGATTCGCTTCTTTTTCAAAACCCGCGCGAGCATAAGCAACGCGAAGCATTGCGATGCGCAGACCGACGTCATTCGCCGCACGAATCACTTCCTTCGCCAGTAAGTTTGGATCGTCATACGTACTTCCGTCCGGAGCCCGGTGTAGATAATGAAACTCGCCGACGCTGGTAATTCCGCTGAGCGCCATTTCGAGAAAGGCCATGCGCGAGGCGTCGTAAACGTCTTCCGGCGAAAGGCGTGAGGCAGCGCTGTACATCAACTCGCGCCAGGTCCAAAAACTATCTTTCTGGTTTACGGTTGCGTATTCGGTGCGGCCGCGAATTACACGTTGGAAAGCGTGTGAGTGTGCGTTGACGAGACCCGGCAGCAGTGCGCGATCCTTAAGAGTAATTGTCTTCTCAATTTCGCTCGCAGGAAGGTCACGCACAATGTTTCCTGCTTCGCTTGAAACCACAGCGACTTCAGTCTTGAAAGTGCCGGTGTCATAGATCAACTCCGGCAGCCAGTTTGTTAGATTAGAAACATTCAATTTTATTGAGTCTCAGGGTCAGGAAGGCGGGCTTGCCCGCTCTTATTTTTTTGGCTCACTATTAACGAGTTAGATCCAGGAGCGGGGGCAAGCCCGTCTTACTCACCCTGAGCTGTTCGAACTTGCCATCTGCATTCCTCATTGAAAGCCTTTTCAAACAGTCTCACAATCCCTTCACCGCCAATACTTCTCTAGCCGCCGTACGATCGCCGGTACAGCTAATGCGCCTGGGTCCCGCAAGGTATTCAATTTTGAATCCGAGCCGCTGGTAGAGATTTATTATTCGCGGCGTGGCTTGATTCGAGAGCACGACCGGCCCGGGATGCCGAGCCAGCCACTCCGCCGTTCGCACCTGATCGTCCCAGGTGAAGCCTCCCGAACTGTAGGTGGTGAACTCAACGTCATACGGCGGGTCGGCATAGATAAAGGCGCCCGGTTCAAACCTCAACGTCTCGAGATCGCAGCAGGTGAATACCCAATTCCGGAACACTGATGCGAACGCGGAGAAATCCTGTGCGTAAGTAATCGCGCTGTGTTTGCCAAAGGGCACATTAAACCCGCCACTGCGATTGAAGCGACAGAGTCCGTTGAAGCAGGTCCGATTGAGATAATAGAAAAGTTGCGCCGCTTCTGCGCTCTGCGAGCCGCCATTGTCGATCAGCAGGTTGAAGCGTTTGCGATGAGCATAAAAACATTTCTCTTCGTTCTTCATCTCGAGCGTGATATCGAGGCCCAGCTGCAGATGCTGGTAAAAATTTATTAGGTGGGGATTGATATCATTCAACACCGCGCGATTCGGCCTCAACCCCAATGAGACGCCCAAGCCGCCGCAAAACGGTTCAACATACTGCCTGGAGAAATGAGCTTGCCACAGAGCAGTCAAACGCGGCACCAGCCAACGCTTTCCACCCGCCCACTTCAAAGGCGGCTTCATGGCGGCGTGGGGATTTTCAACTTGCACGGGAATTGTGATCAATTGTTGGCGAAATCAGGAAGCCGTTGCGAGTAGTATTAATAAAACTGTTCTTATCGGTGCTCAGCTGAAAATAGCAGGACGAGTTGCGTTGGGTCAAAGCTGATTTAACTGCTTGTCTGTTATTTCGTGACTGCGCGCGTGAAGATGTTATTGACAGTTGCGGTGAACAACAGTATCTTTCGATCCCATAGCAGAATTGTGGTCACGTTCGCCCCCAGGCTCACGAAAAGCTGCCGACTAATAATGTTACGGAGAATTTTCTTATGAACCAGAATGTACCGACAGCGCGAAAAGACTCACTAATCGTCAAAGAACTCCCTGACGAGACTCTGGTGTACGACACGCAGCGCGATAAGGCGCATTGCCTGAATTCCACCGCCGCTTTCGTGTGGAAGAATTGTGATGGCAAGAGAACGGTCGGGCAACTCCGTGAATTAATGGAGAAAGATGCCGGCGCGCCTGTGCCGGAAGAGATGGTTTGGCTCGCTTTGGATCAGTTGAAGCAGTTCAGCCTGCTGCAGGCAGCGGTAACCCAACCACCTCATCTATTAAACGTGTCGCGACGCCAGATGATGCGTTTGGCAGCCACAGCGGCCATCGCCGCGCCGATGATTTTTTCCATCGTGGCGCCAAATCCAGCGCAGGCACAATCTTTGTTGCCGCCGGGCGCTTGTTGCAACAGCCCGGGCCAATGCCAATCTGGTAGCTGTGTTCAGGGGGGCCCATGTGGCAACCAACCCAACACCAAATCTTGTACCTAACTTGTGGCGCGTGGCGCGTGGGCTTAGCGCCCGGAACGGGATCCCCAAAGTAAAGTTTTTACAGCAGCAATTCAGCCGCCGGTTACGGCGGCTGACTTGTTTCAGGGCGGGACTTGTACCGTTCCTTTCGAACTGGAACTGCATCGCGGCGATAACACGCTGCAATCTTCTGTTGCGGGAAAGTAAATTCATCGCGCCAGCAGCGATTTGAATAAGGTGCAATCTTTAAGCGTTTGAGTAAGAGCTGGGATCGTCGTTATTAGTTCGGCTGCATAGTCGGCAGGGTATTCCGCTAACGCTCTTTGATTGATCTCCTCCCCGCTCAGACCGCGAAGTAAGCACTCCAGCACGAAAACATAAGAGTCGTTAAACTCGGCCATCCCTAAAGCGTTCGTTTCCTTCGATCCTAAGACTCTCGTTCGTCCCAATTCTTCCACCCAGTCAAGCACAGTTTCCACCGGATCCTGATCCGGATAACGTTGCTTGACTAGTTCCAAAACTTTTTCGCGTGTCGAGATGTTGAGCAGCAACGCAAGAAAGAAACGATGTTCATCGGCAGTGATGGTACTGCGGCGCTGAATGATGCTTATCTGCCGCTCATGCTCTTCCAAAACAGGAAGAATCAGATCAGTCAATGCATCATGAGCTTCCTTGCATCGTTCAAGGATTGCTTTAAAGCGATCCCTGCCGGTGGAAAGGCCGAATAGCGAGTCCATCTCATTACTGCGAAGGTGATTGTAGGTCTCAGTTAGAACGAAGTAAGCAGTATGAAAATCTGAAGAACGGACTAGCTCACCAATCATTGCGTCCGCTTCTTTGTGCTTCATGGCGAGCAGCAAGCCTACCGTTTGTAGCTTTTTTGACAACACCGGATTTTTGAAGAATGGATTTACAGCGAAGTGAGGCTTGCGATAGTCGTATTGCACGCCACCCGAGGGTGTCTGCATAGTTCTGATGGTGATGGTCGCCGATGGTCGGTCCAGATGAAACAGGGAATGAATAAAGTTCCGGCCGGGTCGAATAGTTCTTATATCATTCACCTTCAACAACTGGACTTCTTCCAGTGAGAGCTCACCGATCGAGAAATGCTCGTTAATGATCCGGTCTTCGCGAAATGAGTAGCGGCTATGAATGCTTGAACCCAGCAAAACCTGGAAGGCGCCCGTGAAGGCATGCTGATGAATCGTGGTTGTGCCATCCAGCCAGTAGTAGACGTCGATGTAGAATCTTGCGCCCGCAAAGAGAGTGATCGGCGGATCCCCGAAGCGACCGTCGATGTCCTGCTGCTCCGGAAGCGTGGTCGCAGAGTGTACCCAACGAATTATTTCCCACGGATCTATGCGAGCGGGCAAATCGGATTCTGCTAGCGCTTGCGCGGCAATTTCCGGGAAAACCTGCTCGCTATAATTCTCGGCCCTCCAGCGCTTTTCAACCAGGTGGCCCAGGTTTTCAAATTCCTCCATAGTCCTCTTCCCAAATTGCAATTTGGTTAGCGAGGATAGGAGTGAACCTGAAATTTCGCAAGAGGGCCTATTTGAAGTACGCAAGGTCAGCGCACTCCACAAAGGCGCGCTTAAATTGAGCGAAACTTTGAGTCTGTCATACGCGAGGCTGGTTGAGACTCGTTCAGCTTTGCGCTAATGCATACTGGCATGTTAACTTTTGCCAGCCCGCTATTAATCCGTTCAGTGTTCCTTCACCCTGGTTAAAATCAAGCTCGCAAGTGAAGGGCGGAAGCGCACCCATTCTCAGCCCTTCCGGCAATTCATATTTAACTCAAGCCAATATGAAAGAACCGTCAGATCTAGCCAAAGCTCTTGCCGTTATTCTGAAGAGTTCCGCCCTCGAGGAGGCCAACGACTCGCACCGTAACGGTTATGCGACACCACCGGTCGTCGCTTACGGTGAGGAAGCTGCGCCCGAAGGCGAATTGCATTTGCGTGACTACTGGAGAACGATTCGCAAACGCTTGTGGCTGATCCTCGGACTGGTGCTTATCATTTCAACCATTGCCGCGCTTAATCAGGCGCGGCAGCCCGACATCTATCAAGCTCACGCGCGCGTGCAGGTGGATACTGAGAGCCTCAATCCCGCTTTGGGCGCGTCAAAAGGCGGTTACTACTACTCCGACAACACCTACATGGATCCAGAGTACTTTAATACTCAAGTTGAAATACTCTCCAGTCCGACGTTGCTACGAAGAGTCGTCAGAAATCTTGACCTCGAACACAGCCGAACATTTCTCAGCTCGCGCGTTGCGAATCGTTCGAGCTGGCAGGGCTTGCTGCAGATGATCGGATTCGAGGCGAAGGAAAAAGAGATAAGCCCGCCGCAGAGTCTGCCTCAAATAGAAAGCAGCCATGCCATCGCGACCAACGCCGACAACACTGCAGATATCGAGCGACTGGCGCCCTACGTCGATTCACTGCAAGGCATGCTGGATATAGAGCACGTTAAGAAAACGCGGCTGATAGATCTTCGTGCGAACCATACCGATCCCGCGGTCGCCACCAAAATTGTCAACGCCACTGCCGATGCTTTCGCACTGTGGAACCTCGAGGTCAAGACAAAAACAAATACCATCGCCGGCACATATCTTCAGAAGCGAATTGCAGAACTCCAATCGCAGATTCGCAGCGGCGAAGAGCAGCTGGTGAACTACGCGCAAAGCCACGAAATTATCTCGCTTGAGGCCAGTCAAAATACGGTGGTCGAAAGATTGACTGGTTTGAACCGAGCCCTGCTCGAAGCTGAAAACGAACGAAGCTTTGCTGAGGCCGCTTACCGCGCCAGCCTTCTGCCGGGAGCCGCCGAAGCGAATGCGGAGGTTACTGATAAATCGATCGCCGAACTGAAAGGCAAACTTGCAGAGCTCAAACAAAAGCGTTCGCAGTTGCTGATGACCGATACCGAAGAATCTCCTGAGCTGGAAGACGTTACTCAACAAATTGCTACGCTCGAGAAACAATTGGAGGAATCCAGAGGCGGAGCGAAGAAGGTGATTACCGTCAACCTGGAAACTGGTTATCGCAAGGCGCTCGATCGTGAAAAGACATTGCGGGAATCGTTCAACCGGCAGCGCTCCGAGACAGTGGCCCAGAATCAGGCAGCGATCAATTACAACATTCTCAAACAGGAGATCGAAACCAACAAAGGCTTGCTCGAAGGTTTGATGCAGCGTTCGAAAGAAAACGACGTGACCATGGCTGGCACGCCAAACAACATTCATGTGGTCGACTATGCTGCGATTCCGCAGGCGCCGATCGGTCCGCGACGCATGCAAGGCGTGTTTCTGGCACTGGCATTGGCATTAGCATTTGGCGTCGCTCTGGCGCTGTTTCTCGAATATCTCGACGATACAGTCAAGACCACCAGCGACATCGAAACCGGCCTGCGGCTGCCATCGCTCGCAATTATTCCGCTGGCGGGCAAACCAACTCAGCGCTTTTTAGCGGCCTGCGGCCAACGTAATGGCAACCTAAGTGGACCTGTACTGCTGATAAATACCGCTGGACCAACCTCGCTGGCGGAGGCCTATAAACACCTGCGGACTTCAATCCTGTTATCAACACCCGGCAGGTCGCCTAAGACCCTGTTGATAACTTCGAGTGTGCCTGCCGAGGGAAAGACGACTACGGCAGTAAACACCGCCACCGTGCTCGCGCAGACCGGAGCTAAGGTTCTTATCATCGACGCCGACATGCGCCGGCCCAGATTGCATCATGTGTTCGGTTTGAGTAATGGCGAGGGTTTGAGTGCAATTCTCTCAAGCGATATCACCGAAGCAGAAATTCTCGAGAAGATCAATCAATATCAGGACTCAAACATTTACTTGCTGAGCTCTGGAGCTATTCCGCCGAATCCAGCAGAACTGCTTGGCTCGTCGCAGATGAAGCGTCTGCTCGACCTTGCGGGTAACACGTTCACCCATATCGTTATTGACTCTCCACCGATCGCCTCTTTCACTGACGGCGTGCTGATCGCATCGCTGGTCGATGGCGTTATATTGGTAGTTCGTGGCGGTACTACTTCGCGGCAAGTAGTGAAGCGTTCGCGACAGACGCTCAACGAAATCGGCGCCAAGATCATCGGTGTAGTACTTAACCGGGCGGAAGTGCGTTCGACCGATTACTACTACTATCGGTACAACTATAAGGGCTACGAAGTGCCTGCGAATGGCGAGCAGTCTGATGAGAATAAATCGCTGACGATCGTCGCCACGAACCAAGCCAGGAACTAGTTGCACCGGGTTGCGATTCTCGAACCACTCGCCTTATTATCTTTTCCTCGCGCGCGCCGGAGTGGCGAAATTGGTATACGCACCAGACTCAAAATCTGGCGAGGTCAAACTCATGTCGGTTCGAGTCCGACCTCCGGCACCAAAACTCTTCCGACTTCCCTAATCAATCCGAGGCATTCGTACCAGTTGAATCCAGATTGAGTCCAGGACTTTCCTTCACAGCCAACTTTTCCAATATCGTCCGGGGGCCTTCGCCAAACCTTTACTGCGGTATTGATGGGATAATCCTTAACGTGGTGCGCGCCTGCGAGCAGGTGAGCGGTATTGAGTAATAGTTGGGAAAAGAGAGTGTAAATACTCAAGTTTTCCGAGCGGCGCAAAAATTGCCGTGTATCGCGACCGGTCAACCGCAGAATCAGAATAGTGAGTCCTTTGTAGTAGCACGAACCGCGGAAAGCTTGGCACAGCCGAAAATCTCGCGGAGTGTTTCGGAAGAAGGTTAAGTACGGCTAAAAGGCCAATTCGGGCCGCCCATTAAGGCATGACCATTCAGGAAATCGAAGAAATCGAGGATCGCGCGCGGCGGGGTTTGCCTGTTGATCCGCAGGTAGTGCTCATCCTGGCGGCTTACCTCCGCGATGTTTTGCAAGCAAAAGTTAGTGCGGAAGCTGTTGCTTCTGAGGCGCTCAGCAAAGCCGGCCTGAAGTCCCGACTTCACACCGTCCTTTCAAACTAAAAACATCCCGACTGTTTAGTTTGGCGGCTTGTCCCCTCATACAGCACCCGACTGCAGATTCCGCACTCCACCTCGTGTCTGGTTCCTAACGTTACCTTTGGAATGTTATCGCGCAAAACGTTGTTAATCAGAGAATGGAGTTAGACCTCGACGTGCCGTTAGCATCGTCAAGATTAGTCTCCAAATCCATTTACCATTTTTCGAGTCATGGTGTATGATTTGCGGCTAAAAGTAATTGTGTTATTCCGCACTAAAACACGCACACCCAGCGCGAAGTAACAATTCAACCCAACCGGTAAGGTTATGAAGAAAGTTCAATTGATCGGGATCTTTGTCTTAGTGGGCTTCGTTCCATTCCGTTGTGCTTTGGCCCAAGCGGGCAGTTCCGTAGCGTCGGACACTGTAGGAAATGCAACTGCCAGGAATCAGACCACTCTGGCAAGCACCGCAGAATCAACCGAACGAAATTCGAATCTACCTAAAGCTGCAGCAGAAGCGGATGAGAACTACGTTGCGGGAGTCGCTTTTTACGACGCCGGGAAGCTGGACGAAGCGATTAGTGCCTTAAAAAATGCGAACAAGCTCAAACCAAATGATGCCCAAACTCAATACATGCTGGGGCTGGTTTATTGGAAGGCCAAGGCCTACAACGACGCCGTCGATTCGTTTAAGCGTGCGGTTCGATTTAAGCCAGATTGGGCTGAAGCATATTTCAGATTGGGCCTGACTTATTATGTGCTGGGGAAAAAAAGCCAGACGAATGAAGCATACAAAAAACTCCTGGAGCTGGACTCCGGGCTAGCCAGCAAGCTCTACCAAATAAACCATGACGCCAATCCGGCGAGTGCTCGCGAAAACCGAGCAGCCTTAACCACGAAAGAGACAAAGACACTGCCAGTTTCAGGCGCTGCTGCTGCTCCGAATAGCGCGTCGCGAACCGACGGCGGTGAAACGAAAAGCCCGTCAACGACTACTTCCCCTGAGAAAGCTGCACCCTCAATTGCTACGCCCAGGAAGAGCGCAAGTTCCGCTGCTAAGCCGCCAGCCCCAGCAGTCTCCTCTGGATCACTAACTCCAGTTACAGAAACCGCAGACGGCAATTCCTCAAAGGACAGCGCAGCTGACGATTCAGCCGGGATGGATATCTACAAAGTTGGGGTCGGAGATGTGCTTGATATTCGACTGCTTAACTCAGCCAGCAATCGGTCTACTCTCTACAGCGTCATCGACGACGGCCTGATAGATTTTCCGATTGCCGGTGGACCAATAGCAGTGGCCGGGCTTACGACCAGGGAAATTCAGGCGCGCATCACCTCTCAACTGAAACGCCTGGCGCTGGAGGAGCGAACGCAAGTGGCCGTTTCAGTGAGGCAATACGCCAGTCATACCGTAATTATCACCGGTCTGGTCAACGCACCTGGTACAAAGGTTCTCAGGCGCGAAGCAGTTCCGCTTTATGTACTGCTTGCGGAGGTTCAGCCGCGTCTTGACGCCGGGCGCGTAACCATAATTCGTGCTGGGGTACCGCCGCGCCAGATGGATCTGAGTGACTCTGCCACTCTCAACCTCATTGTTCGGCCCGGGGATGTAATAAACCTTACGACCCGTCCCCAGGACTTTTATTATATTTCCGGGCGCATCACCAACCCGGGACAAAAGGTTTTTCAGCCAGGAATCACACTGGTTCAGGCGATCCTTGCCGCTGGTGGTTTAGCTCGCGATACTGAAGTAGAAATCTCTCGCGAAGGATCAGACGGCCGCTTGGCCACCACCAAATTCAACCTGAAAGAAATTAAGTCCGGCAAAATTCAAGACCCGAAACTTCAGCCGGGCGATCGCATAGAGGTTTCCCACTAAACCAAGCTCACAGAAGTTAGTCACGTGAGGTTTGTCATGAAAATTCTCATACTTGTTGTTTGCGTCTGTCTTTTTGATTTGGGAGTTGCTCAGACTATCCACGCGCAGAAACGAATCGCTAATCCTTCTGCCACTGCTACGAACAGTATCGGCAACAGACAGCAGGATGGATTGAACGGTCAAGTGCGCAGGATTCGGGTGGAGACTGTTAGCTTGCTGGTAAAGGAAGGCAAAACGGTAGAAGGACCCCCGGTGATTCGAGAGATAACTACCTACGACCCAAGGGGGCAGAAGATTGACTCCATTGCTTATCCTGCGGATGAAAGCACGGTGGTCGGCAATAAGCAGCAGTACGTATATGACGACAAGGGCAACATTATTGAAATGGTCATGCGGGGTGAGGATGGTTCAGTTCTAAACAGAGTGAGGTATGACTATGAGTTTGATGAATTCGGGAACTGGAAAAAGATGACTGGTTCCATCGCGGTCTATGAGAATGGGCATGTAGGATACGAGCCATTTGAAATCACAAAGCGGACTATCACTTACTATTATGGCCAGCCTCCACCAAAGGCGACGACTGCTTCCGTTCCGCCTGGTCCAAAAACAAACGCAATCGCGAGTGCCGCTGGCCCGGCGGAAATCGCTAAACCTGCGAGCGACGTGCCCCTCAATGTCGCAGCGACACGAACATCCACGAGCGATACTCACACCAACACCGCTGCCGATCCTCTCGTGACACCGCCTGACAAGAGAGAATCATCGATCGCGGCGCCAGCGACAGTAACACCTAAAGACGACAAACTCCCGACCATACGAATGTCGGAAGAAGCACTCCGAAAGGCAGCCATCGATTTACCGCAACCGCAGTATCCTGAGGCGGCCAGACTTTTGGGGGCGGCAGGAACTGTGGAAGTTCAAGTGCTGATAGATGAAAAAGGCGAAGTGACAAAGGCCAGTGCACTATCTGGTGACGCGCTGTTTACGGAAGTCGCTGCGGAGGCAGCGCGTAAAGCGAAGTTTTCGCGAGCTAAACTCTCTCCTGATCCGGCGAAAATTTATGGGGTGATAAAGTACACTTTCAGTTTACCCGATGCTCAGCCGGCCGCCTCACCTGCGACAAACGCTGCTTCAACTAAACTCGACAGCAGTCAATTAAATCAGGGAATCTCAGACCTGAAGATTCTTCAGCCAGGAGATCATGTGGAGACCGATCCGGAACCTGCAGTCGACTCGTTATCCCCAGCAGCTTTGTCTTACGGGAAGGGCCTGGAGTTGTTGGCGGCTGGACGCCCCTCCGAGGCAGTGGAGGCACTTAAACAGGTTACCAATCTCGATCCTAACAATGCCGCCGCTTATGCAAAGCTTGGTATAGCATACGCAGCAGCTCAACAACCTCAGGACGCAATAGCTGCCTTGAAAATAGCGATTCGGATCAAACCAGAGTTGCTTGATGCCGAAGCGTATTTTCAGCTCAGCAATGCCTACTCAGAACTTGGAAAGTTTAGCGATGCGCTCAAAGCCATTAAGCAAGCGACCTACATCAAGCGAGCGGAGCAGGCTAACCCGGAGACGGCGGGCTTTGTGGGCGGCCCGTCATTGGCGGATTTGCACTACTCCGCCGGACTTACATATTCCAGGATGCGTCGGTATTACGAGGCGATTGCAGAATTGAAACAAGTCATCGCGCTGAATCCAAAGTTAGCGCAGGCCTACTATGGACTTGCCTTGTCTTACATTGCGGTGGGTGATCTAAAAGCTGCGCGGAACCAACAGGAAACTCTCGAGTCTCTTGACCCCGTCTATGCTGCGAAGATCACGAAATCTCTTTCAGCCGCCGGTGCCAATAATATTCGCCAGGGTTTCGGATCTGTGTACAAAAACGTTCCTTAAGTGATCCCAGACCCGCTGTTTTGCAAGGCGGCGTGTGCACTTAAAGGTTATCAAGTTCCAAATTAGTCAGTAACGCTCTTCGGTGCGGCCTTGAGCATGAAAGAAACTGAAGCTAGCCATAGTCTGCTGGATGCGATCGCAAGCTTATCGTCCCGAGGCGAGAGCGGTCGGCTCCAGATAACCGCTAAAACTACTCGCGGTGCGTTCTTCTTCAAGCAAGGTAAGCTTGTGGACGCTCGCATGGGTCCCTTTACCGGCTTGCCGGCGGTGAACCTCGCAGTTTCCATCGGAGAAACTCAGCTTAGTTTCGATCCTTCAATTCAGCCTCCCATTTCAAGTTTTACGGAACCCCAGGGGCGAACTCTTCTCAAAGCGCGCTTTGGCATTGAGGCGCTCGGCCCCGAAGAGACTGGACTTCAGACGGGGACGGCTATAGCTGAAGAATACATCCGTGAGTCCACTCCACAAGGTTCATCTCTGAAGTCAACGTCGCCCGGGGACGCCGCCAGCGTGCCTACAAATGAAGCAGCCGAGGAAATCAACAAACAGAACGCAGCCGTCGTAAAAGAATTCCCTTCGTTTGGTAAGACTTCTCGATTCTCGACCCAGGATCAAGCAGTAGCTTCAATATTCCCACCTCCGCCGTCCCCAGAGATACCGGCCGTTGTTTCACTGCCTCTCCGCCCTAGCGTAAAGGGATCATTGAAACAAAATTCACGGGAGGACTTCGTTCTAAGCGCTTTTGTCGTTTTCTTAATTGTCGTCGCCGGAGCGGTTGCCGCCGATTCGTATTTGATAAAGGGGAATCTGACACGACCATTGGATGCCCAACGGCCCACAGCCGAAAGCTCACTTACACCACCTTCAATACATGACCCAGGCAAGAGTATGCCCGCCGCTAAAGCGGTCTCGGCAGAGCGACAACCTCCGCTTAACCATGCTGCAGGTCGCATAAGTATTCAGGACGCTAAAACTGGCCAATCCGAAGTTCGAGAGCAGATTATCAAGGAAAGCACAAACGCGGACTCAGACAATCAGACTGTTCGGGTGGAGCCATTAGACAAGCCTTCCTCCCGGACCATTCAGGTGGTCGTGCAAATCGAGAATGGACATGTGACTGAAGCGTTCGTACCAAATCCCCAGGTTGGATTAGCAGCCTATGAAGCCACGGCGTTGCGTATTGCGCGCGAACGTCGATACCCAAAAGACACCAGTCGCAAGCAAAGTCTAACTCTCAAGGTGACTGGGAATTAAGATGCCTCCGGCTTGCCCGGTTTCCTGCACAAGGTGGGATTCGGCTTTTGAAAGCCGCCGATCTTTCCTCTCCCCCCTGGTTGTGCTGCTCATCTCGGTTGTTCCGGTTGTGGTCGTGGTGTGAGCTCCTCAAGTGTGGCGCTCGCTTGCATCTCTCGTCCGCCTCGCAAGACATTCAGGGTCACAGCTGACCCGGGAGCCGTGCTTGCTACCAGGTTTCGGAAAACATTTGGATCATTTATTTCGACGCCGTTGAAGCCGGTGATCACATCTCCCCTCTTCAGGCCAGCGCGCTCGGCCGGGCCGCCGGGCAGTACCTGGGCCACACCCACTCCTTTTGTTTCCTTGATCCCAAGTTCCTTGGCCGGCTCAGAGTTCAATTTCACTACTGTAACTCCCAGCAGACCGCGGCGGACCTTGCCGGTTTTGACGAGTGTATCCGTGATCGTGCGCGCCATGTTTGACGGAATCGCGAACCCGATGCCGATGCTGCCTCCCGAGGGCGAAAGGATCTGCGAGTTAATGCCGATGAGCTCACTATTCGTGCTGACTAATGCGCCACCCGAGTTGCCCTGATTAATCGGCGCGTCGGTTTGCAGAAAATCTTCGAAGCTGCCGGCGCTCATTCCTGTTTGGCGGCCCTTCGCGCTGATGATTCCCATCGTCACTGTTTGACCGATCCCCAGCGGGTTGCCAATCGCAAGCACCACGTCTCCCACACGCACCTTGTCCGAATCGCCCAAGGCCAGCACCGGCAGGTTGGTCGCATCAATCTTCAAGACGGCCAGGTCGCTCGGCTGATCCGATCCGACAACCTTCGCGTCAAGCGTGCGGTTGTCGTTCAGGTCAACTTTGATCTGTTCGGCGCCGTCAACCACGTGATAGTTGGTTAAGATGTAGCCGTCAGTGCTGATGATTACGCCTGAACCGAGACCACTTCTTCGTTGCTCCGGCATTTGTTGTGGCACACGATCCCCGAAGAACTGCCGAAACATCGGGTCGTCCATGAAAGGATATTGTTGCGGCGCGCGGACACGCATTTCTGAATGAATGGTGATCACTGCCGGCGATACTCGACTCACCACGTCGGCATAAGATATACCCGGGCCGGCGGCGCTGCCTGGAGGCCCATTATTGATTGGTGCGTTATTAACTCC
>DASZDU010000148.1:0-17155 GCA_035941655.1 Pyrinomonadaceae bacterium | reverse complement strand
TGCTTACCTTGACACTCTTTTACGCTGGCCGCTATCATCTCCGTTTCCGCCGCTGGCAGGAAACTTCGCCTGAGTGATCTATGTTTGAGTCCCTATCTGACAAGCTAAAACGGACTCTGAAGAATCTGCGCGGCGAGGGCGTGTTGACCAAGGAGCACGTTGATGCGGCCCTGCGCGAGATTCGTCTCGCCTTACTTGAAGCCGACGTCAACTATAAAGTCGCCAAAGACTTTATAGCCTCTGTTAAGGAAAAGGCCGAGGGCCAGCAGGTTTGGCAGGAACTCAAGCCGTCCGAGCAGGTCGTCAAGATTGTTTATGACGAACTGGTGGATTTGCTTGGAGGGCAATCCTCCCGACTGGTTTTTACCAGACAGATTCCGAATGTAGTCATGATCGTGGGCCTACAGGGCTCGGGTAAGACTACTTCAACGGGCAAGATCGCGCGCTGGCTGGCTGCGAATCAGGATCGGAAGCCGTTGCTGGTTTCCGTCGACGTTTACCGGCCGGCAGCTCGTGAACAGCTCAAGGTTATTGCCAGGGCAACCGGCCAACAGATCTTTGAACAAACTGAGACGAACGATCCGCTGACGCTCGTGCGTGAGGCTTTCAAGCACGCGCAACAGACAGGTTTCGATACGTTGCTGATTGATACTGCCGGTCGTTTACACATCGACGAAGAGTTGATGAACGAGCTGGTCAATATCAAGAACGAAACCCATCCGGTTGAAATTCTATTTGTTGCCGACGCCATGACGGGCCAGGATGCGGTTCGCTCAGCCGAAGAATTTCACCGGCGCGTAGGCATCACCGGCGTGGTGCTAACCAAGATGGATGGCGATGCACGCGGAGGCGCCGCACTCTCCATCAAACAGGTTATTGGTCAACCGGTAAAGTTTGTCGGCGTCGGAGAGAAATATGACGCGCTCGAGCCCTTCTACCCGGAACGGGTGGCCCAGCGAATTTTGGGAATGGGCGACGTGTTATCGCTCATTGAAGAAGTCCAGTCGAAAGTCGACCAGTCTGAAGCTGAGGAACAGTTAAAGAAACTTCAGAAGAATGAGTTCACGCTTGACGATTTTCGTTCGCAGCTTCGGCAGGTGAAGAAGCTTGGCTCTTTCTCAAAAATAATGAAGCTCCTCCCTGATCAGCTGCTCGGCGGTATTGGTATGCCGCAGATGGACGAGGAACAGACGAAGCAGATGGAAAAGGAGTTGAAGCGTACTGAGTCAATCATTGACTCAATGACGAGCCAGGAGCGGACAGATCATCGAATACTAAATGCCAATCGCCGCCGCCGAATAGCGCGTGGATCGGGGACTAACGTCACCGAGGTAAACAAGCTCATCAAGCAATATACGGAAATGCGGCAGATGATGAGGCAACTCAGCAGCTCGGGAATGTTTGGCGGCAGTGGTTTGAAAGGGAAGATGATGCGGCGGATGGCCGGCATGCCGGACATGGCGGGTCTCGCTGGAATAAGCGACGGTGATGAGATGCCGTCGTTTCCTTCGTTGGGTGCAGCGCCCGGCGCACCGTCAAGAAAAAAGCTTAAGAAGAAACGAAAGAAAAAGAGACGATAAAGAGCAGTGAAGAGTGAAGTGAAGAGTGAAATGTTGGTTGGTAAACTGGAGGTAAGGATTTGTTAGCAATTAAACTGATGCGCACCGGCGCGAAGAAGCGTCCTTCATATCGCATTATCGTGAAGGAGAAACAGTCTAAGCGCGATGGTGCTTATCTGGAAAACCTGGGCACGTACAATCCCACGCGTGAACCGGCTGAAATCAAGTTGGACCTGGATCGCGTCCGCTATTGGATCGAGAAAGGCGCTCAACCGACTGATACGGTTGACCGGCTAATCAAAACCAGCGGGAAAGAACAGTCAGCGGTTCAGCACGAAGCTTAAGATCGCAAGCACGTCGCGCATACAAAATGAGAGAAGCCGTCGAGATGGTTGTAAAGGCATTGGTCGATGACGTTGAGGCGGTAGACGTGCGCGAACTGGACCAACAAGGCGGGACGCTTATTGAAGTTCGTGTAGCATCCAGCGACATGGGCAAACTAATCGGTCGCCAGGGACGCACTATTCGCGCGTTGCGGTCGTTGGCCTACGCGGTCAGCTTGAAGAAGAAACACCGCTACATGGTCGAAATTGTGGAATGAGTTCGGCGAGCAAGCAACCCGACGATGAGCTAATTATCGTTGCTCGCGCAGTCAGGACCAGGGGCCTCAAGGGCGAGCTGGTTGCTGATGTCCTGACAGATTTTCCGTCGCGCTTTGAAAACGTCAAGCATTTTTTCGGCGTTGCTCCAGGCGGAGAACGCAAGCAGTTGGAACTCGAAAGCTATTGGTTCCAAAACGCTCGGATGGTTTTGAAGTTTTCAGGGTACGACAGCATTGAGTCGGCAAAATCCCTGGTCGGGTACGAATTCGGTGTTCCTGAAAGAGAGCGAGTCGAGCTTGCTAAGGATGAGTATTACGATTGGGAACTCCAGGGGTGTTTAGTTGAAGACAAGTTGGGTGGCGCCATCGGTACGGTGCGAGAAATACTCAGAACCGGTGGGGTTGAATTATTAGTTGTTGAAAACGAGCAGCGTCGCGAATACCTGATCCCGATGGCCGCTCCGATTGTTACCGAGATTGACATCTCCCGGAAGAGGATCCTGATAGATCCACCTGAGGGCTTGTTGGAGTTGTAGTCGTCTTTGAAATTTGTACTGTGCTGCGCTGCGACATCATTACCATCTTTCCGGAATTTTTTCGCGCGACGTTTGAACACGGGATTGTTCGTCGAGCACGCGCAGCCCAGCTGGTTGAGACAACGGCGCACGACCTGCGAAAGTGGACCAGCGACAAGCACCACATCGTCGATGATCGGCCATTTGGCGGCGGTGAGGGCATGGTGCTCAAGCCGGAACCAATATTCGCCGCCGTGCACGAGCTGACGGATTGCGATAGCCGTGAAGAGTATTCGCCCCAAACGAGGGTAGTTTTGTTGTCGCCGCAGGGGCGAGTATTTACGCAGGGAGTTGCGCAGGATCTTTCACAGAACGCGTCACAGATCGTTTTGATTTGCGGCCGATACGAAGGCATCGACGAACGCGTGGTTGAGGCGCTGGCAACGGATGAGATCTCGATTGGGGATTATGTCTTGTCTGGCGGTGAGCCGGCGGCAATCGTTGTAATCGATGCGGTGGTGCGATTGTTACCGGGAGCGCTCGGCAATGAAAGCTCGACGGTGAATGAGTCATTTTCGGAGCGTCGCCTGGGCCATCCGCAATATACTCGCCCGACCGAATTTTCGGGGCTGAGTGTGCCGGATGTTCTGCTGACAGGTAACCACGCAGAGATTGCTCGCTGGCGCCGTGAAGCAGCCCTGCGAAAAACAGAACGTAATCGCCCGGACCTTTTAAAGTAGTTGTCCCTTTGATTGCCGGCAGAGCGGCTGAAACAGCAGACTTTTCAGATTCTTAAATGGAGTGACGAAATGAATCGACTAGATAGTATTGAACAAACCCAATTGCGGACCAGCATACCTGATTTTCAGTCGGGCGATACTGTGCGCGTGCATGTTCGAATCAAAGAATCTGAGACGAAGGAACGTCTCCAGGCTTTTGAAGGAGTCGTAATCGCTCGTAAACATGGCGGCGCCAGGGAAACAATCACAGTGCGAAAGACGAGTTTTGGCGTTGGTGTAGAGCGAATCTTTCCACTCCACGCCACAATCGTGGACCACATTGATGTGGTCAAGAGAGGTAGAGTGCGGCGGGCGAAGCTTTATTACCTGCGTGGTCTGCGTGGTAAAGCGGCGCGCATTCGGGAACGCGATACACGCGGTCAACAGCAGCGCGATCAAGCGACAGCAGCTGGTAAGAAATAACTTTCCAGCATTACCAAGCTCGTAGCCAGCACCAGGAGCCGACAGCGCTTTGCGAATAGCGATTGACGCCCACTCTGTTGGGACTGGACTCGGCGGCAACGAGAGTTATGCAACGAACCTGATTGAAGCGTTGGCTGCGATCGACCAGGAAAACTGCTACACGCTTTATGTCACTCGGCGAGAGGCCGTCCAACGCTTCAGCAACCGCTGGCCTAACTTTGACGTTCGCGCCACTTTGCCTCACACTCCGCTGATTCGGATTCCCTTAATCCTGAGTGCTGAATTAAGACGAAATCCGGTCGATGTTCTTCACGTTCAATTTACTGCTCCACCCTTTTCGCCCTGCCCGGTAGTGGTAAGCATTCACGACCTCTCGTTTGAACATCTGCCCCAAACGTTCAAGTGGCGAAGTCGGAAACAGCTGCGAATAACTGTTCGTCGTTCCGCGCGCGAGGCCTCGCAAGTCATAGCGCTCTCGGAACACGCACGGAAGGACATCATTGATACCTATCACATCCCTCCTGAAAGGGTGACGGCGATAGCGCTGGCGGCTGCCGCTCACTTTCGGCCCATCCGCAACGACGAAGAACTGCAACGCGTTAGACAAACTTATGGCATAGAAGGCGAGTACATCCTGTCGGTTGGCGCTATTCAACCACGAAAGAATTTGAGTCGTCTTGTCGTCGCTTATTCCCGCTTGCGCCAGGCAACGCCGGAAGGTAATCTGCCTAAACTTGTGCTAGCGGGGAAATGCGCCTGGCTGTATGAGGAAACGCTCCGCACCATTAAAGAACTGCAATTAAGTGACTCTGTGATCTTGACCGGATATGTTCCAGAAAAGGATTTGCCGGCACTGTATTCAGGAGCACTTTGTTTTGTTTACCCCTCGTATTTCGAAGGCTTTGGCCTACCGCCGCTGGAAGCAATGAAATGTGGCGTGCCGGTGATCGTTGGCAACAGGACCAGTTTGCCTGAAGTTGTTGGAGATGCCGGGATAATTGTTGATCCATTCGATGTGGACGCCATCGCCGGAGCTATGCATAAACTAATAAGCGATTCAAACTTGTGCGCGGAGCTTGCCGTCAGGGGCTTGGCACGCGCAAAACTCTTCGACTGGCAAGAGACTGCTCGTCAAACGCTCACGGTTTACCAAAAAGCCGCGGGCGTTGCTCCGTCGATTCTATAGAGTAAGATTAATGGTGTTACACAGTTAACGAGTCGGTTCAGTCTTATGCGCATCGCTATTCTCGGAACGCGTGGCATTCCAGCGAGCTACGGCGGCTTCGAAACCTTCGCTGAACATTTATCTACCAGGCTTGTTGCCCGCGGCCATGAGGTTACAGTGTATGGCCGAGCACACTACGTTTCACCCCGCCAGTTGGAGTATCACGGTGTCCAGCTAAAGGTCCTTCCCACTATCCGTCATAAATACTTTGACACCGTCGTTCACTGTTTTCTTTCTACGGTCCATGCCGTTTCAGGTCGTTTTGACGCCGCATTAATCTGCAATGCCGCTAATGCCCCGTTTGCCCCTATCCTGCGGCTCACCGGAACGCCGGTCGCTCTCAATGTTGATGGACTGGAGCACAAAAGGAAAAAGTGGGGCTGGTTGGGGCGACGCTATTATTTAGCGGCTGAACGATTGGCGACTATGTTGCCAAATGTCATGGTAACGGACGCGCAGGTGATCCAGGACTATTACCTCGCGCGTTATGACGCGGAGTCACAGATGATCGCATATGGTTCGGAAGTCGAGCGTCGTCCTGATCGCGCGGCTGTGCGACGCTGGCGCGCCGAACCTAACAGATATGTGCTTTACGTTTCCAGACTGGAACCCGAAAACAATGCGCGTCTTGTGATAGAAGCTTTCAAAAAAGTGCGCACCGCATACAGGTTACTGATCGTCGGTGACGCGCCCTACGCGCATGATTACATTACAGACTTGAAAGAACGCGCGCGTGGCGACAAGCGAATTGTCTTCACGGGCTTCGTCTTTGGACAAGACTACCGCGCGCTGCAGCAGAACGCCTACTGCTACGTCCACGCTACCGAGGTCGGCGGCACACATCCGGCGCTGCTGGAAGCAATGGGCTACGGCAATTGTGTTTTGACTCTGGCGACTCCCGAAAATATCGAGGCAGTGGGGGATGCTGGAATACCTTATGCTGATGAGTTTGACCTGACGGAAAAACTGCAGCGCGTTTTACGAGACGGTTCACTAGTACAGAGTTATCGCAATCGCGCACAGATAAGAGTGCAGCGCTATTACGATTGGGATCGAGTTGTCGATCAGTATGAAAGCCTCTTCGCCCGGATGAGTGGAAACCTAATCGAGACGATGCCTTCAGTTTTGCAGGAGGAAACGGTATCTGAGGCTCACGCGACGGTGACCCGAAAATAGCGCCAGAATCCATGGTTCTTAAAAGAGAGGCGCCCCGCTAATCAATTACGACTAGCGGGGCAAAACTTTCCGGTAGGTTCGGGTAAATCCAGGGCGGTGGCAAAGAGCTGAGAATCGTCGCTTAGGCCGATCCTTGAACCAGGCAGTACTATTTGCGGGTGAGATAAAGCCTCGCGGATAGGGAATAAAATAATGCCGCGTCCCGTAACTTAAGTACGTTTTCAATAGCTGGCCTGCCGTTCAGTGTGTGAAATTATACGTAATTTTCGTGACGTGTCAAGAACAATTTCACTAGATTTCTGTAACATTCGTCAAATGCAGGCTGAAATACTTAGGTTTTATTCACCAGAACGGGCTTGGGATAGACGTAAGGCCTGGCGACGCGTCGCTTCGGAAACATTTCGGTTTTGACTGAGGTTTTTCAAATCCTTGGTGCGGATCCGTGGGAGCGTACTGATCACCGTGGGAATAGGAGTGCGCGGGTTACGAACGAGGTTGTGAATAATTGGATAAGAGCGTGCCCAATTGCGATTGATAGCGATCAGACGCAACACTTCGTCGGCCACGGTTCGCATGGCGGCAATGTTTTCGACTTCCTGATCCGTAACGCGCGGATTTTGGATCACTGCGGTAGCCACCACGCGGTTTGAGTCGCGAATGAGAATGCTGCGGGCCTCGCGGTCGCCCTTCATCGCAAGCTTCATGCGGTCTTTTGCATTCATGAACATCACCCGCCGAATCAAAGACACGCGTTCAGGCGGGACTTCACCACGTTCAATTCGTTCAAATTCGAGCGCACGCTTAAAGTTGGCTGCGTGTTCGTCAGCAGTTTCCGGTTTGAGTTCTTCATAACGCTCTGCGGGCAGCCAGGAGTTGTCGAGTTCCGCATCCGATACTTCGATATGTTCTGCAATTAGCCAGGCATCCTCTACGGTTAACCCACCGCTAAGGTCGGCAGTCTCAAAAAATTCGGCCGCAGCACTATTGCCTCTGCTTCTAAGCTCCTGCGCGATCTGCTGCGCACCTCTTTCCTTTTCGAAAAACTCCCGTCTGGTTTCGCGAGCGCGCCGGTCAGCGTCTGCGGAACGATCGGAATTTCCCAGGATTGCGTCGATAATTTTTGGGAAGCGAACCAGCCGCTGCTGGTTCATAGCGATGAGGTCAAGCAGCGAGCTATCAGGACTAGAGGAAGCCAACTCCGCGATTGCCTCGTCCGGCGTTTTATTGTTTAGAATTACCGCCTCGTGAATCTCGCGCGTGCCCTGAGCAAACCTGGCGAGGTAATCAAGGACCGCGATAGAGGTCTCGTTGCCTTTGGCGGCAGTCAATAGATCGTCCGAATCCTGCGACGTGAGAGTGTCGTTAGCGGCTTCGGCAATCTCAGCGTCGTCTGACTGACGCAAAGCGACCAACACTTCTAGTAAGTCAGATTGCGGAAGTGGCAATAATCCGCTGGCGGCCGCGAGTCTTGCCTGGTGGGGCGCGGTACCGGCGATGATTGCCCGCACAGCCGGATTCCTTGAAGTTATGGTGCTCATTCCAAATTACCCTTGCTTGTTCATTCTTTTTAGCTCTAATGAGCTTACTCCTATATCAATCGGCGGTATCAATAATGTTGAAGTTATACTCAAGCTGTAGGTACATATTTGAGTAGTTCGGCCGCCTCGCCATACTTCCGTTGGCTGTAGAGTTCTATCGCACGAAGGCGCTGCGAGGGATCGGGAGAAGTATTCTGCGCTGAATCGGAAAGCGCGAGAGCGCAGCAGACCGAAAGAGTGAGACTCAAAAAAGCAGACATTCGCATGTGAGCGCTTAGTGCGGAGTTATCACTATGAAGTCGCTCCATGGCACTTCTTATACTTCTTACCCGAGCCGCAGGGACAGGGCTCGTTGCGACCGACTTTCGGCTGATCTCGAACGACGGTCTTAACTTTTCCCGCTTCCTCTCCGGCGGCAGCAGCACCCTGGTTAGGTCCGGTGAAGGTCATTGGACTGGGCCGACGTGGCAGACGACGTTGTCGCAGCGCTTCCGGCGGTTCTTCAGAAACAACCTGGAGATTAAACAGCGAACGGATGGTGCTGGTGTCGATGCGGTCGAGCATCTCCTGAAACATGTCAAAGCTCTGCTTCTTATACTCGACCAGCGGATCCTTCTGCCCGTAACCAACCAAACCGATGCCCTGCTTCAAATGATCGAGTGATAGCAGGTGGTCCTTCCACTGCGCATCGATGATGTTCAGCATGATGATGCGTTCATAGGTGCGCATTGCTTCCGGGCCAATATGCTGTTCCTTGTCGGCGTATTTGACCTTCAGCTTTTCCCAGATCGCGTCGACTACTTCGGCTGAAGTGTAATTCGGAATATCAAGACCTTCGGCATCCGGGTCGAAGTCATAGATAGTCTTGATTTGAATTTTGTAGTTTTCAACGTCCCAATCGTCGGGTGAAACGTCAGGGTTCAGATACTGCTTGGTCAAGTCAGACAGCAGATCATAGGCGACACCTGCCTGCGGCGGATCGCCCATCAGGTATTCGCGCTGGTCTGGTTGTTCCATCAACTGGCGGCGCAAGCCGTAGATCGTCTCACGCTGCTTGTTCATGACATCGTCATACTCGAGCAGGTGTTTGCGCGATTCGAAGTTACGGCCCTCAACCGACTTCTGCGCGGACTCAATGCGCTTGGAGACCATCTTCGATTCGATAGCCACGCCTTTTTCCATTCCGAGGCGTTGCATCAGCGCCTTGACTTTATCGCCCGCAAAAATGCGCATCAGATCGTCTTCCAGCGAGAGGAAGAATCGCGACGAACCCGGGTCGCCCTGACGCCCGGCACGCCCTCGAAGCTGATTATCGATGCGCCGGGATTCGTGCCGTTCAGTACCGAGGATATGCAGCCCGCCGATACCCACCACTTCTTTGTGCTCGTCTTCAACGATTCGTTTGGCCCGACTGAATGCGCTGGTCCACTGTTCTTCAGTAGCTTCGTCAGGATCGATCTCTTCTCGCTTCAGAAACTCTCGAGCCATGAAATCCGGATTGCCGCCCAGCAGAATGTCGGTGCCGCGGCCCGCCATGTTCGTGGCGATCGTGACGGCGCCTTTGCGTCCAGCCTGGGCTACGATCTCCGCTTCGCGTTCGTGATACTTTGCGTTCAAGACGTTGTGAGGCACTCCCTCCCGTTGCAGACGCCGCGCAATCAGTTCTGAGTTTTCAACTGAAACAGTACCTACCAGCGCCGGCTGTCCACGGTCATGACAATCCTTGATCTCCTCAATCACGGCGTCCCACTTCTCAGGTAGCGTGCGGTAGATCACGTCGGAAAAATCAGTACGGACCATCGGCATGTGGGTGGGAATGACAATCACGTCGAGTTTATAAGTCGACTGAAATTCCGACGCTTCCGTTTCCGCCGTACCGGTCATGCCGGAGAGTTTTTCGTAAAGGCGAAAATAGTTCTGTAAGGTGATAGTTGCGAGGGTTTGATTCTCCTTCTCAATCTTCACGCCCTCTTTCGCTTCCACGGCCTGGTGCAGGCCATCGGACCAGCGACGACCTTTCATCAAACGGCCGGTGAAGTCGTCAACGATGATCACTTCACCATCCTGTACCACATACTGGTGATCGAGCTTGTAAAGCGTGTGTGCCTTCAGTGCCTGCTCGACGCAATGAAGCAACTCCATGTTCGAAGGATCGTAAAGATTTCCCACTCCCAGCAGCCGCTCCGCTTTGTCGACGCCTTCTTCGGTCAATACCGCGGTGTGCTGTCGTTCATCTACCACGTATTCGCCGGTTTTCTTGCCGTCGACCTCTTCGCCCTTTTTCAGCTGCGGAATGATCGCGTCAGCTTTGTAATACTTGTCGGTCGCCTCATCCGACGGCCCGGAAATAATCAGGGGTGTGCGCGCTTCATCGATCAGAATGGAATCAACTTCGTCAACGATGGCGAAATAGTGGCCGCGCTGCACGCAGGTAGCCAGGTCAAACTTCATGTTGTCTCGCAGGTAGTCGAACCCGAATTCGTTATTGGTGCCGTAGGTGATATCGGCGGCGTAGGCTGTTTGCCGCTCGAAGTCGTCCATGTCGTTTTGAATACAACCAACTTCGAGACCAAGGAAACGATGAATCTGGCCCATCCACTCGGCGTCGCGCGATGCCAGGTAATCGTTCACTGTAATCACGTGAACGCCGCCGCGTCCGGTGAGCGCGTTCAAGTATGCAGGAAGCGTGGCCACGAGCGTCTTGCCTTCGCCGGTCCGCATCTCTGCTATTTTCCCCTGGTGCAAGGCAATACCGCCGATCAGCTGCACGTCGAAGTGGCGCATTCCGGTCGAGCGCACGCTCGCCTCTCTCACGAGGGCAAAGGCTTCCGGCAGAATCTCGTCAAGCGTCTCGCGCTCGTGTCGCTTGCGCTCGTCAAGATCGGTGATACCGGCAACGGCTTCCTGCAACTGCTGCTTAAACTCCGCAGTGCGCGCGCGCATTTGTTCGTCAGACAGCTTCTTTATGGCCGGCTCAAGGTCGTTGATTTCCTCGACAATCGGCTGGATTGATTTGAGGTAACGCTGATTGCTGCTACCGAATACTTTTGTCAGTAATTGGTCGAAACTCATAGTCTTTTTGTTAATCCAAACGTTGGGCGAAAGTGCGCCCTTTCCCTCAGTATTTTATAGTCCGTTGATTTTAGTTGAGCGTAAGAAAGGTATCAAGCGGCCCTTTTGAGGGCGGTTCCCGCACTCGCAGAGTCCTCGCTAGCTCGGTTTATCCGCGAGCTGCTTCTTTATCAAATCAACCACGGCCTGGCGGGGCATCGTAAAATTAAACACGATCTTTCTACCTATAGGCTCGGCGCTGGTATTTTTGAGCAACGCTTCCTCGTCTTTTCCGGCACGCGATTGGGCACCAAGCGACAAAGCGACGTTGAAGCCTTTTGCCAGCACACGGGCGCTTTCAATGGAGGAGGCTTCGGATTCTACCGTGGCGAGCACTTCGCTTTCGCCTTGCTTGATGGTGAACACCACCTTCGATCCGGGATTATCTCTATCCACTGGTTTTAAATACACAAGAAAGCCGCTGTCGTTCAGGGCGGCAATCATGCGACCGAACAAGTCAACCAGGTTGGCGTCGCCGGCCTTCTTGGTAAACTTGGCATTTTTCAATTTGCCGTTCTCATCGAGTTCCGCTTCGATAACAATCTCGAAGGGTTGGTCTAGATCGAGCTTGCCCTGGTTTTTTAAGTCGAGAGCATAAACAGCGAAATCCTTCATCGCCTTCTTGTTGATCTCATTCTCCCTGGGAAGGTCCAGATTGTTTTTGGCTGCGGCTTTATCAAGTTCAGTCTGCGCTTCATCCGCTGTCATCGCGGGGCTTTGAATCGGACTCGGATTCGGCGTCGCTTGCGCGATGGTCTGCGACGGCGATGGGTTTGAGACTGGTGACGTAGACACGGTAACCGCAGGCGAGGGAGTCGGCGAAGGACTCAGCTCAGGTTGAACCACAGGCGGCGCTTGCGCGATGAACGATGGGGTGCTGATGGGCGGCACTGGAGGCATTACCGCCGTTTGCCCTTCGAGAGCGAAATAGCCATCAGGATAGCGGAACTTTTCGCGCGACAAATCCAACAGGGTTACATCGTCGCCAATCTGCGTTCGTTCATAATCCTTGTCCACAAAACTCGTGTCGGCGATCAAGCTGGCCAGGTTGAACGCATCTCTGACGCCGGGAATGTAAACCACACAACTGAGGAGCAGCAGGTGGACCGCGACGGATCCGACCAGCAACTTCGAAATAATCGGCCACCGAGCTTCCTTGTTAACCTCAAAATTTAAGAAGAGTTCAGACATTGCTTAATAAAACGAGCCTGTTACTACCAATGTTCCGTCCCTTAGACGCCGCTTAGCGGCCAGACGTTGCGAAATTTCCATCGAGTGCTACGTTAGCACTTCGCTCGCAGGAGGCCTAAAGCTAGAATGAATTATGCGCCGTTCTCGTGACAGAGTTGTTGATAAGAAGCGTCGATCTGGTAACAAAAACAGATCGCAGCGCCTTGCGCCCCCTTCGCAACATTCTCGACACGAAACCGCAGGCGGACGAGCCGTCGTCGCAAACCGAGGCTTTTCACCTGAGTTAAAGAAGCTGCTTGAGGACATTGGCACGCCCCGCATTCAGGCGTTCAAGCCAGATCCTTTCCAACTCGAGGCGCTCGCCGCGCTGGAATTCGAAGATGTGCTGGTGACAGCGCCGACAGGCAGTGGCAAGACCTGGATTGCGCGGGAGGAAATTCGGCGTCTGTTGGACGCCGGGCGCCGCGCCTGGTACACGACACCACTGAAGGCGTTGACGAATTCAAAGTATCAGGAGTTTTCCGAGGAGTTTGGTGAAGAGCGCGTGGGAATCCTGACGGGCGATCGGAAAGATAACACCGACGCGCAGTTAATCGTCGGCACCACCGAAATATATCGCAATCAACTTTTCGACTCGTTGCGGGGCGGTGGCGACATCGACGCAGATTTGGTTGTACTCGACGAGGCTCATTATTTGGGCGATGAAGATCGCGGCCACGTTTGGGAAGAAGCGATCATTCTTACACCGCCACGGATCCGTCTGCTGCTGTTATCGGCGACCGTGGGAAACGCGGACGAGTTTGCCAGTTGGATTGGAGAAGTGCGCGGCGTTCGCTGCGGTGTAGTGACGCGACCCGGGGCACGGCCGGTTCCGCTGCGCGCGGCGATGCTGCTGCCGGATAAGAGATTGATTCCGCTGGTGAACGAAGGTGGAAAACTAAACCCTGAAATTGCGATCCTCATTGAACGAGGCCGCGAGGAAAGGCGAGCACCGCCGCGCGGCCGCCGCCGAAGATACTAAAATTGTAATCAGGAGCGGGGGCAAGGCGGGGTCCCCGGCGGGGCAGCCCCACCGGTGATCCGGCTTGCCCCCGCTGGTTGGCCCAGATTCAATAATGGATTTATGAAGTTGCACATGCCGGAAATGCCGCCCGCCATTCTGTTGGGTGCGCTCGGCTCCTATAACTTGTTACCTGCGATCGTGTTTATGCCCACGCGCAGGCGTTGCGATCAAGCTGCATCCGAAACTGCGCTGATGCGCCGCGATGCAAAGGACGAGCGTCGTGAAGCGCGACGCGATTTCATGCGCAGCTGGGTTGAACAACATCCGGAGATCCGCGCTCATCGCCATTGGGACACGATCATTCGCGGCGGCGTGGCTTCGCATCATGCCGGGCATATTCCCGCCTGGAAGATGGTCATAGAAAAGCTCATGAGCGCAGGTCTGCTCGACGCAATCTTCGCTACTGCCACCGTTGCTGCCGGCGTGGACTTTCCGGCGCGCACCGTTGTTTTGACCGTTGCTGATGCGCGAACCGGCAACGGTTGGCGACAGTTGACGGCTTCGGAGTTGCAGCAGATGACCGGCCGCGCGGGCCGGCGTGGGCGCGACAATGTCGGGTTCGTTGTCGCCGCCCCTGGGCTGCACCAGGATCCGCTAAGAATTGCCGAGTTGTTGAGAGCGCGGCCCGATCCCCTGGTGAGCCAGTTTCGCGCAACTTACACCACACTGCTAAACCTGCTCGACGCCTATGGAAACTTCGCACAGGTGCGCGAAATTGCAGAACGAAGTTTTGCGCATCGCGAAGCGGCTTTGCAGATCGCGCGGCTCGAAAGAGCGCAGGCCGACAACACGGAACAGATCGAGCTGAAGTTGAAACAGGCCGGTTGTGATTTGCCGCTTTCAATCGTCAAAGGATTTGAACGGTTGATTAGCGCGCGTTCGCGTCTGCACGAACTGCAGCCGCAGACGCGGGCGGAAGCTTTGCACCGCTGGCTTGACGAAGAAGTGAAACCGGGCCGAGTGGTCGGGATCGGCCGCAGTGGTCGTCGCCTAGTTTTGATCACCGAAAAGCGCGATGGCAACGTTCGTGGAATTCGAGAAGACGGACGCAGCGCCAGCTTTCCGCTCGAGCGAATCGGTCGAGTTTACGCGCCGGTCTATCGGCAGCGTGACGAATTCATTGAGGAAGCATTTGCTGACGTGCGCGAACGTGGCCGGGAGTTGGTGATTGCTGAACCGCGTCTGCGCGATGCACAGGCTGAAGAAGGCGGGGCCGTCAGTTTTATCGACGATCAGCTCGATGCGATCTTACCTGCTGCGCTCGGAGACGAGGACAAGGTGAAATGCACTGAGGCGTTGTGGGCCGTGCTCGTCGACGCAGAAGATCTCGAGCGCGTCACGCGTCGAATTGAGAGTTTGCGTGAGGAGGTTTGGAAACCGTTTCAACAGCGCGCGCGCGTGCTCGCAAGCTTTGGGTACCTCGACTTCGAAGCTGAGAAAGTGACTGAACGCGGACGGTGGCTAGCTGATCTGCACATCGATCGTCCCCTGTTGGTCGGCGAAGCGCTGGAGAGCGGTCTTTTCAATGCGCTCGAGTTTGATCGAATGGCGGGCGTGGTAGCGGCGCTGACGGCGGACGAAGAACGCGATTATGGACAGCTTGAGCTCGAAGATAGTTTGGTGACGGCACTGGCGCAGTTTGAAGATATTGGCTTCAAGGTTTCTTCTGAAGAATGGAAACTCGGAATAGAACCGGCGCCTGATCTGAACTTCTCTGCGGCTGCGGCTGCCGCTGCCTGGGCTACGGGCACGGAGTGGTCCCAGCTGGTTCGCGAAACCGGAGCCGAGGAGGGCGACCTCTTTCGCATGCTGTCGCGCAGCGGGGAAGCGCTGCTGCAAATAGCCGGTTTACGAAGGACGCACGCCGACGCCGCGCGCATAGCCGCAATCGCGGCAGATGCAGTGTTGCGCGAACCAGTGAGGTAAGGGGAAAGGAGCGGAGGGTTACTTTGAATGGCGCTGATTTCAGCTAACGAACTTAAACGCAAACTGCTGATCACTGTTGACGGTCAGCCCTACGTAGTCCTTGAAGTTTTCTTTGCTTCCCCGACAGCGCGCGGCGCGGCCACGATGGTGCGCACACGCCTGCGCCAGCTGCTGACCGGCGCAGTGCTGGAGAAGAGTTTTCGTTCCAGCGAAAAGTTTGCCGAGCCAGACATTGAACTCGCGCCTGCGTCGTTTCTTTATAGCGACGCACACGGCTTTCATTTCATGGACGAAAAGAGTTACGAACAATTTACTTTCGATGAAACGGCAATCGATGCCGACCGCGGCTATTTGAAAGAAGGTGTTTCGTTGCAGGTTTTGAAGTACAACGGTTCACCGGTTTCATTGCAACTGCCGCAGTATGTGGAGCTCGCTGTAACCTCCACTGAACTCGGGCTGCGCGGTGACACTGCCGCGGGCGGCGCAACAAAAACGGCAACGTTAGAGACAGGCATTTCAGTGCGTGTTCCGCTGTTTATCAAGGAGGGTGAGATAGTGCGTGTCAATACGCAAACGGGCGAAGTTGCTGGTCGTGCATAGACACAATCCGCTTCGTGTTGCCTAGCTCTGGTTCGTGTTATTTCGTGTCTCGTACGCGTTGGCTAACAAGGAAAACGTACCACGAAATTACACGAAATTCCGCCTAAATCACACAAAAAGATCACCGCTCAAATTCCCATAATTCTCTCAAGATGAACGATCCTCTGTACTCGCTTGCAACAAAATCGCGGCTTGTTTGAGTACGTCACATCGACCCCTCCGAGCAACAAAAATACAGCAACCATCGCAATCTAATCTCCATCTTAGTGCCGGTCTCGATTTCAAGGCGTTCATGTTCTTTGAACATCGATTGGCCATGCGTAGCGATTGACAGCCCGGGACAAGACGCGGAAAAGAATCCCCTGCGTGCCCAGGTTAAGAAGCATTAATTTTGGTGGTCCCTCGGGCCATCGCTCACATGGAGAATCAAGATGACGTTTCCCCGGTTTCCCCGTGCCCTACATCTGCGCTCTGCGAAGTTCGCCCCCTTTGCCATTATTTCCCTCTTCTTTCTGACGAACTTCACCGGTCTCTTTTTTAGTACGGTACTGGCCCCGAGTGTTAGCGCCGCAAACCAGGTAGAAACCATTCCTGACGACATTCCCTTGTCCGGCGATTGTGATCTCGACTGGATCATTTATCGCACGGGTAAGTCCGCCGGCGTTGATCCTCGCTTCATCCATGCAGTCATCAAGCAGGAGTCGAAATACGATCCAAAGGCGGTATCGCACGTCGGCGCTGAGGGCCTGATGCAGATGATGCCTGCGACCGCGAAACGGTTTGGTCTGAAGGATCCGTTCGATCCTAAAGCGAATGTCGAAGCTGGAACCAAGTATCTGAAGTGGCTGTTGAAGAGATTTGATGGCGACGTCACACTTGCACTTGCCGGCTATAACGCAGGCGAGGGATCAGTGGACAAGTACAAAGGCGTGCCGCCCTATAACGAGACTCAAAACTACGTGAAGAAGATAGTGAAGACTTATGGAAAGACGTATCACCCGATATTGCCCCCTGAGGACGCCCAGCTCGCGTTTCATTTAACCAATGATGTGTCGGTCAATGTCGGTCTCTGAGTCGCCCCAGGTTAAATCTTTAGAGAGAGGACAGACAGAATGTCTGTCCTTTTTTATTAGTGCACTGACCTGTCAGCGCTTTCGTTCCGTGGCGGCTTGACGCCACCACGTTGCGCCCGGATTCAACTTACGGTGGTCGCGACAGGTCGCGACCGACCCAAAGCGCTGACAGGTCAGCGCACTCCAAATTTGCGCGCACTCCAAAATCATTTGATCTCGTCGAGCCGCGTCTTCGCTTCAACGATGTGCGCTTTCAATCGGTCTAACTCATCGAGCGTCATCAAGGCCGTAACCCGGTCACAGATGCCGGCCGTCAGGGATGCAGCGATGCCGCTGCGACTTTGTCGAAAGACATTGATTTCCAAATCCCCCAGC
>DASZDU010000147.1:0-4126 GCA_035941655.1 Pyrinomonadaceae bacterium | reverse complement strand
ACCGGCTGATTGTTTTCATAAACTCGCACCAGCGCCATGTCGATATTGAACCGTGGAAAATTGAAGTTGTCGGGGTCGCCGCCAAAGAAGGCCGCCTGGAACTCAGGCGCAAACACGAGCCGGACGTCAGTATATTTCTTGTAGCGATAGAGATTGTATTGGCCGCCCTGATAAAGCGTGACCACGTCGCTGCGCAAGCCAGTGGTCTGCGTTGACTCCGTTTCAATGGCAGTAATCTGAGCACGTCTCGCAGCATTCGCGTCGGCGTCTGACATGCCGCTCTTGACGGAGTCGTTAACACGAGTGGTCACGTCTTCGATGCTCACCAGCTGATCCAGCGTCAGGCCTTCTGCTTTCAACTCTTCAGCCTGGCTGTGCGCAACAAAACCTTCCTTCGCATAATCTTTGTTTGCTGTGCTCAGTTCGCCAACAACGTCTTCAACAATGTGATAGTTTGTCAGCACCAAGCCGTTGGGCGAAACAAACGAGCCTGTGCCATTGGGGAAGCGAACGGTCGCCAGCTGAACCTTGCGAAGCCAGTCGTCGGTAACGTCAAAGCCGTATTTTTGTTTAATGTCTTTCCTGGGTACGTTATTAAATGGCCACATTCCCTCGTCGAGCGCGGCAACAGGAATGGATTGAAAAACAAACAGCGCCAGGATCAGCGCGCACAGAAATATTCTTGATTTCATCAGTATCCTCACGAAGATGTTGTGCGGGAGAACTCTTTAGAGCGTTTTGCTGACCACAGGGATGCTTGAATTAGTAGCGCCTTGGGCCAGTGATTGTCAAGTTGGTGACGCGTTTTCAACGGGGTTAGTTGATCAGATAGCCAAGTAAGAATGCCGACAGCGCCAACGGCGCGAAATGTGAAAGCCTGGGGCAACGCCCCAGGAAAGTGAGTCACATCATGCGAGAAGCGCTGAAGGCGCGTGATCACGAGAGGCCAGGAATAGCTTCAAAATTGCGATTTGTAATTTAATCTCTAATCCGCGCTTTCAGCGCTATAGGATCATTATCCCGAACTTCCTGGGGCGTTGCCCCAGGCTGCCACATTCCGCGCCTTTGGCGCTTCGATCTCCAATTCATTTTGTGATGACTGGTCTTAAAGCGAAACGAGCTAATAAACCAAAACTCTCAGCATTCGCTGCGTCCTTGCTGAAGGTGTGGCAACGCTTTGATCTGCCGGCGTCGGAAGCGAACGTTGTGGTTGCAGTTTCCGGAGGCGCAGACTCAACCGCCCTGCTGCTCGGCCTTCAGGAATTAATCGCCAGCGAAAAACTTCAATTCAATCTAATCGTGGCACATCTCGATCACGGTTTGCGTAAAGAGAGTCGACAAGACGCCCGGTGGGTAGCGCAAACAGCGAAGGAGTTCGGCTTCGACGTGGTGCTTGGGCGCGCGAAATTGAAAAGCACTGCGACAAAAAAGAAGCCTGAGAACCTGGAACAGGCCGCACGGAAAGCCCGTTACGAGTTTTTATCCACGACAGCGCTGAAGAAGCATGCAGCACACGTATTAACGGCGCACACTTTGGATGATCAGGCGGAGACAATTCTGATGCGGCTGCTGCGCGGCAGTGCCGCTGAAGGTTTGAGCGGCACGCCGGTGATCAGGCCAATCATGCGAGGCTCGAAGGTGCTGCTGGTTCGTCCATTGCTATCCTGGGCACGGCGCAGCGACACCGAAGATTATTGCCGTTTACGCCGCATCGATTTCCGCCGCGATGAGATGAACGACGACGAGAGCTTTTCGCGAGTCAGGGTCCGGAAACAATTATTGCCGCTGATGAAGACGTTCAATGGGCGCATCGTTGAGACGCTTAGCCGGACTGCGGACCTATTGAATGAGGACGCCGCTGCGCTTGCAGACGATGCAAACTTGCTGCTTGAGCTCGCGCAGCCGGAAACTGGCAAGAATAATGAAACCGCGCCGCCCCGGTTAAGCGTAAGTGTTCTGTTGCAAAAGCCCGCAGCTGTTCGGCGGCGAGCGTTACGCGAGTGGATAGTGCGCGAGCGTGGCAACCTCAGCCGGATTGAAATGGTGCACTTGCTCGCCGTTGAGAAGCTGTTGAACGAGGGTCGCGGCGGCCGGATTGCCGAGTTGCCCAATGGGATGACGGTGACGCGAAAGCGGGGGATGCTGGAGTTGTCGCGCAAAAAAGTGTTGAAAACAGGTGCGTCGGGCCCTAAAATTCGAGGCGCTTGACGCCGCCAGCCCGGAGCCGGCGGTTTTCACTTTTAACCGTCCGAAGGAAGCGACGGGAACGCGCCGGGTCAGGACGGTTTCTAAGAAGGTGGTTTGGGCACAACCAGGCATGTGCCGCCCGGCATCCTACTTGCTCGTAATTGTTGGCCTGGGGCACATGTCGCGCACGTCAACCGTTTCGCCGTGAAGCGACAAAGGAAGTTCGGATGGGGTATGATCGCAGTCGGAGGCGTTAATGACATTGAGCTCTACAGCTAGACAAATAATTTTTTGGTTATTGATTGTGGCGGGGGCCTTGCTGCTTTACAAGCTGGTCAATCCCTCGGGCAAGAACACTCAGCCGATCGATTTGACCGCGCTTTACGCGAAAATCGATGCCGGCGAAATTAAGCAACTAACTCTTAAACAAAACGAGAGTATCGCGATCGATACTCGCAATCAGGAATTCCGCGCCCAACTGACCAATGAGCAGATCAAGAACGAGTTGTTCAAGAAAGCTAACGAAAAGAATGCCGACGGCAAATCCAAGGTAGAGAAGTTTGAGGACGACTCGGGCAGTAGCAGTTATATCTGGCCGATGCTGATCACCTGGGCGCCGCTGCTATTTATTATTGGTATCTGGGTCTTCATGCTGCGGCAAATGCAGTCGGGAGGAAACAAAGCCCTCTCGTTTGGGAAGTCGCGCGCCAAGCTGCTTAACAATCAGCAGAAGCGTGTGACTTTTAAGGACGTTGCCGGCGTCGAAGAAGCAAAGGAAGAACTGCAGGAGATAATTGAGTTTCTTAAGGAGCCGCAGAAGTTTCAAAAACTGGGCGGACGAATTCCCAAGGGCGTGCTGATGATGGGCCCGCCGGGAACCGGTAAGACACTGCTGGCACGCGCTATTGCCGGCGAAGCGAACGTTCCCTTCTTCTCAATTTCAGGTTCCGACTTCGTTGAGATGTTCGTAGGCGTGGGTGCCTCGCGAGTTCGCGACCTGTTTGAGCAAGGCAAGAAGAATGCTCCCTGCATTATCTTCATCGACGAGATCGATGCGGTCGGTCGTCACCGCGGCGCAGGCCTCGGCGGTGGACACGACGAACGCGAACAAACCCTGAATCAGTTGTTGGTTGAGATGGATGGGTTTGAGTCGAACGACGGCGTGATTCTGATCGCCTCGACTAACCGTCCTGACGTGCTCGATCCGGCCTTACTAAGACCAGGGCGATTTGATCGGCGCGTAGTTGTTTCCCGCCCCGACGTTCGCGGACGTGAAGGTATCTTGAAAGTGCACACGCGCAAGATTCCGCTGGGCGAAGATGTCGACATTAGCGTGATCGCACGCGGTACACCCGGCTTCACTGGAGCCGACCTCGCCAATCTTGTTAATGAAGCGGCGCTGAACGCAGCGCGTTACAACAAGAAGATGGTGGCGATGGGCGACTTTGAACTGGCGAAGGACAAGGTGTTGATGGGCGCGGAACGCAAGAGCATGGTGATCTCAAATGAGGAGAAGCGCGTCACTGCATATCACGAAGCTGGTCATACGCTGGTCGGGTTGAAGGTCCCGAACGCTGATCCGGTGCACAAGGTCACAATCATCCCGCGCGGCATGGCGTTGGGTGTGACGCAACAACTGCCTGAAGGCGATCGCCATAACTACAGCGAAGAATATCTGCTGGGCCAGATTGCAATCCTGATGGGCGGACGCATTGCTGAAGACACTTTCCTGGGCAGCATCACGACCGGCGCCTCAAACGACATCGAACGCGCTACCGAACTCGCGCGCGCGATGGTGTGTGAGTATGGCATGTCTGAAATGGGGCCGCTGACCTTCGGCAAGAAGGAAGAGCAAATTTTCCTGGGACGCGAAATCGCGCAGCATCGCGACTTCTCCGAAGAGACTGCAATCCGGATCGACGAGCAAGTGAAGAAGATC
>DASZDU010000146.1:0-17337 GCA_035941655.1 Pyrinomonadaceae bacterium | reverse complement strand
GTATTACATGCTGTTCATCCTGAAGGGTAACGGCGTACCCTCAGTCGCGAAAATCGTCCGCATCGTCAACACAGCACCAACGCCACCGGCCGCGCCTACGAGCCTGACGGCAACCGCAGCATCAGCCACGCAGATCAATCTGGCTTGGACAGATAACGCCAACAGTGAAGATGGCTTCAGGATCGAGCGCTGTCAGGGTGCAGGTTGCACAACCTTTGCTGAGATCACGACGGTGGCGGCCAACGTGACCAGTTACTCAAATACCGGTCTCACTGCTTCCACAACCTACCAGTATCGCGTGCGTGCTTACAATACTGGTGGCAACTCCGGCTATTCCAATAACGCAAGCGCGACGACTTCTGCACCGCCACCTCCAGCGGCTCCTTCGAGCCTGACGGCAACCGCAGCATCAGCCACGCAGATCAATCTGGCTTGGACGGATAATGCCAACAGTGAAGATGGCTTCAGGATCGAGCGCTGTCAGGGTGCAGGTTGCACAACCTTTGCTGAGATCACGACGGTGGCGGCCAACGTGACTAGTTACTCGAATACCGGTCTCACCGCTTCCACGACCTATCAGTATCGGGTCCGCGCCTACAACACTGGAGGCAACTCCGGCTATTCCAATACCGCAAGCGCAACGACAGCAATGTCGCCTCCAGCGGCTCCCTCAAACCTGACGGCGTCAGCAGCATCGAGCAGCCAGATCAATCTGGCCTGGACAGATAACTCTAATAATGAGGACGTTTTTAAGATCGAACGTTGCCAGGGTGCGAATTGCAACAAAAACTTCACGCAGATCGCACAAGTGGGCCCCAACGTGACTAATTACTCGAGTACCGGGCTCGGAGCTTCGACAAGCTACGGCTATCGTGTGCGTGCTTCTAATGTTGCTGGCGATTCGGCCTACTCCAACAAAGCGAGCGCAACAACCTCGGCCATCACACCCACGCCACCCGCCGCACCCTCGAGTCTGTCTGCGACGGCGGCCAGCAGCAGTCAAATCAATCTGGCATGGACGGACAATTCAAACGATGAGGATGGCTTCAAGCTCGAGCGCTGTCAGGGTGTAGGCTGCACCAATTTTGCCCAGATTGCTCAACTCGGGGCGAACACAACCGGCTTCGCCAATACGGGATTAGCCGCGAACACAACCTACAGCTATCGTGTGCGGGCCAACAACACCGGTGGCGACTCTGCTTACTCCAACACGGGTAACGCAACGACATTACAAACCCCACCTGCGGCACCGAGTAACGCGACGGCGACAGCGACCAGTAGCAGCCAGATCAACGTCGCCTGGACGGATAACTCGAATAACGACGACGGCTTTACGATAGAACGCTGTCAGGATGCAAGCTGCACGAACTTTGCCCAGATTGCTCAAGTCGGCGCGAACACAACAAGCTACCCCGATACCGGATTAGCGGCAAATACAAGCTATAGGTATCGTGTGCGGGCGTTCAATAATGGTGGCAACTCGGCCTACTCCAACACGGCCAATGCGACGACACTACAAACTCCTCCCAATGCACCGAGCAATTTGACAGCGACGGCGGTTTCCCTCAGTCAGATCAATCTGGCTTGGACGGACAATTCAAACAATGAGGACGGCTTCAAGATCGAACGCTGTGAGGGCGCCAGTTGCTCGGGCTTTGTCCAGATTGCACAAGTCGGTGCAGGTGTCACTACATACTCCGACATGAATCTTTCACTATTAACAACCTACACCTATCGCATTCGAGCCTTTAACAGCGCTGGCAACTCGGGTTATTCCAATACTGCGAGTGCAACGACCTTGGTTGTTAGGGCCATGCCTCTGAACAGAGATGCGGACGGTTTGATTTTGGCCTTACTAGCCTCGATGAACTACTCGAACGAGGAGTGTAGGTTCGACACCGAGATGTCCGGAGATGAAGTCATCTTTAGGAGGCACTACTGAGTTATCAGCAGGCACTCGAATAGTCGAGGCGAAGATATGTGGTCAGAATAGCGCTGTGGTAGAGATTGACCAACAGAACTAGCCTTGGCAATTAACCAGCGAAAGAGGAGCAAGGCATGAACGCACTCAAAACCGGTAAGCTCAGTGTTGCGCTTGCCATCTTTATCCTGCTAGGCCTCGCCGCCACGCAGCCTGCTGCTTCTCAAATTAATGCGCTAAACATCCTTGAGCTCGGAGGGCTGACCCAGGAAGGCGTCCGCTTCGCCCGCGGTATCAATGTCTCCGGCCAAGTGGCCGGGCGTTCGGGTTACGTCACCGGTAGTGATACTCGCGCCGTTCTTTGGACGGTTGGGGGCATAGAAATACTAGGCACGCTGTCCGGCGGCGACTACAGCGGAGCTTTTGCCATCAACGACTTTGGCCAAGTGGTCGGGACTTCAAATACTGGCGATGTGGTGCGCGCCTTTCGCTGGACGACCGGCACCGGAATAAAGGATCTCGGCACATTGCCTAAAGACACGGGCAGCGAAGCTTTTGATGTCAACAATCATGGGCAAGTGGTTGGCACGTCAAGTGGCCCTAAGTGGATTCGCGCTGTTCTTTGGAGGAGCGACGGCAGGATACAAAACCTTGGGACTCTGCCGGGTGGCGATTATAGCAGGGCCTTTGCCCTCAACAACTCGGGCCAAGTGGTTGGCACTTCAACAAGCTCTTCGGGGATACGTGCGTTTCTCTGGACGAGCACCGGCGGCATGCGTGATCTAGGAACTCTGCCCGGTGACGATAGTAGCGAAGCTTTAGACATCAACAACTCCGGGCAAGTCGTTGGCTATTCAACTGGCCCCAACGGAACACGTGCCTTCCTTTGGACAAGCAGTGCGGGGATGCAGAATCTCGGTACTCTTCCCGGCGGCAACAACAGCAGGGCCTTCGGCATTAACAACCTTGGGCAGATAGTTGGCAGTTCAAATAGTCCAAATGGGCTGCGAGCCGTTGTTTGGACGGACATCAATGTGTTACAGGATGTCAATATGCTAATTTCTGCCTTAAGCCCCGACTTAGTGCTGTCAGAAGCGCACTGTATTAATGATTTGGGTCAGATAGTCGCTTTAAGTGGTGGCGGCGAAAAACCCCCAACAGCTGCTGGTGACAATCACGAACAGGAGCATTTTTACCGTGTCTTTCTACTCTCGCCAATCCAGCAATTAGTTATCGCGCGCGGCATAAGAACCCAGTAGAAAACTCCAGCAAGCGGCAAATCCTATTCCTCTTAAAGCACCTCCTGCTTGATCGAAGCCCTGGGATGAATCAATTGACACAGGGTCGATCAGTAACGGAGTCCAGCGCAAGCGAGTTATGAGTCTACTTCAAAAGACACTCGAGTCATCAGTCACTCTCCTTTTATTGCTGGCGCTCGCCGGGATCATGGCACCTTCGGTGGTGGGCCAGGGGGGAAATGTCAATCAGTCGTCTGCCCCGATGCGTTCGGTGGTCTACTCATGTCCAATGCATCCGGATGTGAGGGCTACTAAGCCGGGCAGCTGCTTCAAGTGTGGTATGACACTCGTGGGTACCACTGCGCCGGTGGAAGTGATTGAATACGGTCTCAAGTTGGAAACAACCCCCCTTGCGGTGAAAGCTGGGGAGGAAACAACGTTACGGTTTCACATCCTTCATCCGAAGACGGGCGAGCAGGTCAAGGGATTCAATGTTATTCACGAGATGCTCTTTCATCTCTTCATTGTTAGCAAGGATTTGGAATACTACGAACATATTCATCCGACCCAGGATCCCGACGGCAGTTTCAGGATCAATGTAAAGCTACCGCAGGCGGGGGATTACGAAGTCTATTCTGACTTCTTTCCCGTCGGTGGAACGGCGCAAGTGATTCACCGAAGTCTTAGGGTGGCTGGGGCACACGACGCGCATGGCGCTCACAATGTGCACAGCAGTGAGCATCAATTCCTACAAACTTCTCTTGTCCCTGATAGCTCCCTCATTAAGTCGAAGAATGGCATTCGTTTCGAATTGAAACTTGAGCCGGCCCAACCTGTTGCTGGTCAGCCCATGCTCCTAAAGTATTACCTGGTTGACGAGGAGACCGGTCTGCCTGTTAAGGATTTGCAGCCTTATCTCGGCGCCTGGGGTCATACCGTAACCATCAGGGAAGAGGCCACCGATTTTTTACATTCGCACTCGACCAAATTGATCCCCGCCGGAAGTGATAGCAGCAAGCTATTGAGCGGTCCTCGGGTTTCATTTAACACTTTCTTCGCTCGCTCCGGGTTTTACCGGATCTGGTCCCAGTTTCAGCGCAAAGATAAAGTGATCACGGTTTCCTTCACTGTTTACGTTTCGCGGCTAGAGCGAATTGCCAAGTGGGACGGCAGCGGATGGTCGTCTTTAGTTGGCAATCCGATAAACGGTTTAGATGGGCCGGTACGGGCGTTGGCGGTGAGCGGAACCGATCTTTATCTGGGCGGCGACTTCACTTCTATAGACGGAATACGTGCAAATCGGATCGCCAAATGGGACGGACATAGCTGGTCAGATTTGCAAGGCGGCGTTAATGGAAATGTTTGGGCCATAGCTGTCAGCGGCAGCAATGTTTATGTTGCCGGCGAGTTCACTTCGGCGGGCGGTAAAAGCGCGAACGGAATCGCCAAATGGGATGGCCGCAATTGGTCGACTTTGGGGACTGGAATCAATGGCCGCAAAGACGCTTTCGGTTCACCAGCAGTCTATGCGTTGGCAACTAGCGGAAACGATCTGTATGCCGGTGGCCGGTTCGCCACAGCTGGGGATGTCTTAGTTAACGGTATAGCTAAATGGAACGGTCATAAGTGGTCAGCCCTGGGAGGGGGAGTGCGGACTGGCACTTATGAAGGCGTTGTCAGAGCGTTGGCACTGCGGGGGAGAGATCTTTATGCCGGCGGTCAATTTATCGATGCTGGTGGTGTGGCTGCCTACAACATCGCCAAGTGGAACGGTCATCGCTGGTCAGCTTTGGGAACTGGGATCAGAGGCAACCTGGAAGAGGTCCTGGCGTTAGGCGTGAGCGGAAGCGACGTGTACGCAGGCGGTATATTTATTATGGCCGGAGGGCAGCATGCATCCAACATCGCTAAATGGAACGGAAGCAACTGGTCGCCGTTGGCTATTCAACCTTTTGACGGAGTGAGGAAGATAGCGGTAAACGGAAGCACTGTATACATCGGTGGTAGTTCTTTTACCCTCCCCACAGGGATCGTAACAACGGGAGTTGCTAAGTGGGATGGCAGTAATTGGTCCGCATTGGGAAGCGGCCTAGGTAATGGCCCCTACTCAGGACCCATCATGGCGATCGCGACGAGCGGGACCGATCTTTACGTTGGCGGGGACGCTTTCGCAATACTAGGCGCCCCGACCCACCCAACCTTGGCGAATTAAGAATTCGTTCGCTCAAATTCCATTTAAAAATCTCTAAGCTTCCTATCAAATCCGGCTGAGGTTGGAACTTTCAACCCAACTCAGCTTCGACTCCAGGTCCGCTTTGTTCTTTTGCCATGTCTCTTTTCTCATTCTCTGTTCAATTGCATCGAAGGAGACGCCGCCAAAATTAAAATGTGCTGGAAGCTTCTCATGAGTCACTAGTCCGAGCGCCTTATGGAAGAGAACTACTTGGACATTTTCAATTGCGGTGCGGCAGTAAACCATATTCAAACCGAGCACTTCGAAAGCAGTCCGATAAATTAGCAGGCAGCTTTCAAAAGCTCCTTTCGAGTTAGGATGCAGAACCCAACGTCCCCACTCAGCACACCTGTGGGACTCATCCAAGTTATAAATGCCAATTGTTCCTTCAGCGCGTTCGGTCTCTTTTTGCTCAACTATGAAATAGTAATCACCGGGCCGTTCAAAGTAACCATTTAGCCACTCTTCCTGGTCGACCAGGGCCGCTGAGGTAGGGTGTATGAAGCGACTCCTCTGCGGGTCGGTCCGCAACTGGACGATGAATGCACTGTCTCCAATGGTTACCGGCCGTAGCCGATAATGTTTACCTTCGACCCTAATGCTGTGTCGCAACTGACACCACCATCCACTGTAGAGTTTGGGCCCGTACCTTGCCTAGCCACGTCTTTAGATAATCTGTGTTGTTAGTATATGCTAAAGAAGAGTTTTAAATCCTTCTGAAAGGCCTACTGATGGAAGACTCCCTCGCGATAAACAGGCAAACTGTATTGCGGTTGGTATTTGAGACGATGGACGAGATCAACGAAACTCTGCCAGAAGATCGCCAATTGGAGAAGTCCAACGGAACGCAATTACTCGGTCGAGACGGCAAGCTTGATTCCTTAGGATTAGTCAGCTTCATTATCCTGCTCGAGCAACGTGTCGACGAAGAGTTGGGTAGGGGCATCACGCTCGCAGATGAGAGAGCAATGTCCCGCAGCAAAAGCCCATTTCGCAACGTAGAGAATCTCACGGACTACATCCTGGAACTGCTTGAAGAGACAGCATAATGGCTGACAGCCAAGTCATGGTCATTACAGGCACTCGTAAGGGAATCGGACGGTTTCTTGCGGAGTATTATATTCAAAATGGCTACGAGGTAGTGGGCTGTAGCAGAGCCCCGTCCGATCTTCAATTACCAGGATATCAACATCATTGTCTTGATGTAGCGGATGAGCGGGCCGTGAAACAAATGTTCCTTGAGATTTCACGGAAGCATGGCCGGGTAGACGTGCTCATTAACAATGCGGGCATTGCCTCGATGAATCATTCACTCCTGATGCCCATGACAACTGCTCAGAAACTGGTGAATACAAATATTCTGGGCACTTTTCTATTCTGCCGCGAGGCAGCCAAGCTGATGCAACGCCGAGGGCTAGGCAGGATCGTTAACTTCACGACCGTGGCTACAGCACTCAATCTCGAGGGTGAAGCCATCTACGCCGCAACCAAAGCCGCCGTGGAGAGCCTGACGCGAGTCCTGGCCCGCGAACTGGCGCAATGGAATATTACCGTCAACGCTGTCGGCCCCACACCGATTAGGACCGATTTAACTCGCTCTGTGCCCGAGGAAAAGCTCAAGGCATTAGTCGAGCGTCAGGCAATTCATAGGTTCGGCGAATTTCGCGACATTCGTAATGTCATTGATTTCTTTATTAGGCCGGAGAGTGATTTCGTTACCGCTCAAATCATTTACCTGGGAGGCGTGTAGGTGTCAGTTGAGTTCCTGCTCCGAACGTTTCGCCACAATGCTGACCAGGACGCCGTGGTCTGGCAGGATAAGACCTACAACTACCAATGGCTGCTTGATAGGGTTGATTTCTGGCGTGGCGCACTGAAGGAAAATGAGATTGCTTCGGGCACGGTAGTCATCCTCGAAGCCGACTTCTCACCAAATGCTATCGCGCTATTCCTGGCGCTCATCGAATCGGCAAGTATTATCGTTCCTATTACCTCCGCAGTCAGTACGAAGCGGGATGAATTTGTGAACATCGCCGAAGGCGAAGTGTCTATCACATTAGACGAAGACGACCACGCCAACATTGCCCGCCTTGGAAGGGTGGCATCGCATGAGATGTTTGAGAGCCTTCGGTCAATACACCACCCCGGACTAGTCCTTTTTTCTTCCGGCTCGACTGGTCAAAGCAAGGCCGCCCTCCATGACCTGCTCTTTCTCCTGGAGAAGTTCAAGGTACCACGGCACCGTTTGCGAACTATTTCGTTTTTGCTATATGACCACATTGGCGGCATCAACACTATGCTCTACACGCTTTCCAATGGCGGCTGCCTGGTGACGGTCCAGGATCGCTCGCCGGACAGCGTGTTGCAGGCCATCGATACTCACCGCGTGCAGTTGCTCCCAACTTCACCGACGTTCATCAATTTAATACTCATTAGCGAAGCGTATAAACGATACCAGCTTGATTCTTTGGAGACATTAACCTACGGGACTGAACCCATGCCTGAAAGCACTCTGCGACGTTTCCACCAACTTTTTCCTGGGATCCGGATGGTGCAGACTTATGGCCTCTCCGAGATCGGGATCATGCGCTCCAAGTCAAAGAGTGCGGACTCTCTCTGGGTCAAGGTTGGTGGCGAAGGGTTTGAGACGCGCGTGGTTGATGGCGTTCTGCACGTAAAAGCAAACTCGGCTATGCTCGGTTACCTTAACGCACCGAGTCCTTTCACTGAAGATGGGTGGATGAACACTGGAGACCGTGTTGAAGTCGACGGCGACTATGTGCGTTTTCTTGGCAGGCAGTCAGAGATTATCAATGTCGGTGGGGAAAAGGTATATCCAGCCGAAATAGAGAGTTTAATCCACGAAGTGGATAACGTCGCAGAGGTCACTGTGTTTGGTGAAAAAAACCCGATTACAGGCAATATCGTTTGCGCAAAGGTCACTCTGTCCCACGATGAAGACCATAAGTTATTCACCAAACGGCTGCTGAAATTTTGTCGGCAACGGCTGCAAAACTATAAGGTTCCGGTCAAAGTAATCATATCCACCGAGCAGCAACACAGTAGCCGTTTTAAGAAAGTTCGGCGGGTTGAATAACTCGCAATGATAACAATAGCCACCCCCAGGGCACGATTGTTTACGCAAACTTCATCTGCTTCCTTATCCGATGAACTCTAAAAAATCGTATAGATGAATGGAGCCAGGGCGGAGCTCTGCGCGAAGATTAGTAACATGCCGAAGAGAAGCAGCACGATAACAATAGGAAGCAGCCAAAGCTTCTTTCGCGTGCGTAGCAGCTCCCATATCTCAGACAACATTGACAACATATTAAAGCTCCACCTTAGAACAAGCGCTCGAACTGCTCCTTGCTCTGTCTCGTGTTTTGTCGCTTAACCCAATACGTCTCTTTGCGAGGCCCTCTTCGTGCAAGCGGATCTCGTCCCACCATGCGGCCGATCAGACTGTAGGGTGTAAAGACTCCATAATAGAGAACGGTAAGAATTATTCGACTATTGACGTAGCCGAGAACTCCTGCGACACCCATCCAGAAATGGTGGAAGCCGCGAGCCGCTACAGGCACAAACAGTCCTATCACAGCAAGCAAACCGCCAATACCACCCAGCAATGCAGCCATCGGAATTCGGCCACGGTAGACGTTCCAGCCCGCGATGAGAAACAAAACAATAGCGACCACGAGGGCCGTTTTTCGTGCCTGAACGTCACTGACTTCAGGCTTCGAGCCTGCGCCTTTTCTCGATCGTCTTTTCATCGCTGTCGCCGGTTCAATCAAGCTGAAATTCCTCCTGCCAAGCCACATCATCGATAAATACGCCTTTTCCCTGTTCGTCCTTTATGAGGAGGTAGTCTTCCATCACCAGGCAATCCATCTCCGTTCGCATGAAGCAGGTATAGGCCTCTTCGGGAGTGCAGACAATTGGCTCTCCACGTACGTTGAATGAGGTGTTGACTACGATTGGGCAACCGGTTAGCCGTTCAAACGCCAGAATTGCGTCGTAGTAAATAGGATTTTCGTCCGGCCCTACCGTCTGTATCCGAGCTGAGTAGTCGACGTGTGTCACAGCTGGGATCGTCGAGCGCACGGCGTTGAGCTTTTCAATTCCAAACAACTTCCGCTCTTCGTCGGTCATTTCCCGCCGAAGGTGTTTTCGAACAGGGGCGACGAGAAGCATGTAAGGCGACTCGCAGTCCATTTCAAAATAATCTGACACTCGACCTCTTAATACGGAAGGGGCAAAGGGACGGAAGGATTCGCGAAATTTGATCTTCAGATTCATCTGCGACTGCATGCGGGGCGAACGTGGATCACCAAGTATGCTGCGTGCTCCCAAAGCCCGCGGTCCAAACTCCATCCGTCCTTGAAACCAACCTACAATTTTTTCATCGGCCAGAAGACGAGCCACATGCTCAGCTAGATCTGAACGCTCAACACGATGGTATGTCGCTCCAGTGGTATCAAGAAACGATTTGATTTCGTCATTCCCAAATGAAGGACCGAGAAAGGAACCTTTCATCGCATCACTATTCATATTGCCGCCGCTGGAGAGATGGCGCCCATTTTCGAGGTATTGGTACCAAACCGAGAGGGCGGCGCCCAGGGCACCGCCGGCATCCCCGGCGGCTGGCTGGATCCAAATATTCTCAAACGGCCCCTCTCGAAGTAGGCGGCCGTTGCCCACACAATTGAGCGCTACGCCACCAGCCAGACACAGGTTTCGCTCTCCAGTTTCGCGATGCACGTGCCTGGCCATACGCATCATCGCCAGTTCTATGACTTCCTGCACGGAGCGAGCGAGATCCATTTCACGTTGCGTCAAAAGGCCCTCGGCTTTGCGGGGTGGTCCTTCGAAGAGCTCGTCAAAAGCCGAGTTGGTCATCGTTAGACCATGGGCGAAATTGAAATATTTCATGTTGAGTCGCAGTGAACCGTCCTCACGCAGATCGATGAGTTCATCCAGGATGGTTTGCACGTATCGAGGTTCGCCATAGGGAGCTAAACCCATTACTTTATATTCACCAGAATTTACTTTGAATCCCGTATAGTAGGTAAAAGCCGAGTAAAGTAGCCCGAGGCTATGCGGAAAATGAAGTTCAGCTAACAAATGTAGTTCGTTGCCGCGACCGTAACCGTAGGATGAAGTAGCCCACTCCCCAACGCCATCCATTGTTAACACTGCAGCTGACTCAAAAGGGGAGGGAAAAAAGGCCGAGGCGGCGTGAGATTCATGATGTTCGGTGAAGAGCACCTTACCTTTATAGTTTGCTTTTTTCGCTGTTTGCTCACGGATCCAAAGTTTCTCACGAAGCCACAAAGGCATTGACATCAGGAATGAACGAATACCGGAAGGGGCGTAGTCCAGGTAGGTCTCGATCAAGCGCTCAAATTTCAAAAGAGGCTTATCATAAAAAGCAATGAGGTCAACATCCTGTGGTCCAATTCCAGCATGACGGAGGCAAAAATCAACCGCAGCGGCGGGAAAGCGATGATCATGCTTCTTTCGTGTGAAACGCTCCTCCTGAGCGGCAGAGAGGATGTCCCCATCCCTGACAAGGCAAGCAGCGGAATCGTGGTAATAAGCAGAAATGCCGAGAATATGCATAGATCTTGTTTCGGACGACTTTCTAATTTAGCTTACAATCTTGGTCAAAGGCACTTATTCTGCATTTACTTTAGATCCTAAGGTCTAGAACTCAGAATTGGGTAGGGAAACATGAGGAATCAGCGTGTGAAAAGCAAATTATTATTTCTGGCGATCCTGACTATGTTCGGGGCCACGTCCGCAAAAGCCGACCCGCTCCTTTTTGGCAATGTGGCCGCCTTTCAAAACAATGGCACCGAGACAGTAGATCTCTTTTCAAATGTTGGCGCACGCCTGATCGGCCCGGAGGTTACCTTTAGAGTGGACATCACCGGAACCCTTCCTCCCGGGGGAGTCGACACACTACTTGTCACGTATACCGAGGCAGGGGGCTTGCCGACCACTCAGTCCTTTTCGATTCCATTATTTGGCACGATCCAACCTCCTTTCACGCTAGTCTTTAGCGTTACATCTTTGGGCGCAACCTTTGAGGGGACCCCAGCCACCCTGATGCTGGACCTGCTCAACAGTTCGCCCGATTTCGTTATTCCCTCTGGTCCCAACGCCGGGCAGCGAGTTGACTCCTATACATACTCTATTGTGGTGGCTAAGCCAGTTCCCGAACCCGCAACCTTAACGTTGCTGGGTGGAGGATTGGGGGCACTCTTCACCGCATTTCGAAAACGATCGGGGGTTCTGGCGGAAAGCACCGAAACGCATCGCTCACCGAAGGCGTAATTTGATTTGCGTGGGCGAGTGGAACCGCGGAGTTGTCGAACCAGACGGGTTTAGTTGGTGAGCAGAGTGCGGTATCAGGCGGCACCGTGAGCTGCTTGCTTGGGGGGTGACTCGATCAATCCTTGAATAACTTGCGCGACATGGGAGAGGGGTTTGGGTTTTCGCAAGAATGCGTCTGCGCCATCGCGAAATGCTTCCTCTTCCATCTCGGCGGAACCGTAAGCGGTCAGAACAATGATTATCGTGCGAGGATTCTGGTCGCGGATAAATTTGATCATCTGGAGGCCATCCGGCTTTTGCGCAGGGCCCAACCGTAGGTCCTGAATAACCACTTCATAATCGCCGGTCTCAACCAGTCTCTCCGCCTCTTCCAACTCGCGGGCTGTGTCGACCTGGTAGCCCTGTAGAGTGAAGTATTCTTTCATGGAAAAACAGATTGATTCTTCGCCGTCTACGACTAAAAGACGCATCTCCTCTTCCTGTTCGCGCGGCCGGTCAGGACCGACCCATATCCGTCTAAGCTTTCCGGAGACTTTTTTAAGCCGTCCAATTGTGCGTTGCTTCACGACGTACCCTATACCTGAGCAGGAGGACGGAATGCGCGCACTAGTAATTCTCCTGCCGGGTTTCAAACAATCAATCAAAGCCTACCGCCAAAGGTCCGGCATGTTAGGCGTGTTTCGATTTGGCTCTTCACCCTCGAGTTGTTTTGATTGAATGTCACGCGTACCTCCGCTGATGACACTCTCGAATCAAAACGCCGCTGGATTTCCGGCGGTAAAGCGGGGTCCTAAAGGTGGGTAAAGGGCTGGAACAGAGTGTGTGCTTCAAACGATCGGGAGAGACACACAGATTACCAAGTGCACGGAGCTTGAGTTCTATATTGCTATTGCCGACCGCAGATTGGCGCGATGCTGAATAGGCGTGCTTATTCTCCCGGAAATGCTTGCTGAGGCAGGCTTATTGATTAGATACAATAGGATTTCGCAGACCTCGCGCGTCCCCGTACCTATCACGTGGCCCTTCTCATCCTGGATAGCGTAAATGTTTCCATCTGCGTCCAGGGGAAGAATTATTTTTTCTCCGTACATTTGTTCCACTCCTCACTCACTGATCACATCGTCGGCTAAGTTTGCTGCAAGGTCAAAGTTTTGGTTGGACGGCCTCTAAACAATCAGGTGTCCAGGCCTTCAGCTATGCGCCAAACAAACTAGCGCTCGACTAGGTGGGCCCGGTATGCTCCGCACATTCACACCTTCCCAGTAAATTTCTCTTTCTGGTGGAATCGCATTCTGGTGTGGAGTCTCCCCCACACCAGAATGAGACCCATTAGCCCCAGACTGAGAAACGCAATTTACTTACTTTTTGCCGTACCGCCGTCTGGCAGCACCGGCGATGCCGAGAAGGCCTGTGCCCAACAGCAGCATGCTCGCAGGTTCTGGTACCGCCTGCGGCACGGTAGTGGTCACATAGAAGTTCTCAGGTCCATCGTTGACTCCACCCGAGATCAACGCTTCAGCTCCGATGCAGTTGTCTGGATCGGCGAAGAAGTTTGCCCATTCCGTAGCCGTTACACCGGATATAGTGAAGAGATAGCCGGACTGACCGGTTCCCTGTTCAATTACGGTGTAGTCGTCCACGCTCTCAGCATCGATATCGGCGAAAAACAATACGTTACCCGCACTGTCATAGAAGTTGACCCTCCAACTATCCAAGTGCAACGTCATGTCGTCGGGTGTACCTTGCTGGTTGAGGTTGAAGACAAACGCTATGTTATCTTGGTTTATCCCCGCGTCCAATAGTTCCTGGACCGTCACACAGGCAGACGTCTGCTTGGCATCGCCTGTGATGCCGTCCGGGGTTACCGATCCCGTTTCACTCTCTTGGTCTTTTCCTACCTGAAGCGTGAGAATATTGATAACGGTACCGAATCCAGTCCCTGACTGGTCATTGGGGCCCGTGTTGTGGAGCACGCCGTCAGCTTTAGCGGTCATAGCTGATCCGAGGCTCGCGATCGCAAAGATCGCTAGCGCGATTGCGAATTTCCTTAGCTTGTACTGGGGCATAACTAATCTCCTGTTCTGTTGTTTCTTAGGAGGACTCCACTTTGAAAACCAATCCAGTGGCAGCCTCAAATACAGATCTGTTGTGGGAGGCTTGGGGCGGGAGCCATGCGAGGGCAAGCGCAAAGCTCTTCTTACCAGCCAAAAGATCTCTCGATTACTATCTCAAGAGACACGCGTTGATATTGGCACGTGCCCCCAGATAAGCAATCGCCGAGCCGCAATATTCCTCAACCGGAAGCTGGAAAACATTGAGTATTCGGACTTTATTTTGATGATTGAACCAGCCCTTTGTCTAATATTCAGACTTGTCGTCTAGACTTTGGACAACCTGGCTTGAGTGAGGTTCAATTTCCTGGCGGATTCCTTAACGAGACAGGAACAAAGAGCGACGCTTAGGCTTTTCGTTCGGGAGGTACAGCGATCTGGTGTTTCTTGATTTTCTGGTAGAGAGAACTGCGTGGGATACCCAATCTATGGGCGGCCTTTTCTACGCGTCCACGCTCTTCTTCAAGTACTCTTTGGATATGCTGCTTTTCCAGTTGAAGCAGAGTTAGCCGTGAGTCAAGAGTTGGCCCTCCGATACTGGCATGACCGTCAAAATTGAGATCTCTTAGACCAATACTTTTCCCCTCGCTCAGTAGTACGGCTCGCTCGATCACGTTACGCAGCTCACGGACATTTCCTGGCCACGTATATCCTTGCAGGGCTCTAACGCAGTCGTCATCCAGCAGGATTTGACCGCGTCCCAAATCCGCGGCCACCTTATCCAGAAGGTACTGGGCCACGACCGGAATATCCTCAATTCGTTTACGCAGCGGCGGAAAGGAAAGCGGGATGGTGCTAATCCGAAAATAAAGATCATCCCTAAACTTTTTCTGACGTACAAGCTCGCCGATATCCTGATGGGTGGCGGCTATGAGACGTACGTCTACTTGCTGATCCCTGACGTCTCCCACGCGCCGGAAACGTTTATCTTCGAGTACCTTGAGAAGCTTTGGCTGAATCTGAACATCGACATCTCCGACTTCGTCAAGAAAAACCGTACCTCGATGGGCTACTTCAAAAAGCCCCTGCTTGGAGGAAGTGGCGCTGGTAAACGCACCCTTCTCATGGCCAAAAAGCTCGGTCTCAAGTAGTTCTCGGGAGAGCCCGGCACAATTGAGATCGACGAAAGCCTCCTCGGCCCTGGGACTGTTCTCATGGAGCCATCTCGCAAGCACGCCCTTGCCTGATCCTGTTTCACCAAGAATCAAAACGGGACTTTCGGTTGTGAGAATCTTTCTGGCTTGATCGGCCAACGAGCGTATGGCGTCACTTGTTCCGATGAATGGATCAATTGCCTGGCGTACGCGTCGTGTTCTGCTGGCCAGGTGCTTGTGATGTCTCCTCTGCGTCTCAAGTAATCGTTGCAGGATGATGTGAAGCGCCGACATTTCGATAGGCTTGGTGAGGAATTGTTCCGCTCCCTCCTTGATGGCTTTGACTGCCAGATCAATGGAGCCGTGACCGGTCAAAACCAGCAAGGGAATTTCAGAATCAACATCCTTTAAGCGAGGAAGCAAATCCAGCGCGGTGCCATCCGGTAACACGTAATCCGAGATAACGACGTCTGGCCTTGAGGTGCTGAATATCTGCCGTGCCTCCCTGCAGGTTTCCGCTTCTTCTATTTCATACCCCTGCAGTTCGAGAAAATCACGGATGCCGAAACGCACCGAAGGCTCATCGTCCACGATCAAGATTCGGTTTTTAGCCACCAGAAGTCACCTCGGTCGGGAGTGGGAACCTTGCACTCATACAAGCTCCGCCTTCAGGATTATTACCCGCGCGCAGTTCGCCTCCGTGCTCTTCCATCGTTTTCTGGGCAATCGCGAGTCCCAGGCCTGTACCGCCACGACGAGTGGAGAAGAAAGGTTCAAAGATTTTCCGTAGATTTTCCTGCTCGATGCCGGGCCCTAAATCCTTGACGGAACATTCGATCCAATCCTGTGTGCCTTCGGTAATTTTGTCGGCATCAATTGTGACTACACCTCCAGGCGCAGAATGCTGTACGGCGTTCTCGATGAGATTTATGAATACGGTCGAAAGTCTGCGTCTATCTACCATAATGTGTGGTAATGAATCGCGTACGTTATTTACCAAAGTTACCTGGGCTGCCATCGCCGCTGGAAGGCAAGCACGAATTGATCTGGTGATCATTTCGCCCAGTGATACTGGATAGACATCGCCGCGAAACGGTTTACCGTATTCAAGCAACTCTTCCATTAGGGACGTCAGCCGTCCGATTTCATCGCGGAGGACGTTGGTGTAACGCGAATACTCCGTGCGATCGCTAAACCGCGTCTCAAAGGCATCCAGGATTGAAGAGATTCCGAAAAGTGGATTTCTTACTTCGTGAGCCACGCCGGCGACGACCGATCCGAGCAATGACATTATTTTGCTCTGCCGCAGCGAAGCTTCAAGTTCGGTTCGCTTTGTAATGTCCTGAGCAATCAATATTGCCCTATCAGCAACCGACCCAAATTCATTAATTAGAAACGGTGTCACCGCCCAGGTCTTACCGGTTGTTTCGTCTCTTGTTTCTTCCGAGGCAGGAAAACCGGTCTCGCGAATCCTTTCCAAGAGCTCCGCTGCTTTCTTCCAGGGCTGCCCCTCCCCCAAATCCGAAACTCTTCGGCCAACCAGCGTTTCCGCTTGTACACCCGCGATATGTTCAGCAGCCTCGTTAGAACGCTTGACGGTTCCTTCGAGATCGACGATCAGAACCGGGAAGTCAATAGCGTCAAAAGTTTGTCGCCACTCGATTGCCGACTGTTGCAAAGAAGCGTGCATTCGTTGCTGCCGCTCATCCAGCAGCCTTCTTTCAGTAACATCGTTAATAATTGCCAGCTCACCGTTCCGGCCGTCAAAGAGCACGGGGTGGGAGCTTATTTCAACATAGATGGTTTTCTTACCTTTAGTTTGGTGCAGGCATGGGCTGGAGAGCCTCGTCTCGTCAGCCTGGCTGATATCGTCGATGGTCATCGAAAGAAATTCATCTCTCGTATAACCGTAGGTTCGCATCGCCGCTTCGTTAACGGTGAGAAATCGTAAAGTCTCTGCGTCGTAAACACAGATCGGTTGTGGCGTTGATTCAAAAAGTAATCGATAGCGTTCTTCCGAATCGCGCAGCGCTCCTTCTGCCTGCTTACGTTCAGTGACGTCGCGTGCGATCCCGCGAAACCCGACAGTCTCGTCAAGCCTATTTCGAATTGGCGATATGGTGAGGTCAAGCCACCGTTCTTCCCCAGAAGCTCGCTTGCTAATAAATTGATGTCGGAACTCCTGAATGGCTTCGGTGTTGTCGACCGTTTTCTCAAATCCACTGCTATTAAGATCCACTCCTACCAAACCGAATATCGAGGAGAACGAGTCTCCGAGAAGTTCTTCCAAACTACAACCGAAAAACTTCAAACCCGCCGCATTCATGCTGGTCAATCTTCCGGCCAGATCTTGAGTGAAGATTATATCGTTGGCCTGTTCAACCAAGTCGCGATAGTTGGCTTC
>DASZDU010000145.1:0-2869 GCA_035941655.1 Pyrinomonadaceae bacterium | reverse complement strand
ACTGGGGGCTATGGACCTCTCCTCGAAGAAACTATTAGTCACTGGCACACGCCGCATCCTGATCGCTTCCTGGTATTCACCGAGCCATGGTACGAAAGAATCACTATGCCGAATTATCCGCAATTTCAGGCAGATCAACTTGAAAACGCCAAAAAGATTGGCGCCAGGGGTCTGAAAGTTCTAAAGCGGCTGGGACTATATCTGCGTGAAAACGTGTCGACTGGACCATTGGTCAAGGTGGATGATCGGCGTTTCGATAAAATGTGGGAAGCAGCCGGCGCGCTGAGCCTGCCGGTGGCCATTCATGTGTCTGATCCCGAAGCGTTCTTTTTGCCAACCGACCGGTTCAACGAACGCTACGAGGAACTGAGTGCCCACCCTGATTGGTCCTTCCATGGAAGAGACTTCCCCAGCAATGCCGAATTACAAGAAGCACGCAACCGGGTTATCGGGCGTCATCCAGGCACAAAATTCGTGGCGCTTCACGTCGCAGATTCCGAAAACTTACCATACGTTTCGGAGTGGCTCGATCGCTATCCCAACATGTATGTTGATATCGCTGCCCGCATTGGTGAGCTCGGACGACAGCCGCGGATGGCGCTAAAATTTTTCGACAAGTATCAGGATCGAATTCTCTTTGCCACAGATGCCACGCCTCACGGCAACGAAACTCCACAGCAGATTTTTGGCAACGAGTTATACGAAATTTATTACCGCTTCCTCGAAACTGAAGACGAATACTTCGACTATGCGCCAGCGCCAAAACCGCCACAGGGACGTTGGCGGATTTACGGAATCGGTCTCTCGGAACAGATTCTGCGAAAGGTCTACTATGAAAACGCGGCTCGGCTGTTGGGTATTAAGTCTTGACGAATCGTTAAACAGACGTTGACTCTCTTAGTTGTACCCCGACAAACTTAGATAGAAAGTTCAAATGAACGCTACGAGCGATTCACGCAGATCGTTTGTCAAAAACGGTCTTCTATTTTTGTTAGGGGCTCCGTTTGCTCGGGTGCCGTTACCCGCGTCTTTACGGCGATCGGAAGTTGAAGTGATGCTGGAGGGACGCGCGACAGATCTGGGAAATGAGCTGGTCAGTTTTGGCCTTCCTCTGCCGTTCGGTTTTTTGTCAGACCCGCGGAAAGTGCGCGTTCTGACTGAAGACGGACAAGAAAAAACTGCAGCGGTTCGCTCTCTCGAACCCTGGCGCCGGGGCGGGCGCGACGGCAGTGTTCGTTCGCTGCTCATTCAATTCAAGTCAGACTTTTCACGCAAACAGACTCAGCGCTTCAGAGTCTTATTTCATCAGGCGCGGCAAAAAAGTTCGAATGAGTTTGTTTCCGTCTCGCAAACTTTGATTGAGGAAGCAGGTCTGAAAGGCCCGCGGGTGACGGCGCTCTTACCGGCTCAATGGCTATGCGATTCGTGGCTTGTGGGCCCGCAGACACCGGCTACATCCTCGGGTGAATATGCGGCTTACGAGCAATTCGTCGAAAAGAATTTCCCGGGTTCGCTCGCTTATCTTGATAGTCAGGTGTATCACGAATGGCTCTTTGATCGAACAAGCTGCTATTACAAAATGTACGCGCGCACCGGTGAAATTAAATTTCTCGATGCGGCCTATCACGCCGCGCACTTTGTCCGACAACACACAAAATCAGACGGTCCAGACGCCGGCATCTTCACGTTGAAGGGTCCGGATCTTAAATACGTTTATCCGCGCGCTATGCATATTCATTATCTGCTCACCGGCGATGAACGCGCGCTGGCTGCTGGTAAGCTGATGGCCCAGTATTGCCTCAAAAATCAAGAGCCCGTCTACCGTCCCCTATTAATTAAACCCGTTCCTCTCGGAGTTGATCCCGAACGCGGCCGAAATTTTTGGACGCTTCGCCATCAGGCGTATGGCTTGCTCGGGATCCTGCATGGCTGGGAGATGACGGGTGATCAGGCCTACTGGTTAAAAGCGCGCCAGTGTGTGGCGGCATATTATGAACATCAACGGCAGCCACCGGATGGTAAGCCTGCAGATGGATCCTTGAGGCAGGACTGGGAACTGTACGATCCGAATGAGGCAACTTTCAAAGGCGCAACCTCCGCCTGGATGATGGCCTTACTACTCGATCCACTGTTCCACTACTGGACGTTGACTGGTGACAAACGCGTACCGGAAATCGTCGTCAAGTGGTGCGACTTTCTTGACCGGCAGGGAATGGTGCCCGATGGATCGAAGGCTTACTACGTGATCAACTGTTTCGCGCGTTTTGATCCGACAGCCCCACCCGGCGCGCTCGGCCCTGACATGGAGATGCACAATCCGGAGATGGCTTACACTTTCGCTTTGGGGATCTTTTTTAGCCAGGACCCAAAACGGAGGAAAGCGTATCGAGAAAGGTTCCAACGATTGTTTCCCCTGGCTGTCACGCTCGACGTGAACCACCCGGCGCGAGCGTTTAACTGGGCCTTTCAGTTCTCAAGTCAACTAATCTATTTCCTGCAACACACTGGCAGGCGTGCGCAAACACCTGGCGGTGAAGGGCAATGACCCCGTTTGTTTTCAGAATGGTGACTAAGATCATGCTTCGTAAGTTGTCCTTCTTGTTACTGCTGCTGTCGACAACTCTGGGTCTCTCCGCAATGGCGCAAAGTGATACCGTGATCATCAGGCCTGAGCAGAGCAACGAAATCCTGGTCAATCCCGGCATGGGGATAACCACATTTCAGCGCTTCAACGGCGAGCCACTGAACCAGGGGTTGCGATGGTCTGAAGAAGGGCCCACTGGCAAACGTTCGGATTCGTCGACGCGAACAGATTTTCCCCTTGCGTCCATTGCATACTGCCGCTGGTTCTGGAGCGAGCTTCAGCCCA
>DASZDU010000144.1:0-6975 GCA_035941655.1 Pyrinomonadaceae bacterium | reverse complement strand
TTGCTAAGCGAAGCGAAAATTTTGGCGCACCCTGCGAGCGTGGATAACGTTCCCACCGATGGCGGCAAGGAAGATCACGTGTCGATGGGTATGACGGCGGCCACTAAACTGCGCGCGCTGGTAAGTCTGGCCGAGATAACGACGGCAATTGAACTAATCACGGCGTCAGAGGCGTTGGAGTATCGCAAACCGCTGGCGCCGGGACGCGGTGTTAAAGCGGCGTACGAGGTTGTCCGCAAGCATATCGCGCCGTTGGCTGCGGATCGCTCAATGTCGCGCGACATTGAAAGGATTGCACAAGCGGTGCGCGATGGCGAGTTTGACTCCCTGTGAAAATCACAAACACGGCTGAAGAGTGAGTTTTGGCCTCGTCTTTAAAAAACTACCTAACGATTCCAGGAGGAGAGCAGATGTCTGACGCATTTGATAAGCGACGCCAAGGGTTGGAGGAGGAATACTTTCATCGGAAAAATAAGGAAGCGATTGAAAGGTTGCGAGAGAAGATGAAAGTCGGCGAGGAAGCCAAAGCGGCCGGAACATCTTCGATGCTTTGTCCGAGATGCGGCGGTTCATTGAAAGAGAGCAGGTTTGAAAATGTCTCGATTGATACTTGCGAAAAATGTGGCGGCGTTTGGCTCGACGCTGGTGAATTGGAACAGCTGACCAAACATCAGAAAGGCGGCTGGCTGAGCGGACTGTTCGGCGGCGGCGACGACTAACCGTTTCAATTAACTAAACCTGCAAAATGTCTTCCAGAACCGTTCGTGCGCCACGCGGCGTGAACTTAACCTGCAAAAGCTGGCACCAGGAAGCGGCCTTGCGCTGCCTGATGAATAATCTCGATCCGGACGTCGCCGAGAAACCGGACGAGCTTATCGTTTACGGTGGTGCCGGGAAGGCTGCGCGCAACTGGGCGTCGTTCGAGGCGATCGTGCGCGAACTGCAGTCGCTCGAAAACGACGAAACGCTGCTGGTACAGTCAGGCAAACCTGTCGGCGTGTTTCGCACTCACGAATACGCGCCGCGCGTTTTGATTGCCAATTCCAACCTCGTCGGCGCCTGGGCCAACTGGGAACACTTCCACGAACTCGAACGCAAGGGTCTGATGATGTACGGCCAGATGACCGCCGGCAGTTGGATCTATATCGGCACGCAGGGAATCGTCCAGGGCACGTTCGAAACTTTTGCGGCGATGGCCGATAAACAGTTTGGTGGCGACTTAAGCGGCAAGCTGGTTGTGTCTGGCGGCATGGGTGGCATGGGCGGCGCACAACCGCTGGCCGCAACTTTGAATGGCGCGTTGTTTTTGGGTATCGACGTCGATCCGTCGCGCATCGAGCGACGCGTGCTTAACGGTTACTGCGATCGGATGGCGCTCGGGCTCGACGAAGCGCTCAATATCATTCAGGACGCACGCGAACAGCAACGCGCTGTGTCGGTGGGCCTGGTCGGCAATTGCGCGGAAGTACTTCCAGAGATTGTGCGGCGCGGAATTAGAGTTGACGCAGTAACGGATCAAACAAGTGCACACGATCCGTTGAACGGTTATGTCCCGGCTGGCATGTCGCTCGAAAAGGCAGTGGAACTTCGTCATGCGGATCCTGCTTCCTACATCAACCAAGCGATGCAGTCGATGGCTACGCATGTGGAGGCGATGCTTTCCCTGAAGCGCGCGGGGGCCGTGACGTTTGACTATGGCAACAACATTCGCAAGATGGCTTTCGACGCCGGTTGCAGAGACGCTTTCGAAATTCCCGGATTCGTGCCCGAATACATCCGTCCGCTTTTCTGTGAGGGCAAGGGTCCTTTTCGCTGGGTCGCGCTCTCGGGTGACGCATCTGATATACAAAAGACCGATGACCTTGCGCTGGAGCTTTTTCCGGACGACAAGACTTTGAATCGTTGGGTTCGGCTCGCGCGCGACCGCGTGCAATTTCAGGGACTGCCGGCGCGCATCTGTTGGCTTGGTTACGGCGAGCGTGCTGAAATGGGCGACGCGATCAATGAACTCGTCAAACGCGGTGACTTAAAAGCGCCAATCGCAATTGGCCGCGATCATCTCGATACCGGATCAGTCGCTTCGCCGTTTCGCGAAACGGAAGGAATGAAGGACGGATCTGATGCAGTGGCTGACTGGCCAATTCTTAACGCACTGCTCAACACTGCCAGCGGCGCCAGCTGGGTTTCGTTTCATCATGGCGGCGGAGTCGGTATTGGTTACTCATTACACGCGGGCCAGGTGTCGGTTGCTGACGGCACAGCGGAAGCGGCGCAGCGACTCAATCGCGTTCTGACAAACGATCCTGGACTTGGCGTGGCGCGTCACGTCGATGCAGGCTACGAAGAGGCGGAGCAAACGGCGCAGGATAAGGGCGTGCATGTGCCTATGCTGATGGCAGGGAAAACGGATGAATAAGTACTCGCGCGGCCTGCGCATTTTTGTGCTCGTAAGCGTTGTCGCGCTTGTTGCTGCCGCGCGATACGGTGGCAACGAAGGCATTCAGTATGCGTCGCCGGCGTTCGCAACAGCGCGGGTTCAAGCAGATTCGACGCCGGGCAAAAACGCACGTGTCCAGACGATTCAGTTTGAGAGTAAGCTGATTGGAAAGACGCTGCCTTACAACGTCGTGTTGCCGGTTGATTACGATAAGCCCGCCGCGAAGACCAGGCGTTATCCAGTTGTTTATCTTCTTCACGGCCTGAGCGGACATTACACAAACTGGTTGGAAAAAACACAGCTTGCCAATTACGCCGCCGCTTATGATTTCATCATCGTGACGCCCGAAGGCAACGACGGTTGGTACACCGACAGCGCGACTGTGCCCAGCGACAAGTATGAATCCTATATCCTGCAGGAAATGATTCCAGATGTGGAAAAGCGTTTTCGCGCCGGCAACAAGCGCGAGGATCGCGCTATCGCAGGTTTATCGATGGGAGGTTACGGCGCCATCAAATTTGCCTTGAAACATCCGGATAAGTTTGCTTTCGCGGCGTCCCTTAGCGGAGCGTTTGGTGTCGCGTCATGGACGGAACAGGAACTCAAAGACCCGGGCGCGATTAGGAATTCGATTATGCAGACATTCGGTCCGGCAAATTCCGAAATACGCGTCGCGAACGACGTGCGGAAGCTGGCGCGCGAAGCTAAACCAGACTTACTTCCTTTCTTTTTTATCGACTGTGGCACAGAGGATTTTCTTTTCAACGACAATCGCCAGTTCGTCGATCTGCTGCTCGAGCGAAAAATTCAGCACGAGTATCGCCAACTGCCCGGCAGTCATTCGTGGCAGTTCTGGGATTCCGAAGTGCAGGAAGTTTTGCGTGTGGCGGCGAAAAAATTAGCCCAGCCTGCGGCGACGGTAAAAACGGCTGCACCTTGAAAAACGGTAAATTAACCATGACTACAGCCATTTCCAGGCATCGACACGTGTCTCGCAAAGCGAGTCTCTTCACTGAATCTGTGATTCGCGAGATGACTCGCGAGGCCCTCAAGCACGGCGCCGTTAACCTGTCACAGGGCTTTCCTGATTTCGCGGCGCCGGAAGATATCAAGCGCGTTGCCATGCAAGCGATCGAGGACGACATTAATCAATATGCGATCACCTGGGGCGCGCGGGATTTTCGGGAAGCAATCGCGAACAAAACAAAATGGTATCTCGATCTCGATGTTGATCCGGAAACAGAACTGACGGTGACTTGCGGTTCAACCGAAGGAATGATCGCGGCGATGATGGCCACCGTCGACCCGGGCGAAGAAGTTGTTCTCTTCGAACCGTTTTACGAGAACTACGCGCCTGACGCGATCCTTTCGGACGCGAAACCTCGTTATGTTCCGTTGCGGCCACCCGACTGGAGTTTCGATCGCGAGGAGCTGCGCTCCGTCTTCAACCAAAACACGAAAGCGATCATCGTTTGCAATCCAAATAATCCGACCGGCAAAGTTTTCACCCGCGCTGAAATGGAGTTTATTGCTGAACTCTGCCAGGAGTTTGACGCACTCTGCTTCACCGATGAAATTTACGAGCACATTCTTTACCCACGCGAAGGCGCCGAAATTCAACACATCTCCATGGCCCAAATCCCCGGCATGCGGTCACGGACGGTAATCGTCAACTCGATGTCAAAGACTTATTCGGTCACCGGCTGGCGCGTCGGCTATTGCCTCGCGCCGCCTGAGATCACCGGAGCGATTCGCAAGGTTCATGATTTTCTTACGGTGGGCGCGGCGGCTCCGTTGCAAGCAGCGGGCGCATACGCGCTCCGGCTGCCGCCTGAGTATTACGATCGACTGCAATCCGAATATCGCGCGCGCCGCGACCTGTTACTGCCGGTGCTTAAGGCCGCAGGGTTCAAGACATTTCTTCCCGACGGCGCCTACTACATCATGACCGACATCGACAACTTTGGATTCGCAGACGATGTGGAATTCACGCGTCACCTGATTCGTAAAGTCGGTGTCGCCTGTGTGCCAGGCTCGAGTTTTTACAGCCTGCCGGAGCGGGGACGACAGCAAGTTAGATTTTGTTTTTGTAAAAAAGACGAGACGCTACAGCTTGCAGCGGAGCGACTGGAGAAATTGCGTTCGAAGGTTTAAGTCTTTGGTCACATGGCTTTTTTGAGAGGTTTGAATCCCTTTTGCGGCTCGGCCGCCTTCCGTGCGGTAAGGCTTTGCCTTACCGGAAGGTTTCCACTTACTTTGAGGCTAGGCCTCCGTTGTTTTCTTCGAGGCGTAGCCTCGAAAAGTATTTAAGAGGGCTGGACGGTAAGGCACAGCCTTACCGCACGGAAGGCGGCCGAGCCGCAACCATAAGGCAGGTCCGAAATTACGAAAACTCGAATACCATGATTGCCAAATTCGCCACTCTCTTGATTTATTTCGAATTGGTTATCGTGCTCAGTTCAGTAGCACACGCACAACAGATTGCCGATCCACATTTCGACGCCAGCGTCCAGAACCCCGCCTTCACAAAAAACTTTCCTCGCGTTCTTTTTGATGAGGCGCACAATAATAACGACCTCAGCCATGGTCGTTATAAGCCATTCGCGGATCTCCTTTTCAACGATGGCTATAAGGTCGTCGTAAACCGTCAGCCATTCACTAAGGCAACTCTGATCAATTTCAAGGTTCTAGTAATTGTAAATCCGCTCGGCGCTGAAGACCTGGATGACGAAAATGCTGACGCGCCGGCGTTTACAACCGCTGAATGTGATGCGGTAAACGATTGGATACGCGATGGCGGTGCGTTGCTGTTCATTGTCGACGCGGAAGCGTTTGCGTCGGCAGCCGAAGTCCTGGCAACGCGCTTGGGAGTAGACATGAGCAAGCGCAACACAATCGATCCGGCCAATGGCGAGAAGGAACTCAATCCGCCCGGAGTCATTGTCTACTCGCGGCAGAACCATCTGCTGGGAGAGCATTCGATAACAAACGGACGCAATGAAACAGAGCGTGTCAATCGGGTGATGGTTTTTGGGGGTCAATCGCTCAAGGGGCCGTCAGGCACCGACGCTCTCATGAAATTAGCGGATACTGCTGAAGACACGGCTCCTTCGCCAGGGAAAAACAGCTCAGCGGCGGGTCGCGCGCAGGCTATCGCTTTTCGATTGGGGAAAGGGCGGGTGGTGATGCTTAGTGATGCGGCAATGCTTTCGGCGCAACTATCAGGCTCAGACAGCAAACCATTCGGAATGAATGTGCCCGACACAGACAATCGTCAACTGGCACTTAACACCATGCATTGGCTGTCGGGGTTGCTGAAGTAATAGCAATGGTCAGCGGGCAGTGGTTAATCGTGACGATCTTTTTTGCCGTTTCATTAAGGAGTTGATAATGGTTCGTCCAGTTGTAAGTTTAACTTGCGTCGCGTTGCTAATGTGCGTTTTTCAATCAACGTCGGCGCAGACAATGCGTTCAGATCCGTCGGGAACCTGGGGAGGCACGATGGTTACCGACGAGGGCCCAGGCGGATTGGAAATCACGCTCAGCAGGGCCGGAACCGAGTGGCGAGCAACCGTGAAGTTCCGACTCGAAGGTCAGGAAATAACGCCGGCAATACAAGCGCTCCGCCTCGAGGGTGATCAGATTACTTTCAATACGAACATAGGTCGTACGCTGCTGAAATTTAACGGCAACTTCGCCGGTGACACGCTGAAGGGAACGATCGACGCCTATCAAAATGACGCGAAAGTCGGCACCGCCACGTTCGACCTGAAGCCGGGGGGCACGATGCCGCCGCTGGACCGGACGCAAGCGGGCGGACAGATCGCTGATCCAAACTTCAACGCAAAGGTCGACAAGCCGACATACAAAAACAACGGGCCCAAAGTCCTGTTCGATGAGGCGCACCACAATTTTCACACTGCCACCGGCCGCTACAAACCATTCGCTGATCTAATCACCAACGATGGCTACCGGATCACTTCGAATAAAGAGAAGTTCTCGCCGAGCGTGCTCAATGGTTATCGTATTCTGGTTATCTCAAACGCCGTGGGCGCACCGCTAATGAGCGATGCGAACGCTTCCAGTCCGGCGTTCACTGAAGCGGAGAGCGATGCCGTACGAGATTGGGTGCGCAACGGCGGCTCCTTGTTGTTGATCGCCGACCACGCGCCAATGGGTTCAGCAAATCAGGTTCTGGCAACGCGCTTTCAGGTCGACATGAGCAAGATGTACACAGTCGATCCACAAAATTCCGACCAGGAATCTCGTAATCCCGGGTTTATCGTTTACACGCGCGCGAGCGGCAGGCTCGCAGATCATCCGTTAACGCGCGGGCGCGATGAAAGTGAACGCGTAAACAACGTAATCACTTTCACTGGACAATCGCTGAAAGGGCCGCCTGATAGTTTTGCGTTTCTGAAACTCGCCGACACTGCGATGGACACCATGCCGGGACCCAACCCCAACTCCGCTTCGGCGGCAGGTCGCGCTCAGGGCATCGCGATCAAATTCGGCAAAGGTCGGGTAGTTATTTTGGG
>DASZDU010000143.1:0-2676 GCA_035941655.1 Pyrinomonadaceae bacterium | reverse complement strand
TTCGGATAGTTTGGCGTCAACATCGGACCCACCGCGCCGTCCCAGGTTGTGCTCCAGGCGCCTAGCTCAACGGTGTTCCCGGTAAGAAAAATGTAGTCGCCAACACTGGTTGGGGTCGCGTTGTAGACAGTGAAGGTGATTGGGATCAGCTTCGCGGTCAACACCGTGTATTGAATGCCGTTTGAGACAGTTCCACCTGAGGTAGTCACAGTCACATTGTAATTACCGTTTGTTACAGACGGCGTGGTGACGACGATCTGTGTCGGTGACCAGGAGTTAACCGTTGCTGTTGTGGTACCGAACTTCACGGTACCGGTCGTACTGCCAAAGTTTCTTCCGGCGATCGTAGTCTTCACACCCGGTTGTCCGACGGTTGGGCCTATCGATCCGACCTGCGGCGACGCCGCCCCCTCCGTAAATTGCCAAACAGAAACCGTGTGGGCCGGAAGCGTAAATGTCGTCACCGGATTATTACCGCCCGATCCCGATCCGACCGTGATTGAAACCCCACCGAGCAGAGCCGTCAGGTAATCTGACTGCGTACCAACCGGGAGCGACGTGTTCAGACCACTGATGCTATATCCCGTAGTCTCATTCTTATTGATGGCGACGAGCACTACGCTTCCAAAAAACTTGCGTTCGTAAATGTACACGTCGTTGTTTATCCAACGCTGCGTCATCGAGCCGTAGGGAATCGCCGGATTGCTTCGGCGCAGCGTCGACAAGCGATTGGTGAGGGTGTAAGCCGTGGTGCTGGTCGAGAAGGCGGGCATCATCGGACGATTGTACGGATCGGTGCCGCCGCTGGTGTCGTTGTGCAAATACTGTTCGGTGCCGTAGTAGATGCACGGAATTCCGCGTCCGGTCAGGACGAAGGCCATCGCTTCATGCAGGCGGTTGTTGTTATTGTTGACGGAAAGAAAACGCGCCATGTCGTGGTTGTCAATGAAGGTGACGAGGTCTTCTTTCCAGGTAAAGTTAGCGGCTTCCTGCGTCAGCACAGAATCAATCTCCGAAAAATTTGCATTCGAACCGAAGACGCTGCGAATGGCAGTGTTTAGTGGAAAGTCCAGCATCGACATGCCGCTCTTGTTCGCAAACTTGTAGGAGTCGTGATAGAGCGGGTCGGAAGTATTACCCTGATACCACTCGCCAAACATGAAACTATCGCCATAGGTATAGACGGAATTGGCGAAGCTATATTCCCAGCCCCAGGTTATGTGTTTGATGGCATCGATGCGGAACCCGTCGACGCCGTGCTGTTGAAAAAGCTGCGCCGCCGACTTCATGTAGGCGTCGATGGTAGCGTGCTCCTGATTGAGGTCGGCGAGATCGAAGAGAGTGAAGTATTCAACCTGATACCGATCATCCCAGCCGCCGCCGGAAATATTTGCGTTGTGATGGAAATAGCCATTGCTGTCGCTGGTGTAATTACCGAGAAAGGTTCCGTTGTCGTAAAGAGAACCAAACTCGCCGGCATTGTCCTGCGTGGAATGATTCGGCGCGAAGTCGATAATCACCTTGATTCCGTTTGCGTGAGCGGCGCTGACCATCGCATCGAATTCGGTCCAGGTGTTGCCGCTGTTGCCGAAGTGTTCCTCAATCCGTTTGAAATCGCGGCCCTGATAACCGTGATAAGAAGCAGTCGGGTTGCCACCGCCGTCCGGAATGTTGGTATTCAAATTATCGACGGGCGGTGAGATCCAAATCGCAGTCACGCCCATGCCGGCTAGATAAGACATCTTCTGCTGAATGCCCGGCAGATCGCCGCCCCAGTAGGCTCGCCAGTTGGTTTTGGTGGAGTCGTACAAGCCAGCGCTCTGCGCCGGGTTGTTGTTACTAGTGCTGCCGTCGAAGAAACGATCAGTGATGATTTGATAGATGACTTCGCGTTTGAAATCCGCAGCAAAGGCACCGCTGAGTGGATTGAGAAGGATTGTAAAAAGAAATGAGAATGCTGCGAGTCTATGGGTGAGCTTACGCATGATTGTACTCCGTTCCTATCTGCAGGGCTGGTTTGGGAGTTGAGGAAGGGCAATCATACAACGATTCGCGGTGTGTGGGATGGAATTGTTTCACCGCGTAGAAAATCAGCCGCGGATGCAAGCGGATTTACGCGGACAAGATCTCAATCAGTTAACTCACTTTTCCTGATTCCGCGTGAATCCGCGTGCATCCGCGGCTATTATTCGACAGCAGTTCTACTTCAGATATTTATCCAGCCAATCCAGCACCGTGTGATACCAGAGCTGCGAATTCTGCGGCTTCAACACCCAGTGACCCTCGTCAGGAAACATCAGCAGTTTCGAGTCTACGCCCATGCGCTGTACCGCGGTGAACAGTTGCAGGCCTTCACCAAAGGGCACGCGGTAATCCAGCTCGCCATGAATAATGAGGATCGGTGTCTTGAAGTTCTTAACGAACTTGTTGGGTGACCAGCGCGCATACATCATGGGATTGGTCCACGGCGCGCCCTTGAATTCCCAGTCAGGGAACCAGAGCTCTTCAGTCGCACCATACATGCTTTCGAGGTTGTAGACGCCGTCGTGTGAGACCAGCACCTTGAAACGGAACCGAGGATCATTGTTATGTCCTTCGATCCAGTTAATCATGTAACCGCCGTAGCTGGCGCCCGCAGCGCCGACGCGATTACGATCGAGAAACGAATTGCGGCGC
>DASZDU010000142.1:0-9067 GCA_035941655.1 Pyrinomonadaceae bacterium | reverse complement strand
CATAACGATTTGCTGGTCGGCTTTCTGGTTGTGCTCGCCGCTTATCTGTCGCTCACAAAGAAGTACTTCTGGATTGTTCCCGCTTTGGCTGCCGCTACACTGCTGAAATTTGGACCCGTACTGCTGATTCCTCCGGCGCTGGTGTTCGTCATTAAGAGATCAGGCTGGAAAACAGCTGCAATGAGTTGCTTCGTTGCATTGGTGCTCGGCGCGCTCATCTGCTTCCCTTATTTGCGCGACTGGCAGACGCTCAGACTAGTCGACATGCAGGATAACGCGACGTTAATTGATAATTCGCTTCACTCACTACTGATCCACATCTTTGAGAACATCGCTCGTGTTTTTTCCAGTCTCGCGCCGCTGCATTCAACGGTTAACGCGGCAATCAAGATGATGTTGCGCGGCGGTCTGCTGATTTTCGTGCTCTATCAGTGGCTCAAGATTCCGAAAGACTTCACCGCGAAAGCGTTCGCCTCAAAATCTCTTCTGATTCTGTTCGTGCTCATCTGCGTCGCCAGCTCGAAATTTAACGCCTGGTATATGGGAATGCTTTTGCCACTAGCGCTCTTACTCGATGATGATTATTGGTTGAGACGGTTGGTGGTGTTGATATCGTGCACGGAACTGTTGTCGCTCACCTTCTTCAAGCAAGCATACATGTTGAATTATTTCGCGCTGATTCTGGTGCCGATGTTGCTAATCTTCAGACAGAGAAACAGACCAACTCCTGTAGCGGAAACGGAAAATCCGGGGGCTTTGCGCAAAGGAGAACAGGCGGTTTAGAAAGCGGCCGTGTCGCAAATGGAACGGGATGCCCTATTGAGACGCGGGTCATAGGTAAATGCGCGGTACGCGTTCACCTATTCCGCAGGTTACTTCGTATGAGAGCGTCCCCGCGGTTTTCGCCATGTCCTCAGCGGTCACTGATAGCACGGCGTCGGAACCAATCAGTATGATTTCGTCATCCACTTCCACGTCCGGTACGTTTGTAACATCGATGAGTGTGAGGTCCATGGAAATGCGCCCGATGACGGTGGCATACACGCCGCGAATGATCGCGTGGCCGCGATTAGACATGGCGCGCACGTAACCGTCATCGTAGCCAATCGGTATCGTCGCAACTAGAGTTTTACGCGAAGCTTCAAAGGTGCAACCGTAGCCCACAGTTTCGCCTTCGGGCACCCACTTGAGCAGAGTTATGCGCGAGTGCAGCGACATCACTGGCCGAAGGTTCACGCCGCGATCCGCAGGTGCGAGTATGTCTCGCCAAAGACCGTACAGCACGCCTCCAGGACGCACCATATTTCCCCAGGCTGTAGCTTGACCAAAAATTGCAGCTGAATTCGACAGGTGTTGATAAGTGGGGTTGAAGCCCTGCGCCCGAAAAGCAGCGACCGCATTTTCAAAACGTTGAATCTGATCTTTCGTTAGCGGGCCACAGGACGGTTCATCGGCGGCGGCGAAGTGAGTCATGATTCCATCGACACGAATGTTTTGAAAACGCTTCAGGGCGCCGGCGAATTCAGAAACTTCGTCGAAGCGCACGCCGAGCCGGCCCATGCCGGTGTCGATCTTGACGTGAACATCGGCCACCGTGTTTCGCTCGCGCGCCGCGAGATCAAGCGCGTCAATCAGATCGAGGCGATAGACCACCGGAACCAGTTGTTGCTGCAGACAAAGGCTTGCCTGCCCTTTCCAGAATCCGGCCAGGCACAAAATTGGCTTAGCTATCCCGGCGTTCCTGAGTTCGATTCCCTCCTCCGGCAGCGCCACGCCAAACCAATCCGCGCCTTCGCGCTCGAGCCTGCGCGCACACTGCACCGCGCCGTGTCCGTAGGCGTTGGCCTTCATCACTGCCAGCACGCTCACGCCTGGTCCCACATGTTGTTTGACGGTATGAAAATTCGCGGCCAGCGCGTCCCGATTAATCTCAGCCCAGGTCGGGCGATGGCCGGATAGTTCCATGACTTCCCGCAAGATAACACACGAAGCCGCGAACAGCGGGATTGAATCCAATGACGATCCAATGCTATTTGGTTAGATGGCTGGCGCCCTGGAGCAGTTTTTGACCGGGGCCGTCGGACTGAAGAACACTGAGAAGTTTGAAAAGTGCCGGGATACCGGTCACGAGCCCGGTGATCGTAGTAAGCGAAGAACTATAAAAGTCTTTCTGGGTAAGCACCAGAAACAAGATTACACCCACAAAGCCAATTAGCAACGGTATTCTAAGCATGTGCCAGGGGCTGTTTCTCTTCGCCTGATCTTCAATAGAGACCAGTCCCGTTTGCGAACACTGCGTCAAGACGAAATGCTTGAAGGTTTGATTCATCAAGCGAAGATCTGGTCCTTTCACGATAAGTCCCTTGAGCATCAAGACGCCAAGTTGGGGATCATTGCGGCTGAGAAATCGATCTTCGGCAAGATGCAGCAGCGTCAGTTTCTCTGCTTCGGAACAGGTGGCCCAAATTCTTTGGTAATACAATCTGGCTTGTGCTGCAATTTGCTTAAAAACGTCAGCCAGCGACATCCCTTCAAAACCTGGCAGCTTAATTATTTCCAGGCAGATCTTCTGCAGGCAGCCGCGCGGGCTTCCTTCGTCTCGAACAAACTTGATGAGTGCACCTATTCTCTGGCGCTGGAGGTCGGACTGCGAATGCGCGCGGAGGCATTCTTCCTCAGTTGACAAAGCCTCCTGAAAAGATTTTACGTCGCCCGTTTCAACGAGATAAACCCTGATGAAGCGAGATACAATATTGGCCCAGCGATCGGCAAATTCTTCCAAAAGCAACTCTTGCTTCTGCTTTCCTTTCTTCGCGACTTCGGGCGCTGAATAAGCCGAAGGATCTGCATTCGACATAATCACAACAATTTTTCCCTTAGCCAGCAACCACTGCAGGAGTTCGAGCTTTTGCAAGCTCTTTTTCAGGTCATTGATCTGGTAGTCGAAATAATCGATGACAATCTTTTTCGCTGAGGTGCCGCTTCCAAGTTGGGACTTCAAAGATTCAACCCAACCCTCATTGTGGAGTTCCAATTTCAGGTTGATCCGATGGAAGTCTCCATTGCAAGGGGGCGAGTCTCTGTCAATTAACGGGGAACCTACAATCACAAACAGATTCTGGTTAGTGGTCGCAAACGCATTTTGCGGAATTGGATTCAGGGCGCGTTTGTCCAGGTGCAGGAGGAAAATCCTACCCACGGTAAAGCGACTCAAAAACAAAAGTCCAACTGGTATGGAGAGGAAACCGATAACTCCAAGAATAAAGCTTAACGTTGGCATCGCTGGCGGTTGTTGAAATTTTCTTAGCTCGGTGGTTATGGAAAGCTCTTTGCCTTTCCAGTCGCTAGGCATCTCACCTTTCCAGGCGTCCGGAACGATTAGCGAATAACTATGAGCGCTGGAATTTCCGACCCACGAACAGTCGGCGGCGTGATTCTTGGCGAAAATATCCGAGTCCACAAAGCCGCTGAAAAGCGGAAACTGCCGCACCAACTTGTCCAGCTTCACCCGTATTGCGGCTCGCTGCATTTCAACCCAACCCGATATTCCAGCCAAACCTGGAGGGACACCAGGCGCGACTACTGAACCTGCAGTCAGCTTCGCGCAGAACTTCTTTGCCTGGCCGTAACCATTATTTTCATGGCTGGTATGAAGTAGGAAGCTCTCATAGATATCGTCATTAGTTTTTAAGCGTTTGGTGATGAAGTCGTTGGCTTGAGTTTTGTCTTGAAATGGCGAGGGACTGCTCCGTTCTCTGGTAGTCGAATACTTGCTGTTGATTTTGTTGTATCGCTCTGCCTCCGCTTTCCAAAGACTCATTTGCCGCTGTCGCGTAAAAAGCGCCATTCCCTTGTTATAGGTAACTTTAAAAAACGCGGTGGCCGGCAACATCCCCGCGATGATGAGCACCAACACCATGTTTAGCGTGTAGGCGTGGGAATAATCGAGTTTCTGGGGCAGCTTGAGATGTACAACCAGGTTGCGAATTGCCTTGAAACTTGGACGAAAGATGAGATTCGCTATCCCCAGAAGAGATGTCAGGAACACCGTTAGGACGAGCCAAAGACCGTCAAGTAATAGGATTTCAGCAATTAAGAGTAAGCCCCAAATGATGTTGACAACCATGAACTCGCCATACAAGGTTGAAAATGTCGCGCCCGGCCAGATCCATCGCAGACGTTCCCAACTATTTACTCTTGCCACATAAACACTGAAGAAGACTACGAAGAGAATGGAAACGTAACCGAGGAAAAGAAAGCCGGCGATCGTCACGATCTCCAGGTAGAGAGCCCGCAGGGGTTGTTTGTCCCTAAACACGACCAGCGACCATTTAGGAAAACTTGCGAGCGGCTTTACATAAAGATGGTGGGCCTTGCCGGCATAATTGATGTCCAGGTCGCCGCTAAGACGTCCCGAGACCAAGGCGCGGAGCGCCGGGTTATTGTCACACTCCAAATAGAAGTTCTCTTCCCAATCCTTCGACTCTGCGGACTGGAAAAGAACCATGCCGTTATCGTCGTCTATGATGCGGTAGCCAAATCCGTCGGGCAGGACCGGATCCATTACAGACCAGAGATTCGTGTCCATTCCAATAACACCTTTTGAGTGGCGGAAAGACACATCAGAAACCTTTGAGATGAGCGCAGTTTTCGAACCGGTGGCCCGAGAGGCTATCGACTGCAAAAAAAACTGCTTGCCTTTTTGCGAGGTGAGGAAATGGCCATTCATGATCTCCTTGAAATAAGGTCGATCTGCAACATTATGAAGATTCGCAAAGGCCGGACCGATAGTCCAAAGAACCTCCTGTTGTCCGCCAGCGCTCATCCAAACTACTGCATTGAAATACGGATAATCATCCCGACTGATTGAACGAGGCGTTACGGTTGGTGTGCCACCAACCACGTGCGCTTTCTCCGCCCCGGAAGGTGGATCCAAAATGCTTGTTCGCGAATGACAGGCGGGTAGTCTAGCTGCTATAGCCCCTTCGCCTTCGTGGGAATTCTGGCGCATCTCTTCCTTTAACTCCGCATCGAGCCGATCCAACTCCGCAAGTGCTTCATCGAGTTCGCGCTCGAATCGCTCGGAGATATCACCGGCAAGATATTTCTCTTTGTCTCTCAGTCCTTCATCAAGCTCGCCTTGTTGAGACGCATAGGTATAACTCCACAGCAAAAACAGCGTTAGTAAGGCGCTGCCCACGAGCAACGACAAGCTTATGAGATAGACGTCGGCGAGCCTGAGTCGATCCTTGGGTCCGATAAATACCAGCTTCAGAAGAGGCCAACTCAGCGCGACCAACGCACAAAGAAAGGTGAGAAATACGATGACAGTATAAGAAATCCTCCAGGTCTCATGACGAAAATGACTGGATTTCACCAGACCACCCACAACCCACTGCGAAGTGGGACTAACTGAACCAGGCTGGGCATTTGAAGAAATGCGCGACAAAGGCATGATGACCGGTTGGAGATAAACTTTATAATCCTCGCCCCCAAGATGCACATCGGCTGAACTGGTAGTGGTAGTGAGAGCATTGAAATCGAGCCGCTTCTGCGGCGATTCAAAGAAGGGAATGTCCCTAAGCGAGGTGATGCTGAGCTCTGGGGTTCCTCGATCATATATGACGGTTCCATCGTCTGCCCTCGCGATAATTACGTCGTCAAATCCCTCTTCATGTTCACCGCCCTTGCTGGTCTCCAATTTCCGTTCACCTAGCATCGGTTGTATCAAGTCGTTAAAATTGACCTTGCCACTGAACTCCCAGGTCTGGTTCAAATTATGAGAAAGCAATTTCAACCATGGTTCTCCGTTTTCTACCGCGACGTCGATCGCTACATCCAAATTCTGCAAATCCGCATTCTGCTCTGCGGTGGTTTGGTACGCAATTAATGATTTGTTACCGCTTGTCTCCGGCTTAACTTCAATACCGGTGAACTTGGTTTCACCTAACAACTGTAGACTCCAGCTGAACCTTTTTTCGGCCGTGTCCGGTCCATCGGAGCTCGCCTCCAGCTGTTGTTCGTTCTCTCGCTCCTTCAGACACTGAATTGTCGTGACCTCGTCACTCTCTTTTTCTTTCACGTGAGATTTTGCTTTAACTGTCTTGATGACAGCATTCCTGAAAGCGTCTTTCACATTTATGATTCGCGACGGAATCTGTTGACTATAGCCTGCCAGTTCACGGAAGTTGCGGTTGGTGAAGTAATCGGCTTGACGGGAAATGTAGCTGGTGAAGTAGATAGCGATTCCCATCGCCAGAACGATGACTGTGACCGCCATGATTTGCAGGCGCTTCTGTATGCCTCCCCGCTGAAAACGCCATCTATGAATAAACTTGGCCATCCGAGTAAATTGCCAATGAAACAGCAACGAGAGCTGCTGAATTGAGAATTAAGCTAGCGCATGTCGCCGGAACTTGCTGGCGCTAGCGCAAGCCTGGTCGTTTATGACGAACGCAGGTCCTGCAGACGAGGCAGAGGTTTTTAGCGACCCTTGGCGGTACTAATAATGCAGCATCTAGTGTCTGTCAAGGTTAAAATCACGATGCCAGTTTTTGAACTAGTGCTCCTCAAAAAGCCCTGTGCGCCTGACACCTTGGCGTTGGTCAGTGCCTACCAAATATGACGGCACCCTAAGAAACATTTCGCACGGGCTTTAACGTTTCGTCGGATGAGGCTCCCCGTTGAGAAGGTTAAGGTTAGCTCTTCCAGTCAGGAAAACTGTGCGTGCCAGCGAACGTGACCGCCCTCGCGGTCGAGGAATTTGTGCAGACCAGGCAGGCTGCGTATGGTCGCCTTTATTGCCTCGGCGTTGGCCGTTACCGGCCTGACATCGAAGGCTCTTCCGGTTAAGTGGCGGCTGATCTTCATGAGTTCCTCCTCTGGCATCGCTCTCATGGTCTTTTCGAGCAGGTCCGTCAAGGCGTCGACAGTTACCGCTCCGGGATTTTGATCGACGCAGGCCTGACATTTCGCGGCCGCCAGATAAGTCTTTCCAATCCACTTGCGATCACGGAGAGCAACGATGTTGCTGGCCATTGCGTGCGCTTGTTGACGAATGTCGCGGCGCCCGCTGGTGAACTCGATCTGTGGATGTTTGGCTTTGAGGGCGGTAGCCGCCGCTTTGGCGATTGGTGCGAGGTTCAGTTCTTCGATTGTCATCGGGTTTCTCCTTTGAGTTTAGTAAGGTTTATTCACGGTAGAGATTATCGAACCGCATACTTGAAGGTGTAAAGCGAAGTCTTACAGTATCGGTTGGCCCGTTGCGCTGCTTGGCTACAATCAATTCAGCAACATTCTTTTCATCGTCAGGCATGTTGTCGCGTTCTTCGGGAGACTTGTATTGCTCCGGGCGATAAATAAACGCAACCACGTCCGCATCCTGCTCCAGCGCGCCTGATTCACGCAAGTCTGCCAGTTGCGGCCGGTGATCTGCACGCGACTCCGGCGCGCGCGACAGTTGCGACAGCGCAACCAGCGGAACGTTCAACTCCTTTGCCAATCCCTTGAGCTCTCGGGAAATTTGGGACACTTCCTGCTGCCGCGACTCGAAACGTTTTGCTGAGCCACTCATCAACTGAAGATAATCGACGATGATCAGATCAAGACGCTTCTGTTCAGCCGCCAGGCGTCGAGCCTTTGCGCGCATTTCAAGAACAGTGATGCCCGCAGTGTCATCGAGGTAAATTCTGGCGTCAGCGAGTGTGCCGAGCGACTTGGCAATTTGAGCCCACTCAGGTCGCGAAAGAAACCCGTTGCGAAAGCGCTGCGCATCTATGTTCGCCTGTGAACAAAGCATGCGCATGACTAGTGCTTCCTTCGACATTTCCAATGAGAACATGCCCACCACAGCTCCGGGCACATGAATAGCGGCATTCTCAGCCAGCATCAGTGCGAAACTGGTTTTTCCCATCGAAGGTCTCGCGGCCACGATGACCAGATCCTGCCGCTGTAGTCCAGAGGTCAACTTATCGAGATCGGCAAAGCCTGTCGTCAACCCGGTCAGGACCGAGGCGCGCCCTTCCATCTCCTGGATTTTTTCCAGCAGTTGTTCAGCGACCGGCTTGATATGCACGAAGCCCTGGCGAATGCGTTCGTCAGCTAACTCAAAAATCGCGTGCTCGGCGTGATCGAGAATCAGCTCCGGTTCGTCTTCCTGTTCGAGAGCTTCTTGCGTGATCTTGTTCGCCGCGCGGATAAGTTGGCGCAGCATCGATTTGCCGCGAACAAGTTTCGCGTAGTGTGCGATGTTGGTTGAGTGCGGTAAGCCGTAAGTAAGATTGGTTATGAAGCTGATGCCGCCCACCGACTCGAGCCCATTTTCTTTCTTGAGTTCTTCGGCAATCAGGATTGGATTTATCTCAGCGCCACGCTCGAACAGCGCCGTCATTGCGAGGAAAATCCGACGGTGCGAAGGCACATAAAAATCTTCGGGACGCAGCAGCTCAATCGCCTGGCTGATGAGACCGTTGTCGAGAATTATGCCGCCCAAAATAGCACGCTCAGCTTCGGCACTGTTTGGAAGTGAACGCTCTAGCGATTGTTCGCGGATGGGATCAGGAGTGGCCATGGAATGGAAGCATGAATGAAAAAAACTAAGTTGCTAACGATGGCAAAAAGAGCGGGGGCAAGCCCACCTTCCTGACCTCGAGCTGACTAATCCTGAATATCGAAATAAGACTGAAGGGCTCGCCGGCGGCATTGGCGGGCGCCTGATCGAAGTCTCAAGGTCAGGAAGGCGGGCTTGCCCCCGCTCTTTTCGCACCAGCCTTGCGGCTCCTAAACAATGACGCTGCAAGTGATGCTGAAACTTGCAGCGTCGTGACTATACTACAGCCCTGAAAGCGATAGAGAAATCTGACTGTTTTTTTACTCCGCAGCCTCGTTGGTTTCTTCCTCGGTATTCTTATCCTGTTTCGCCAGCTCGGCTTCCTGCTCCGGCGTCAGATGTCCCACGATTACTTCGCCTTCCGGAGCGACCTTAACCTGAAGATCAATCGATACTTCGCGATGCAGCCGCAGCGGCACAGTGAAATCGCCGATGCGTTTGATTGGTTCGCGCAGGTGA
>DASZDU010000141.1:0-7177 GCA_035941655.1 Pyrinomonadaceae bacterium | reverse complement strand
TGTCAATCCGACGAGCGCCGCTTTGGCAAATGGATCCAGATGCGGAGTGCGCTCGCCCATCAAGTAAGGGGTCCAAATCAAACCATCGCTGCCCGAAGAAACCAAAGACGCTTCTTTGGTTAGCCTATCGTAAGCATCGCTGTCGTCTCCCCCAGGCGCGCCAAATTGATCTCGAAACCAACGCAAAGACAATCCGGCCCCCTGGGTTACGCCCATCACGTGCCAGCGGCCTGGAATCGCATGACAGAAAGTGTGAACGCGACCTTTGGGGTCCAACAGCGGCTGGTTGGTTGCCGCAAAGACGACACCAGACGTGCCGATTGTCGCACTAGCCGCGCCTGGTCTAACGATTCCCATTCCGACAGCGCCAGCCGCCTGATCGCCGCCGCCCGCAACGATTGGTGTGCCCGCGCGTAATCCCGTAGCTGCGGCGCCAGCGTTTGAAACAGACCCGGTTACGTCCGGCGATTCGTAAACGCGTGGTAACAGTCGCTCGTCGATCTCCGTGGCCGAAAGCATCTCACTCGACCACCTTCGCGCCTTCACGTCAAACAGTAAGGTGCCGGAAGCATCGGCCACGTCGGTCGCGCGGTCGCCGCTCAGCTTCAGTCGCACATAGTCTTTCGGCAACAGGACTGTGTGCAGTCTCCGCCATGATTCCGGCTCCCACTCGCGCACCCAAAGCATCTTGGGCAACGTAAAACCCGTCACTGCTGGATTGCACGTCAGTTCGATGAGCCGGTTGGCGCCAATCATTTCCGTCAGAGATTTACATTGTGGATCGGTTCGCTGATCGCACCAGATGATCGCAGGGCGCAATACTTCGTCGCTTTGATCAAGGAGAACTAACCCATGCATTTGTCCTGAGAAGCCGACAGCCTTGATTTCGTCGCTGGATGACTTCGATAAGACTTCGCGGACGACCGTAATGGTCGCTCGCCACCAGTCTTCTGGATCCTGCTCAGCCCATCCCGTACGCGTCGAAACGAAAGGAACGTGTTCAGCTGTTGCAGAGGCCACCACCTTGCCGGCGGGATCAATGACCACGGCGCGCGTGCCGCCGGTGCCAACATCGATGCCCAGGGTTTTCATTTAGAATTTTTCGATTCGAGGAGAGCTTTATTAGCACAAGTTGTTGCCGTCGATAAAGAAAATTCTGGGAACTGACTGGGCCAGGCTTGGCCTATGCTATGACGCAGAAAATTTGGTTAGTCATCTGCGACCAACTTCCTGTTGGCCCGCCCCGTAATGCATTTAGAATTTCGGAGGTCCCCAAGGTAGTTAGACCGGGGATGAAATACGAGAAAGGGCATGTCGAAGGGGAGCGAGCAGTGGAGCTCTGGAGAAACTGGAGTGGGCGACGGCTTGTCACGATATAGCTGTCACCCACCCCGCAGTCTGCGTTTCGGCTGGTCCGCTCGTTGTTAGCGGCTAACTCTGATGCTGTAGGTGCCGGTGCCGCCGGCCGTGTTGTAATGACGCACCTGCACGAAGTAAGTGCCGGGCACGAGATCAGCGGTGATTTTCGCGTTGGATCCTTCGCCGCTATCGTCGTCCTGGGCAATTTGTTGGGTCTGACTGTTCGGGCCAAACAGAGACATGATTACGTCGGTCGAGCCCATCGTCTCGACCGTGTAACGTCCGGCTTTTGTGGCGTTGAACTTAAAGAGGTCTTGTTCTCCCGCGGCGCCGATCGAAGCTTGCGTGGGCGTCAATTCGGCCACTGAAAGCTCCGTCATGCCTGAAGGCGGCGGCGGCGCCGTCGACTTCGGATAGCCGTTTGCAGAGCCAATAAAACTCTTATCCGTGTCTGACAAGACTTCGTTCGGTTCGGAGAAGAATCCATCGGTGGTCCAGGTCTTGGGAATCGCGTAGAGCATAATCGACTTTTTGTCGAGAGTGGTGCCGCGAATCACATCCTGACTGTATTTTTCGAACATGTTATGTTCGATCGTGGGCAGGGGCCAGAAATTCGGACTACCGGAGAGGTCGCGGATGACGTTATCCCGGTTCCACTGGATTCCGCCGGCAGGATTCTGATGCTCGTGTATGAGTCCCAGCGTATGGCCAAACTCATGGAGCACGACGCCTTCATCCTGCCAGCCCAGATTCATGGTCGCTTGATTCAGCGGAATGCCGAGACAGTCTTTGCCGATGTAGGACCAGGCGCCATCGCTGGGATCAAACGAGATGCGGATCTCCGCGTTCGGCGCGTTATTGAAATCAAACCTGATGTTGGCATGGTCCGACCACTTAGGCGCGAAATCCTTCACAATCTTTTGTTGGTTGGCAGTGCCTCCCAGAAAGCGCACTCGCAGGGTTGAGTTGTTGGTCCATTGCTTCGCGAACAGGATGGCCGCGCGCACGGCGGGAGAAGCGCTGGCCAACCTTACCGCATCACTAAGCTCAGGTCTGGGCTGGTAGGGATAAGGAGGCAGATAACGATCGAAGCAAACTTTAGGATATTGAGTGGACATTGAGTTCTCCTTTAAACGATGCCTTCGTTGGTGGCATCAACTGATTGAGGTTTGCCAGCACAGACAAAGAACTTCTGTGCTGGGTGAATGAGAAAAATATTCGGCGCGGGACCGAATGATCGAAACTTCAAGCTCAACTCGAAAAACAGCAGGGACGCCCTTGTTTCATTGACGTGGGTCGCTATCCATTCTGCTTCCGTTCAGCATCCAACTCAGCTACGGTCGGCACTCCCGGAAGTAACTCAGAAGGACTTACATCGCCCTGAAGGATTTCGCGGTAAACCGGAAGCCATGGAAACCGCTGTTCGGCGTAAGTCAGTTCATTAACTGTTGTTGGCGGCGGTTCAAGGCCGGTTATCTGCTGAAACTGCGCACTGTTGAGAATATGAACACTAACCTGCGCGAAATTGTTCTGGTCCCAGGATTCCAATCCGTGCGGGTCCGGTAAAACTTTCTGCTTAATGCCTCCACCAGCCGCAAGACCCATTTCTACCGTTTCGCCGCGAGGAGTGCGGCCGAAGGAAGCTGGGCGAAGGGCAGGTTTCGTTTCCGGTGCTTCCGCGGGAAAGATCCCTGGCTTGGGTGCAAAAACAGTGATTTGCAGCCCTCCGACTTTCTCGCTTCCCGAGATTGATCCTTCCACGGTATATCCAAGTCCGAGAGGCATGGCCCGAAACTGCCGAACCACACCGCGTTGCGTGTAAATGCCGTCGAGCCACAGCTGTGGGGGACAGACCAGGTAATCTTGCGGTTCACCGCGAAGCTTGTTTGAGTGAGGCTCTCCAGAGACAGCGTTAATGCCACCGACAGCGACCTTAACCGCATAAGGCTGCCACGGAGCTGCATTCTCAAAACGAATGTATAGTGCCTCTCGTTGGTACATGGGTATAAAGACGCTGCTGTCACTCTGCCATTCAGCCGGTAAGCTTTTCGCGTGATCGGCTGCGCGGTAGATGGGGAACGCGCCGAAATTCGGCGGCGGCTTATGCACCGATCCGTCCTCGGGAACTCGCAACGTTCGCTTAAACGTGATCGCGAACTGCTTATCGATGCGGATCGATTCGGTCTCAACCTGAACGTCTAACATGGTATTTCTCAGCGTTTTTCACCGACTCAAATGTGCCCGGCATACACCAGCGCGAACGGTTGTGGCCCTTTTGGCACATTCGCGGCGATGACATCGATCGTATAAACGCCGGCAGCCGGAACCGGGATCCGAACTACTTCAGCGTTGTTTTTTGTATCGAGAGTAGTAGATGTGCCGGGAGTTTGGTTACCAGGTATCACCAGGCCGCCTGGCCCGCGGACGATAAGGTTTAGATCATTAATGAGTGTCTTGCCGGGATAGTCCGTGTAGGCAAGAGCCACGACGAGCGGCGATTTGCCTGACTTCAACTTTAGCTTGACGCTGTGTACCTCACCGGTTTTCAGCGCGGTCGACTCATCTGAGAAAACGTTTGCAGCGGGAGACTGCGGAGCGACGACATTATCGATATTGACTCTGCCGAATCCCTGGTGGTTGTCGAGGATCGCGCCTTCGAGGGCATTACCAGGCAAGCGGGTCGCCCCGGCGATCAACGCCGCCTTGAGAAGTGCCGCTGATGGCGACTTGATCTTCTGTTTGGTACGCAAGTATTCGCGGATCAACGCCACGGCGCCGGCGGTAAGTGGCGTAGCCATGCTGGTGCCGGAGTCGTACATGTAGAGCTTGCTCGGAGCAAACCGGCCCCAGCCAAAAAGACTTTCGGAGATAAAGCGCGAGCGAGTGGAAAGGATGTACGTTCCAGGCGCAACCACATCAGGCTTAACACGCCCATCTTCGGTAGGACCACGGCTACTGAACGCGACCATGTGATCGGGGTTATCAGCGATCTTGTCGTTGCTAAGTGGTGGTACGGTGTAGTCGGCCGGCCAAGCCTGTCCATAGGTATCCGTGAAGAGTGGCCGGTTATTCTCGCAGGCGCCAACTGTAATACAGTTCTTGGCTGTAGCCGGAGATGTGACACTCATTGGATCGATTTCGCCGTCGTGATTGTGATCGACGCCGTCATTTCCGGCTGCCACCAGGACACAAAAATCTCGCTTGTTCCACACGAAATTGTCCAGTTGTCGACATTGATCGTCGTAGGTTCCAGGATCACCTCCGCCCCATGAATTCGAGTGGATCCGCGCGTTTTTTCCATAGGCATCGCTAAAAAGCTTTCGCAGATCTACGGGGATACCGGAAAGCAGAAAACGCCCGTAATACTGTAGGTCGAACGGGTCTTTCCACTTTATTTCCTGTTCGACAGCCTGAAAGACAAGCTTCGCTTTGTAAGCCAGACCTCGTACTGGTCCGATCAGTCCGTCCAGTCCGGCACTGGAAACTCCACTGCCGAGAACTGAACCGGCCACATGGGTTCCATGTCCGCTGTCGATATCGGCTGGACCGTCATTCCCTCCGGGATTGGTAACGATGTCGCTCGTGTAGGTTGAGTTGATCGGATAACTCTTGACGAACGTGACGCGACCTTTGAAATCGGGATGAATGTCAGTCGGTTCGCCGCTGTCCAGGCCCGTGTCGCAGACGGCGATCGTTTCGCCATTTCCGGCGAGCGCCAGACCCGGGTTCGCAAGTGCCGCAGCAGTCTTCATGATTCCCGCTGCCACGTCATTCGAAGGTCGCTTTATCGGGCGTTCATATACGGCTCGCACACCGTGGACTTCAGCCAGAGCTTCCAGCTTTTTTTTGACCTGCGCCTTGACTTCGTTTTCTGTCTTCACGACCATCAACTGCGCCGAAGCATCTTTCGCCAGCACTTCAAAGCCAAGTTTTTTAACTTCAGGTATCGCCTGCTCCAGCTCCTTTGGTCCGAAAAACTCCACGGTATAGACTCCCGGGCGAATTTTCGTGCGGGGCAGTTCTCCGTGCACGTCGTCAGACTTGCGCCCAGCGAACCTAAATACTGACCGCGCCACACGATCCTTAGGTAGGTAGCGACCTGTCCAGCGCACATAGGGTAGCGTCGCAATTTGCCTGATTGCATTGACGTCGGCAGCAACGACAAAAGTGAAATTGCCGAAGGGCGCCCGAACCTTGGCACCCGAGCGACGCACACCCGCAAGCCATTTGTCTTTGATCGGGCCTATGAATTGAACCAGATAATGGTGTAGGCCGGTAGACAGTCGCGCCTCACCCTTATACGCGGCATGGGGACGCACTTTGCCGGCCTTATCGATCCGCGGCCGGGTGGTGCTAATCGTTCTTGCTCTGGTCTGGATTTGGTAGAGCGGAGTGATGTCTTCCACCAGGTAATTGCGTTGCAATTCTTCAACTGCCGCCTTAGGCACCTCGACTAACACAAAGCCGTCATAGCGTTCTATGACTCGCTTCACGCTCGGAAGCCTTTCCTGCTCATCCGCGCTAACAAAGACTTTCAGGATTTGATTCATATGACCCGAAGCTGGCGGCCGGTGAACTTACTGTCCGGGTTAGTAATGAGGCCAACAGTCCAGCATGAAGAACGGCGGTTTTGGTGACGTCGAAGACTAAAATACTGCCGATCTGATTGTCAATGTTCAGTTGTGAACCCGAAAACAGCAGCTACATTCAGTAATGACAAAACTAACGAAATCCTTTCTCTAACAACCGGTCCAAGCGATAATGACGCACTTCGCAACCCGTGTTCTGCACCGGTACCAGCGCGAGACGGCTATCTTTAAGAATTCATGCTGATCACTATAGACGACCTGCGGCGGTTTACGGTCGCACGGAATTTCTTCGCGCCTACTACCCTGCAACGCGCACTCGACACCATGGGATTTGTGCAGGCCGATCCGATTCGCGCGCCGGCCCGTGCGCAGGACTTAATCCTGCGACATCGCGTCAGGAATTATCATGCCGGCGAACTCGAACGCCGCTACGAGCACCTTGATATTGAAGAGGACGTCTTCGTCAACTACGGCTTTGTGACTAGTTCGCTGCGAGCGCTGATGGGAGAGAGGGAAAAAGGGGAACAGGGGAAAAGGGGAACGGGTAAGGGAGAAGGGTTGAGAACAAGACTCCTGCTGGAGTTCGTTCGCGAACGTGGAGCGGTGCACCCGCGCGAAGTTGATGAATATTTTTCGCACGGCTCGGTGAAGAACTATTGGGGCGGCTCATCGAATGCCACTACGCAGCTGCTTGAAGAAATGCACTATCGGGGCCTGCTGCGTGTGGCCCGTCGTGAGAAGGGAATTCGCATATACAGCGCGCACCGAAACCTGGTTCAGCCAAAACCAGGCAACGATACCCATTCGTCTGCGCCAATCGACGACGCTGAGCGCCGCTCACGGGTCGATGCGCTCATCGATGTGGTAGTCAAGATTTACATGCCGCTGCCTGGTCCAAGTCTGTCCTCTTATGTTCGACGGCTACGCTATGCAGCGCCGCAGTGGCAGGGCGAGTTGACGGCCGCATTGCAGCGAGCCAGAGAGCGACTCTCGCATGCCCGCGTCGACGGCTTGGACTGGTACTGGTCGAAGAATATCGCGGTGCGCGGCGCACCGCGGGATAGCGTACGTCTGCTAGCGCCGTTTGATCCCGTGGTGCACGACCGCGCGCGTTTCGAATTATTGTGGGGTTGGGGATATCGCTTCGAAGCGTATACACCTGTGGCCCGGCGCAAACTCGGCTACTACGCTTTGCCACTACTTTGGCGCGACCGCGTGATCGGCTGGGG
>DASZDU010000140.1:0-6408 GCA_035941655.1 Pyrinomonadaceae bacterium | reverse complement strand
ACACGCTGGGTGATGAGGTCAGTTAGTCTCTACGAAACTGCCGTGCGTTCACTGCGAGCGGGAATGCCAAGCGCACGCATGCGACGGTAGAGGTGGCTGCGGTCAACGCCCATCAGTTCGGCGGCGCGCGACACGTTGCCTTCAGCCTCGTCAAGTTTTCGTTGAATAAACTCGCGGTGGTAAGCGTCCGTTGCTTCCTTGAAAGACGGAAAGCGGAAAGACGCTGCCGGCGCCTCGTCTTTGCCGTGCGGAGGCAAGTCGCTGGCGGCAACTTTAACCCCGGGGTTCATGATCACTACTCGCTCAATCGTGTTTCTTAGTTCGCGAACATTTCCCGGCCAGGAATAGTTCTGTAACTCTTCAATTGCTTCCGCGGTAAACTCCTTCGGCGACTTTCCGTAGGCCCGGGAAAAGTTTTGGTTGAAATAATTCACGAGCAACGGAACGTCTTCGAGACGTTCGCGCAAAGGCGGCAGTTCAAACGGAATGACGTTTAGCCGGTAAAAGAGGTCGGCGCGAAACTTTCCCTGCTCGATTTCACCGTCGAGACGCTTGTTGGTAGCAGCAATAACTCTGACATCCACCTGAACCGAAGTGCCGCTGCCAACCGGTTCGAACCTCTGCTCTTCCAGGACGCGCAGCACTTTTGCCTGAACATTGGCGCTCATATCTCCAATCTCGTCGAGAAAGAGCGTAGCGCCGTCCGCCAGTTCAAACTTACCTTTCTTTGCTGCAGTGGCGCCGGTGAACGCACCCTTCACATGACCGAACAATTCGGATTCGATCAACTCTTCGGGAATGGCAGCCGAATTAACTTCAACGAAAAGCGCGCCAGCGCGCCGCGACTGGGCGTGGATTGCGTGGGCCACCAACTCTTTGCCGGTTCCGGATTCGCCGTAGATCAGCACGCGGCCATCCGTTGGGGCCACGATCGTGATCTGCTTTCGTAACGCGCGCATGGCTACAGACTCGCCCACCATCGCATTCTCTTTTGCGAGCTCCGCCGACATCTCGGCGTTAATCAGCTCGAGTCGCTGTTGCCGCAGCGCGTTGCGAACGGTGAGGAGAGTCTTCTCGATGGACAGGGGTTTTTCAATGAAGTCGAACGCGCCAAGCTTGGTTGCCCGCACGGCAGTTTCCACGTTGCCGTGGCCGGAGATGATGACAACGGCGGAATCCGATCCTGCAGCTCGCAATTGTCGCAACGTCTCCAGTCCATCAATACCCGGCAGCCAGACATCGAGCAGAATACAACCGTAAGCGCGGCGCTCAACGGCGGCGAGACATTCTTCCCCGGTCGCGACCGCCTCAACGCTGAAGCCTTCATCCGCCATCACAGCGCCTAAGGTCTCGCGGATGCCTGGCTCGTCATCGACTATGAGTATTGAGTCCATGTTGAAATCAGTGGGCAGTGGGCAGTGAGCGGTAGGCAGTCATCAATCTCATAGTCCTTTGATATGGCATCTTCTGTCATCTTCATTCTCTTTAAACTGCCCACCGCCCACTGGCCACGGGTCACTGGTCACTGCCCTACGACCGGCAACTCGATCACAAACCTTGCGCCGCGCGGAGAATTAGCTTCGGCGCGAATTTTTCCACCGTGCTCGAGAATAATTCGCTGCACGATCGCGAGTCCCAGACCGGTGCCGCTCCCGCCGGTCGAGAAATATGGCTGAAACAATCGCTTGAAGTCGGCCGTTTGAATTCCACGGCCGGTATCAGTTACGTCGGCAATCAAAAGGCTGCGGCTGGAATCACACTTAGTGGTGATGGTGATCTTTTTTTCACCATTTACCTGCAGCAGAGCATTGTTTGCATTATCAATCAGGTTCACAAACACGCGCCGCAGTTGCTCAGTATCCAACATCGCGGGCGGCAGGTCCGAATCAAGTTTGGCTTCAATCTTCACATCGTCAAGCCGTTCATCGTACAGAGCTACTGCGTGACGCACGACTTCGTTCAAGTCCGCCACTTCCAACCTTGCTAAAGGCAGTCGCGCAAATTTAGAGAACTCGTCAACCATGGCTTTCAAGCCGGCAACCTCGCGTGCAATGGTTTCGGTGCACTCGTCGATCACTGCGGCGACGTCCGCCGTTTCAACCTTGCCTCGGTTGAAAGCGTTAGATCCGTTCTGTCCACTTACTGGAGCATTGTCGCCGTTACCAGCAGTGCGCCGGTAACTCTTCGCAATGCGCTCAGCGGAAAGCTGAATTGGAGTTAACGGATTCTTGATTTCGTGGGCCATGCGGCGAGCGACTTCACTCCAGGCTGCGACTCTCTGCGCGGCGAGTAGTTCCGAAAGGTCCTCCAGGACCAGCACCACGCCGCGTTTTTGCGCGGTAGAAGCTCGTAACGCTGTCGCCGTTAGGGCCACAGGCAAAGCTCCACTTTCATCTCCGCCATTCGTCGCTCCCGCCAACTGCGCCTGCTCCGTGGCCTGGCCGGTACGTCGTGCGCGACGCAGAACTCGATCGATCACGATCCAATCCTCCGTGCCCATCAGCGTTTCCAGTTTCCGTTCTCCGGCTGGAACTGAATGCAGGCGGAGGATGCGCGCGGCTGCGCCGTTGATGGTTGTCACGCAATCTTCTTCATCGAGCGAAACTACTCCGGTCGAGAGGGACTGCAGTATGGTTTCGATGTAATCCCGTCGCTCTTCAAGCGTCAGGTTTTTCTCGCGGAGGGCTGCGGAGCCCGCTTCGATGCGGCTGCGATTGTCAGCGAGCTGGGTAGTCATTTGGTTGAACGAGTGGGCCAACAGAGCCAGCTCATCCTCAGCAAACGTTGTTACTCGATGCGACAGGTTGCCGCGCGCTATCTCTTTCGAGGCTTCGGCCAGCGCTTTTATCGGCGTGGCAATTCCACGCGCCAAATAAATCGCCACCCAACTCGAAACAAACAACAACATGAGCGTCATCAAGCCAAGCGTCGACAAGGCAAGCGAGCGCACCCGGCGTTGTCGCGCAACCAATTTCCGATACTCGCTTCGGCTTCCACTTATGGTGTCACCCAAATCGGTACCCGCCCGGCGCAACGGCACAACTATCAGCCGCTCGCTTTCTGAAATCGGAACTGCCATCGCGTCAAGATCCTTGCCGTCCGTGAGGCTGTCATCGCCGGTATTCAGCAAGCGAGCCTTTGCCATCAATGCATCAAACTCATTAAGCGGCAATGATCCTCTGCTCTGCGCGACCACGCGTCCGTTCGTATCATCAACTTCCAGAGCCAGGAGTTGTCCATTGGCAATCACCCGCTCAAGTGTCGCCTGCTTCTCGTCGTCTGACTGCGGTCTGAGAATTACGGCCAGCAGCGATGCCGTGTCGCGCAGGTTTCGGGTTTGCGCGTCGACTGCCTCCCGTTGCAACTCCTGAGCTTCATTCACCACTCGAGCGGAAAAACCACCGAACCATTTTTCCAGCGAGCGATTGAGGAATAGATAGGAAAACACTGCCATCGCGATAATGGGGAGAAAACTAATGGCGATGAAGTAGAACAGCAGGCGCGTTTTTATTTTCGACCCGAGTTGCAGCTCGCGCCTCTCACGCCGCAACTTGAGTAGATTACGTACAAATATGAAAGAGAAGACTACGAACGCTACGAAGTTGAGGGTGGACAGCGCGTAAAGCAACAAAGTATCCGAAGCAGTGTCAGGAGGAACGACTGTCCAGGGCCAGAGTTGTTGCGAAACGATAATTGAAAGCAAAAAAAGTACAGTCAGGCCCAGCCCCCATAACACGAGGCGACGGCGACGAGTCAGTCTGCCTGCGTTCGCTTGTGGTGTTACTTCGGAGGGCTGTTCACGGTCATTGTTCATGAAGAAGTGCCAAGTTTAGCATAGTCGGATAGGCATTCCTGACTGCTGTGTCCGTGCTGCGGTGGCACGAGGTCAGGGTAACGGGTGGGTTTTTTTGGAGTGCGCTGACCTGTCAGCGCTTTGGTCGGTCGCGACCTGTCGCGGCCAATGTTTCGTTGGAATTTACTGAACGCGCAGGGCGTTAAGCCACCCTGGAACAAAGCGCTGACAGGTCAGCGCACTCCAAAAAAATTGCCGCTACGCAATATTACCAGCCATCGTCTAGAATGCCCGCGCACATTTTCTGAATGTCCGTTACCGAATGGATCTTAAAAGCGTCTTCATCAACTCCGCGGGCCGGCTTCGCAGCGGTTGGCGGCTGCTCGTCTTCCTGCTGGTCTATCTTTGCATTCTTTTTCTCTTAAGCTCTCTGGCGCGCCTGGCATACGCGGTGGCGCTGAATGCTGTGCCGCAGCGAATCGGCAGTGACTACATTCAGAATGTCATCTTCCGACTGATACTGCTGGTCACAGCTCTGACGGCCGGATTCATTTGCACGCGCTGGCTCGAAGGTTTGCCATGGCGGGCCCTCGGTTTGTGGTTTCACGCCGGCTGGCTGCGCGACTTCATCATCGGATCGCTGATCGGAATTTTTTCGTTGGCACTGGCAACCGCGATCGCCACAGCAGGCGGCGGGTTGACTTTCACGATCTCCGGCCGCGCAGCACTTGTCCGGGTTTTGCAGACCCTGATTTTCTCAGCAGCGCTTTTTATTGTTGCCGCCCTGGCTGAAGAAGCGCTGTTCCGTGGCTATCCATTGCAAACTTTGACACGGGCAAATCTCGCCTGGCTTGCGGTTTTCCTGACGTCAGTTCCCTTTGCGGCGGTTCATCTGCGAAATCCTAACGTGGCGGCCGGTTTCACATTCATCAACACGGCGCTCGCGGGAGTTTGGCTGGCGGTCGCTTATCTTCGCACGCGCACGTTGTGGTTCCCGCTCGGAGTTCATTGGGCCTGGAACTGGTCGCTTGGGGCAGTGTTTGGTCTTCCAGTCAGCGGCATTACAGACCTGGCGCCGCACCCACTGATGCGCGGCACAGACCACGGGCCGGGTTGGTTAACAGGCGGGAGCTACGGCATCGAAGGCGGACTCGCCTGCACTGTTACCCTTGTGATTGCAACCATATTTATCCTGCGAACCAGTCTGATTTCGGCAACTCCCGAGATGAAACAACTCACCTCGGAGGAGAATCCCGTCAAAGCATAGGGAAAAAGGGCAAGGGGGAAAGGGACGGAGGCGATTTTCCATATCAGATTTCACGGTTCTAATTTGCCATTGCGGGCAACGGCGGCCCTCGTTTAGAAAACGGACTTGTCCGCCTCGCGGAAGGTGACCCAAATGCCGCCGTAGCTCGCAGCGCGCTAAAGAATTTCTGGGTTTAAATAGCAAAATGAGAACTGATAAATGTGATATGGAAAATCCTCTTTCGCCTTTGCCCGGTTTACCTCTTCCCGTTTGCAGCCGGATAGCTTGTTAACACTCTTCCCGTCTCTCCCGTCTTATCGGTGTCAAGCGAATCAAACGGATTCCAGGTCGCCAAAGTCTGATGAGACAGCACAATGTATGAACTCGAAGCTACAGCGGACGTGCTTATTATGACCGGCCAGGGAAAGGCTTCGATCGATCGCAGGCACTTTGAAGACGCTCCCAACTCGTCCGCGGAGAGGCTGGAATCCATCGAATCGACAGAATCCATACTTGTGCGCACTGTGCTCGCGGGCGATACCGACACGTTTGGGCGACTCTACGAGCTCTACGCCCCGCTCGTACACGGCGTCCTGTTAGCGCGCATGCCGCGCAGCGAGGTTGAAGACACCGTCCAGGAGATCTTTCTCCATGCTTTGCGGAAGCTGCACACCCTGCGTGACGCGAATGCCTTCGGTCCATGGATCGCGATGATTGCTCGCAACCGCGCCATGGATTTTCACCGCCGCTCGCGTGAGACGGTCGAGCTTAGTGAAGATTTGAAGGGTACTGATGCCGGCGTATCCAAAGCGGAAGAGATACTGGCGATTATCCGAACGCTTCCTGAAGCTTACCGCGAGACGCTGGTCTTGCGCCTGGTGGAGGGAATGACTGGTCCTGAAATCGCCGCGCGCACCGGTCTTACCGCCGCATCCGTGCGCGTCAACCTGCATCGCGGCATGAAACTGTTGCGCACCGAGCTCGGCTTTAAGGAGGGCTTATGATGACGATACGAGGCGATTACTTGTGGGACAAAACGGGCGAACCTGATCCCGAGGTCCAGGAACTCGAGCAGATTCTCGGTACTTTGCGTTATCAACCTCAACCTCTGGAAATTCCGGCAGGTCTTCAGGTCGGTCGTGAGCGATCCTTTTTTCGTGGTTTTGCGCCGCGCCTGGCAATTGCTGCGACGATAGCGATGTTGTTGCTTGGGCTTGGACTGTGGCTTGGACTGCAACGGTTGCAACGAAGTCAGCCGGCGCAGTTGGTTAAGAACTCAGACGCGCCCACTGACAAGCCAAGTCCTGTGAACGAGTCGACTCCAAAACAGGACCAGAACGCTGTCGTGGCGCCGGCCAACAATCCAACT
>DASZDU010000139.1:0-10253 GCA_035941655.1 Pyrinomonadaceae bacterium | reverse complement strand
GACCATTGGTTCATTACATTTCTGGCAAAAAACATGGGCGACAGGTCGCCCAAGACGAAAGCGCTGACAGGTCAGCGCACTCCAAAGGAAGGCACCCACGCTCTTTAGTAACCGGCCACTTTATCCAACCGATCCAACTTGAACTTTCGCGGCGTGTTCTTCAATTTGTTCCAACGCGCGCAATGCCAGCGCCAGAGCATTCCTTCCTTCCCTTCCGGAAACAATCGCTGGCTTCCCGTCGCGTGCCGCTTCGACAAACCCAAGAATCTCCGTGCGCAGCGGTTCTACGTCAATGACATCGAGGTTCTTTGTATGCACACCCGGCCAGGCGCCCGACGCGCTCGGCGGCGCCAGACTGCTGATCGACGCATGCTTGGTTGCGTAGTCAACCGCGATGTAATCGTGCGGTTGAAAGAAACGCATCTTGCGAATTTTTTCCGTACCCACGCGCGAAGCCGTAATGTTTGCCACCGCACCCGTCGAGAACTCAAGCCGCGCATTCGCCGCATCGACCTTGTTCGTCAGTATGGGAATGCCAACCGCGTGCAAGGCCGTCACTTCAACGTCTTCGCCCACCAGCCACTGCACGATGTCGAGATCGTGAATCATCAAATCAAGCACCACATCGATGTCCAGTGAACGCGCGGTAAATTCCCCAACGCGATGAATCTCAAAATAGACGGGATTGCGAACGTGCGGACGAAGTGCAACCAACGCGGGATTAAACCGTTCGAGATGGCCGACCTGCAACAGCGCTCCACTCTTTGCGGCCGCCGCGATCATTCGTTCAGCTTCCGCGAGCGTACGCGCGATCGGCTTTTCCACCAGCACATGGATGCCGGCGTGCAGCAGTTCTACAGCAATGTCGCAATGCGCTTCCGTTGGTACGGCAAGACTAACTGCGTCGACGACGCCGACAAGCGTGCGCCAATCAGCGGTCCACTCTACTTTCCTTTCCAAAGAGATCTCACGCGCGATCTTCTCATCGAGGTCGCAAACGGATACAAACTCCGTTAGTCCTTCAGTGGCTAGATCGGAATGAATGCGAGCATGTTGCCGGCCGAGATGGCCCACACCGATTACCGCCGTACGTAGCTTCAAGGTTTAATCTTTCCTGTTATGATTGAATGGAATAGTGGGCAGTGGGCAGTGGGCAGTTTCAGAAGCGATAACAAAACAAGCCTTTTTGAGCGCCCCCCGCACACTGCCCACTGCCCACTGCACACTGCACTAAGACGGGGTCGAATATACTTGCATACTTCAAACCTTGCCAAGCGTGGCACCGTTCTGCTTTTCCTCGCAGTCATTGCCTTCTATTTTTACGGTCTTGGTCATTTTCCCTTGCTTGGACCAGATGAACCGCGTTACGCGCAGGTCGCCCGTGAGATGTTTCTCCGCCACGACCTGATTACGCCGACATTGGGTGGTCACCTTTGGTTCGAAAAGCCCGCGTTGCTCTACTGGATGATGATCGGCAGCTTCAAATTGTTTGGCGTGACGGAGTGGGCGGCGCGTGCTCCGTCGGCCCTCGCAGGGGTGCTTACAATCGCTGCTGTTTTCGTTGTCGCGCGTCAGGCAACGCGTAGTGATCAGGATGAGGAATCACACGACTATGTTTTTTGGTGTTCATTGGTCTCGGCAAGCACACTCGGAATAGCGGTCTTCTCGCGCGCCGCCAGTTTCGACATCATTCTCACCATGACGACGACGTGGGCGCTTGCGTTTTATCTGCTTTACGAGTTTGCAATCAACGAAAAACGACGACGGTTTTACCTCGCAGGCTTCTACGCATTCATCGGTTTATCACTTCTGGCCAAGGGACTGATTGGGATCGTGATCCCTTTCGGTGTCATCGCCGTTTACCATCTGCTTGAACGAAGGCTACCGAAGCGCACCGCGCTCATTAGTCTGCTTTGGGGATTGCCGTTGGCGTTGATTGTCGCCGGCGTCTGGTATGCGCCGGTGATCCAGAGACACGGCTGGGTGTTCATCGATCAGTTTTTTATTCAGCATCACTTTGCCCGGTACATCTCAGACAAATACCACCACCACGCGCCGTTCTACTACTACTTAATGATTCTTCCGCTGCTTGCCCTTCCCTGGACCGCGTTCTTGATTGACGGACTCCTGCAGACTAAAAACCGGCTTGCGCGAACCAAAGTTATTGCTGACGACAGCCCTGACTCGATCGGCTGGGAGCGCAGGCATCCTGCCTGCCTCAACGTTCGTGACCGCGTATCCAGCAGGCAAGACGCCTGCGTTCCCAGCTCACGAGACGGTCGTTTGAACTCCCTGTTGCTTTTCTCGTTCGCGTGGATTTTGTTCCCCCTCGTGTTCTTTTCTCTTTCAAGCTCGAAGCTTCCCGGATACATGCTTCCGTCGGTGCCTGCTGCCGCATTCATAGTTGGCGAGAGAATATGGCGCCTCAGCCTGGACTCAAGGAACAAGGCATCGCTGCAATCCCTTGGGTCGCGTTGGACGATTACCACGACCGCAACGTTTTGCGTGCTCTTCGCGGTTGCAACGCTCGTTTACGCGCGACGGACAGGGAATTTGGAGCTGACCTCAGCTCTGGTTATAGCGACGCCGGTGCTGATTGCCGGACTCATTCCTCTTTTGGTGCCTGGTAAAACGGCGGCCTCGATTATCTCAATCGCCGTTGCTAGCGGGATTGCTTTGATCGTGGCGCTAAATGTCGCCGCGCCGGCCTTCGCGGATCGCCAATCGTCAAAGCGTTTGCTGCAGCTGGCGGACGCGCGCGGCTATTCACAAGCGCCAGTCTATGGATTGCAGCGCGACGAACGCAGTCCTGAGTTTTACGCCGCGGGCCGCGTTACTTATGAGCCGGATGGCGAACCCACGATGTACGAAGGAATTGGTCAGGTAGTGTGGGAAAGCCGTCGGAGGCAGGAGACGATATTGACAATGGCGAGGCCGAAAGACTTGCAACAGTTCAGAGAACTGAGTTCGATGCGTGTTGATGTCGTCGGCGATAACGGAAAGATCGCGTTAGTGGCGGTTGGGCCGCCGTAAAATGTCCAATGTCCAATGTCCAAGGTCCAAGGTCCAAACCAAAGACCGCAAAAATAACTTCGGACTGAGGACGTTGGACATTGGACCTTGGACGTTGGACATTGGACCTTGGACGTTGGACTTCCTAGCGGAGGTTCTTAACGAAGAAGTCTATTACCGGCCGATCGTAGTTTTCGCCTTCTTCGCCCGTCGCCGAAGGCAATGTCAGTCCGCTTAGAGGCAAGTCGGTTCTCGTTTCCACATTCATGGCGTTTGCAAAGCAAGGCGCCAGAGACTTCGTCGAGTCGCGTAGTTGGACGTTGTCCTGGCCCGCAAGCAGCAGTATTCGGCGTGGACCGAGTGCGCGAGCGAGATCACAGGAACTCTTATTGTCGTACTGCCTCAGAAAGTATAGTCGGGTTGCCTTACGCGCCAGGAACATCAGCGCACCGGTGTTCACGCGAATGTCGCCACGAATGGCCGCGTCCACCAGTTCATCCTGATTACGTGGAACGGAGTCCAGCGCCAGCACTTGAATGCCGGCGTCGACGCTGGCGGCGCGCAGAGCTGCGTAGGCGCCTAACTCCACTCCGTAGACTCCGACGCGATCTGCAATTTGTTGACCACGTCTTTCACCTTTCAGGCTGCGAAGAAAGTCAATTGCAGCTAACACGTCATTGCCTTCGCTGCTGCCAAACGAGGTCCACTGCACCGTCGGTTTAAGGCCATGAGCTCTGAGATCCGGCCACAGAATCGTGCAGCCTGTTGCCTCGTTTACTTTCATTCCGAGGTTTAAAAGCAACGAGCGGTCGCCGCCGTAGCGGTGCAGGAAGATAACAGCCGGGGCACCTTCTACGCCCCGCAGCAGCCAACCTCGCGCCGCTGAGCCGTCGCGATTTTTCCACGTTTCTTCTGTTACCTTCAGCGCTCTGCCGGTGCCGCTTAGCGTTGAGAACGTGGCAGGTGTGACCAGGTACGAGCGGCGAGGTGGACGAGTGATTCCATAAACAATCGAAACCAGCGCGACGGCAAGCGCCACTACCAAAACAATCAGGATGGGAACCAACAGCCTGAAAAGCTTTTTGCCGAATCGTCGTCGCGTAGCCATACGATAAAAAGGATGAAGGATGAAGGATGAAGGATGAAAAGAAGGCACGAGCTTCTCATTTTCCTTCGCCCCTAAATCATCGTTACATCGTCAATACCAGGTCCTTTCTCGCGCAGGCGAGCGTAGTCCTCAGGAGTATTTATGTTATTAAAAAAATTTTTCGCACCTGCAAGCTGGCTAAGTTCGCTAAACAGAACCCATCGAGTGCGCAACGATTGTAACAGAGCAACAGGCTTTCTCTCGTCAGATTTGATCAGTTCCTCAGCAAGTTTGAGAGATGGTTGAATGCGATAAAGCGAACAAAGCGGTTGAGGAATTCCGTCAGCCTGAATTGGGGCCACCGCTTCAAAGTCGCTGCGCAGCGATGCCAACTTTCGAAACAGCTCACTGGTTACGAACGGAAAATCGCAGGCGACAATCAGTGCCCAACTTGAACTACAAGCTGACAGCGCGGCATGCAGGCCACCCAAGGCGCCCCATTGAGAATAGATGTCAGGAACGGTTTGCAGTGACAGCAGAGATGCGCCTGAATTGTCGCCAACCAACTTAACTGACTGCGTGACTGGAAAAAGCTGGTCGGCGATCCGCTCGACAAAACTCTGGCCCTGAAATAGCAGCTGCGACTTGTCGGTTCCCATGCGTCGAGACCGGCCGCCGGTAAGAATAAAACCTTCAATTTCGTCGCGCATCGAAGCGATCTTAGTACCTTTGAGGAGAAATGAGGAAATAGTCCTACCGGGAAGGAACGTTTAGGCGGATTAATGCGTCTAACGACAACACCTTGACCGGTGCAAAGCCGAAAGTTATAGTCGCCGTGAGCGAGGCCGGCTGGTGGGCGGGCGAAATTGAGTATTCAGCAGCAAAGGTATTTTTAATGAAAAGTCTTACCAAGGTTCTTCTTCTCTTCATCGTTATCAGCGTTTGCAGTGCATTAGGCATGGCGCAAAAGGCGGCGAATGTAACCGGTAAGGATCCCCGGTTTTTTGCGCTTGAAGATCTTCGCCCAGGGATGAAGGGAATAGCCCGCACCGTATTCTCGGGAACAGAACCGGAAGAGTTTGGGGTGGAAATCCTTGGCGTTTTGCCGGGTTATCCAGCACCTCGTCAAACGGCGATCATAGCCAAGCTTTCCGGCGCAAATGCCGAGCGGACCGGCGTATTTGCGGGCATGTCAGGGTCGCCAGTTTACATCGACAACAAATTAGTGGGCGCAATCGCCTTCGCTTTTCCCTTTGCGAAGGAACCGATCGCCGGGATTACCCCGATTCAGCAGATGGTTGACGTGTTTGAGAGAGGCTCAGCTGGCCAAACTCAGCATCCGAGCGAACCCCGCGCTATTTCCTTTGCGCAGCTGGCCTCGACTGATTGGAAGCCGACTTTGCCGAAACCGGCCATCCCCTCAACTTCGCTTATCGCACCTGTTTCTGAAGGCTCGCGTTTGCTGCCGCTGATGGGCCAGCAGATGACTCCGATTGCAACGCCCATCGTGTTTGGCGGCATTAGCCAGGAATCGCTGGCGATGTTTGCGCCGCAACTTATGGCTGGTGGGCTGTTGCCGGTTTCGGGCGCAGGAGGTTCGGCGGGAATTACCCCGCTAGCGAAGGCGACTGAAAAAACGCTGACGCCGGGAACGTCGGTCAGTGTGCAACTCGTTCGTGGCGATTATTCGATCGCTGCTTCCGGGACGGTCACGTTCCGCGATGGTGATCGCATTTACGCGTTCGGCCACCCGTTTTTAAGCCTGGGCGCGTCAGACATGCCGATGAGCGAAACCGCCGTGGTTACGGTCATTCCCAACGTGAACAATTCTTTCAAACTGTCAGTACCGGGCGCGATGATGGGCTCGATTTCCCAGGACAGGTCTTCGGGTGTGTTTGGTCAGTTGGGACAGACGCCAAAAATGATCCCGGTGAAGATCAACCTTCACACCAGCCGCGATCGCACCGAAACCTATTCGTATGAAATCGCCAACGATTCGTTCCTGACGCCGCTGCTGCTGAACATCACAGTTTTCAATACGATTACTTCCAGCGAGCGCGCCCTCGGCGATTCCACCATCACGATCAAAGGCGCGATCGATATCAAGGGACAAGAACCGATCGAAGTAGATCGCCGCTTCTCAGCCGGTAACTCGCCGATTCTCGCGGCGGGCTCAGTTGCCGGTCCGATTAGCTCTCTGCTGGGCAGTGGTTTTGATGATGTCCAGATTCAAGGTGTCACCCTCGACATTTCTTCCGCGGATACAAAATATGCCGGGACGCTTGAACGAATAGCGCTTAGCAAGACCGAAGCCCGCCGAGGTGAAAAGATCGAAATACAGGCTTACGTGCGAACAGAATCCGGCAAGCAGTTTGTCCAGCGAATTCCGGTGCAGATTCCCGAAGACGCCACGCCTGGACAACTGCTGGTTTTCGTCGGCGATGGCGGCGCATTGCAGGAGGGATCGGCGGCGAAGGCGTTTGTGCCTCAGGATTTGGGACAATTGGTGAAGGCAATCAACAAAGTGAAGAAAAGCGATCGGCTATACGTAAAACTCTTCCGCATCACGCCCGGTGCAGTTATCGGCACCAGCGAACTGCCAAACCTGCCGCCTTCAGTGGTTGCCACACTCAATAGCGACAGAAACTCCGGCGGTTACACCCCGACAGTCTTGTCTGCCGTCTACGAAATGGAATTGCCGCCTGCGGAGTTTGTTATCTCCGGGCAACAGTTGATCGGCCTCGACATCGTGCCGTAGGACGCCTCCAAACCACTTTGCCGTAAATTTGACCTTCTCTGTGCAACCTCCGTGCTCTCTGTGTCTTGTGGTGGAATACTTTGAAAAACACCACTCACCACAGAGTCACAGAATACACGGAGGTTGCACAGAGAAAACAATCGAGCTGTTACCCATTCTTGTTGACCACGAAGAGAAAACGTCCTTCTGACTTCGGCATAAGTTCACGCTCCCTGACCACGCCCAGCTTTTCGATTTGCTTCTCAATAGCCTCGCCACCAAACAACAGCAGTGTTGACTTCACCGGCACCCACTCGAACAACTTCGGAAGCATCTCCTCAAAGCGGTCCAGCGCGCGACAAGTTACAAAATCAACCGAGGGTGCGATGACATCTTCGAACCGCTGGTCAATAATGCTGGCCCTGTCCAAGACGCGTGCCTGAGTCAACGCCTCGCGCAGAAACACAGCTTTCTTCTGCGAGCTTTCAATCAAGACAGCGCGCAGTTCAGACCGTGCAATCAGGCAGGGAATGGCAGGCAGTCCGCCCCCCGTGCCGACGTCCGCCAGCAACGCATCCGCGGGCAAATGCTTAAGCAGGGTGAGCGACTCGAGCACATGACGCGAGGCAAATTCCTCCGGTTTGCACGGTGCGACGAGATGAAGGCGCCAGTTCCATTGATTGAGCAACTCGTAGTACTGCGATAGCCGGTCCAGGGCTCCGGCCGTCAGCGTCACGCCGTAAGCCCCGCCCTCGCGATCCAAAGTGTTTCTAAACTTCTCTGTCTGCGGCGTGGTGTTCATTTCTCTGTTGAACTGGACGACGTTTACACAAAGTCAGAACCGGGAGCGGTAGCGACCGGGTCGTTTTTGAGACACTGATCAGGAGCCGGCCCGGTCGCTACCGCTCCCGGTTCTGACTTTGTGTGACCACACCTTCAAAATAGTCGTCTCTCCTTTGTCGGTCGCGGCCTTGCATGCGATGCTTACAACTATCCCTTTAACCACCGTGCGTGTGAGTTTATATGACTGACCAGCTGGCTGAACAACTAACGGACGATTTCGTCGCGCAACACGAACAACTGGGAGCCGCTGTGTCGGCAATCATCGCGGAATATGCCGCCAGCCTCGACAGCCGGAAGGTCACGTCGGGTGCGATACCAGCAGACCTGGAAAAGTTATTTGACGAGCCGCTTCCGGAGCAGGGAATCGCTCTTGACGAAATCCTGGCGCGATTTACCACCGACGTTCTTCCGCATGCGATGCAGGTTCCCAGCCCACGTTACTTCGGTCAATTCAATCCCACGCCTCTGCCGATTGGGGTTTGGGCCGACGCGTTGAGTTCGTCGCTCAATCAAAACGCCGGCGCCTGGCGCAATGGTCCCACGTCGGCAATGATTGAAGCTCGCGTGTTGCGCTGGCTGTGCGAGTTGATCGGTTATGGGCCGCAAAGCTTTGGCGTGCTGGCCAGCGGCGGCACAGAAGCAAACCTGATCGCGCTCAAGTGTGCGCGAGACAGTGTGGCAGGACAGACATCTCTGCCGCTCCACACGTACGGTCTCCGCTCAGCTCCAGCTGACCTGACCGTTTATGCTTCCGAGCAATGTCATTTTTCTATCGAGCGCAGCGTCGACATTCTGGGACTCGGCCGCAACAGCCTGCGCAAAATCGCAACTGACAAAGACTTTCATGTGCGCCCTGACGCATTGCAGAAGCAACTCGATCAGGACCGCGCAGCGGGGTTTTTACCTTGTTGCATCATCGGTGTTGCCGGCGCGACTTCAACCGGAGTGATTGACCCGCTCGAGGAATTAGCCGCGCTCGCGCGCGAGAATAATTGTTGGTATCACGTGGATGCAGCTTATGGTGGCACGCTCGCGTTCTCTGAGCAGCATCGCGAGAAACTCACAGGAATTCAGTCAGCCGATTCAATTACGTTTGACCCGCACAAATGGATGTTCGTGCCGTTTGCCTGTGGTGCCGTGCTGGTTCGCGACGGTGGCCGAACCTTGCGCGATGCGTTTGATATTACGCCCGAGTATCTCAACGAGGATCGAGGCGGCGCTGATGTTGAGTTTGATTTCTTTCGCTATGGTCAAATGGGTACGCGCCGTTTCAGTTCGCTAAAATTGTGGATGGCTTTGAAGTTTATGGGCCGCGCGGGTTACGCCGCGGTGATAGAGCGACAAATAGAGCTGACAGAATATCTCGCTGCGCGTCTCGATCAATTGCCCGACTTCGTGCGAGTGTCTCCAGTGGAGACGGCTGTTTGCTGCTTCAGGTTCCTGCCGGCAAACGCAGCGAATGCCACAGGCGTCGAACAGGATCGCCTGCAGCAGAGACTGCAACAAACGATCGAGCAAGGCGGTGAGGCGTGGATCACGACTACAGTGCTTAACGGACGTAGGGCGTTGCGCGTAAACATCAACAGTTTTCTTACGCGACGCCGCCACGTGGATGATTTGGTAGACTTGCTGGTGCGGACAGCGAACGGCCTGGCGGACTCTTTTGGAGTGCGCTGACCTGTCAGCGCTTTGGTCGGTCGCGACCTGTCGCGGCCAGCGTGGCGTTGAAACAAATTACAGAGCAGCGCGACAGGCCGCGCAAGACGAAAGCGCTGACAGAGCGCACTCCAAAAAGAACCAGCAATCTCCCAATCAGTTTCAAACCTGTGAATACGGAACAGTCTTATGAGCACAGCAATTGACGGCACTGGATCGAGTCCCACAGGCCCGGACACCGATCGCGGCTTTTTTGGCCACCCGCGCGGCCTTGCCACCTTGTTCTTTACGGAAATGTGGGAGCGCTTTTCATATTATGGATTGCGTCCGCTCCTGGTGCTCTTCATGTCAGCCGCCCTTTACGACGGCGGCTTCGGCATGGACCGCACGCAGGCATCGGCGATCGTCGGCGTTTACGCGGCGAGCGTCTATCTCGCATCGCTGCCGGGAGGTTGGATAGCCGATCGGTTACTTGGCTTGCGGCGCGCCATCATGACCGGCGCGGTGCTCATCTCCAGCGGCCACATCTGCATCGGTCTGTCTTCGTTTGCCCATAGCAAACTGCCGTTCTTCCTGGGACTGGTTTTGATCGTCCTGGGAACTGGTCTACTGAAACCAAATATTTCAGCTATCGTTGGTGACCTGTATCCCGAAGGCGGCGCCCGTCGTGACGCCGGCTTTTCAATCTTCTATATGGGGATCAATGTCGGCGCGTTTTTCGGCCAGCTCGTGACCGGATTGCTCGGAGAGAAGTTTGGTTGGCACTTTGGCTTTGGCGCTGCCGGCGTCGGCATGTTGATAGGCCTGGCTACATTCTCGCTCATGGCCAAAAAGACTCTCGGCAGTCTTGGGCTCGAGCCGAGCCGCGATCCCGATCCGGTGATTCAGGCGAAGCGAGTGCGAACAATCAAGCTGGTC
>DASZDU010000138.1:0-3382 GCA_035941655.1 Pyrinomonadaceae bacterium | reverse complement strand
TCGAATCAACGGCGCGGGACACGGGTTCGAGGGCGCCGCTCCCGCCGATCTCGAGCGCGCCTATGCCGCACTGATGCAGTGGTTCGAGCAGCATCTGCGCGGCGCGGCGAAATAGAACCTCGCAGCCGCACGGATCGGGATCGGCCCCTATCACGATTGCCCGACGTGAGCTACGCTCTCCTGCTGGATTACGCGGTTCAACGGGTCCGCGAAAAGAATCGAACAAGAGATTCGTCCAGGGTACCTCCGGAGGAATGTATGATTCCACGTTATCGAGCGGGTTAGTCTACTCCCCTGGTATAGCGTGAGCGGTGCCGTCCAAATGAAGCACCGACGCATCTTTACAAAATCTTTATGACTTTTGTGCCATGCTACGCATACGCCCTCCATTGTTTTCGAAGGGTGATATTCGGTCGTTGAAATTTATTGTCTGCCGAAGTTGAAGTAGCGCGAAATGCGCTCTTAACGCGGGGGAACCAGTGTTTCGCGAAGCGGAACAAGGGGCGAATCGTAGCATGGCAATTAATGCTGCGTAGAACACTTTCAGTTCAAGCCCGTCAGCTAACCTCGTAGGTCTAAAGGAAGGGCAAAGCAGCGATCCAAAAGGCGCTGAGCTGATGCTCGGCGCTTTTCTTTTTGCGGCGCTTACCGAACGTTCACAATGTCACTTCGACGGAACTTCGTACGCTGGTTGTATCGAGGGGGACGTGAGAAAGATCCTTCTGGTGATCAGCGTGTACCGCATAAGCAACACCCTTGGTGGCAGGTAATGTGCCTAACCGGAGTCGATTACTTTTCGACTCTTGGCTACCAACCGGGAATCGCCTTCCTCGCCGCCGGTGCTCTCTCTCCTGTTGCAACGCTGGTCCTTATTCTACTAACTCTGTTCGGCGCACTGCCCGTTTATCGTCGGGTAGCGGAAGAGAGTCCGCATGGCGAAGGCTCAATTTCCATGCTGGAACGGTTACTTTCGCGATGGAAGGGCAAGCTCTTCGTCTTGGTCCTACTAGGATTCGTCGCCACAGACTTCATCATCACGATCACACTGTCCGCGGCCGATGCTACGGCCCATATCGTTGAGAATCCGTTCACTCCTGGATTTCTGCGACATCAGATCGGTATCACCCTGGTCTTAGTCGCGCTGCTGGGCGCCGTCTTTTTGCGCGGTTTCAAAGAGGCCATCGGAATCGCTGTGGTTCTCGTGGCTGTCTATCTGCTTCTCAATGTGATTGTCATCGGGGTCGGTTTGTTTGAATTAGTGACGCATCCGTTCCATTTCAATGACTGGAAACGCGCAATGTTTCAGCATCCGAGCGTCAACGGACGAACGTGGATGATTATCGCATTGGCGTTGATGTTATTCCCCAAGTTGGCGCTAGGACTCTCGGGTTTCGAAACCGGTGTGGCGGTTATGCCATTAGTTAAAGGCGATCGCGACTTGACGAGTGAAGACTGGGATCGCATCAACTCCACGCGCACAGGAGGTGGGGCTGAGCCGCAGATACCATCGCTGCTTGAAGGCCGAATTAAAAACACACAGAAACTTCTGAGCAGCGCTGCCTTAATAATGAGTGTAATGCTCATTCTCAGCAGCATCGTCACAGCTACGCTCATTCCCGCCCCTGCCTTTGAAGAGGGTGGAGAAGCGAACGGACGCGCCATAGCATATCTGGCCCATCATTACCTCGGCGATTTGTTCGGAACGGTTTACGACCTTAGCACCATCGCGATCTTGTGGTTTGCCGGCGCATCTGCAATGGCTGGTTTGCTAAACATCGTCCCCCGCTATTTGCCGAGATATGGGATGGCTCCACAGTGGGCCAAAGCTGCCAGGCCGCTGGTACTCGTTTATACGTTGATTGCTTTCGCCGTGACTATCATCTTCCGCGCCGATGTTGATGCGCAGGGCGGCGCTTATGCCACGGGCGTCCTGGTACTAATGACGTCGGCAGCGATCGCCGTAACTCTTGCCGTGCGCCGGCGAGGGAAGAATTGGATTCCATACTTACTTATCGCGTTAATTTTCATATACACAACTATCCAAAACATTCACGAACGACCAGAAGGAATTAAGATCGCTTCTTTCTTCATTCTAGCGATTATTTTGTCGTCGTTTATTTCACGCTTGTGGCGAACCACCGAACTGCGGGTTGAGCGAGTTGAACTCGACGATATGGCAAGAGAGTTTCTGAAACGTGCCGCAACCGGCACGGTGCGTATAATTGCTAATCGGCGCGACACAGGCGATGCGCTTGAGTATCAGCAGAAAGAGAACGAGAAGCGGCTTGATAATCACATTCCTACGGGTGAACCCGTGCTGTTTTTCGAAGTGACGCCAAGTGACGCGTCAGAGTTTTCCGGTGTCCTGAGCGTATGTGGGGAGAACGTTGATGGGTTCCGCGTATTACGTGCTGACTATCCTGCAGTTCCCAATGCCATTGCGGCGTTCCTTTTGTTTTTGCGTAACGAGACAGGGAAGTTGCCGCACGTTTATTTTGGATGGAGTGAGGGCAATCCCTTGACGTACCTACTGAAGTACATTGCTTTCGGCGAAGGTGATACTGCGCCCGTTACGCATGAAGTGCTACGGCAAGCTGAAAAGGATCCTGAACGGCGGCCTATCGTGCATGTGGGAGGCTAGGGTCAATGATCGTCAAAGCGTTTGGCAACGTCGCAGAATGATCGCATGGCTAAAAAATCATAAGCAGGTTTTGGGTTACGGTGTGGCGCTGGTAGTTATCTGTGCAGCCACTGTCGTTTTAAGAAGTTTTGGCGATCACGTTAACCCAACGACCGTCGCACTCACTTTCTTGCTAATCGTTTTATTTCTAGCTACGGCTTGGGGCTCTAAACCTGCGGTACTCGCTTCCATAGTAGCCGCTTCGAGCTTTAATTATTTTTTCTTGCCGCCTGTGGGCACGTTCGCGATTTCCGATCCGCACAACTGGGTCGCAATTATTGCTTTCCTTCTTACGGCGGTTACCGTTGGTCAACTTTCCGCACGTGCCAAACAACGCACCGAGGAAGCAGAAGTTGGAAAACGGGAGATCGAACGTCTGTATGAGGAACTGCGTGATGCCTTCGAGCGGGCTAGTCATGCGGAAGCATTGCGGCAGAGCGAGAAATTGAAGTCTGCGTTACTCGATGCCGTAACCCACGATTTGCGCACGCCGCTTACGTCGATTAAGGCTTCAATTACGACGTTGCTTGATGAAGTTCGTGGACGAACAAACGGCAACCACCTGGTTGGGCTGGATTACGAATCGAAGATAGAGATGATGGAAGTTATTGACGAGGAAAGCGATCGTCTGAATCGTTTCATTGGCGGCCTAATTGAATTAGCCCGAATCGAAGCAGGCGAGATGCACCTGCGCCGTAGGTG
>DASZDU010000137.1:0-2674 GCA_035941655.1 Pyrinomonadaceae bacterium | reverse complement strand
CGACAAGCGGCCCTGCGAGTTGGTCTGGAATTGCCCACTGGTAAGAAGACTGCTCCCAGTCAGGCGCAAATCAATGTGCCCGCCTTTGTAAGGCAACAACTCACGCCAATCAACGGAGGGTTCTCACCACACTTTGATCTTGCATTTTCTCAAGCTGGAGGTCGGGTAATCTTTGGCGGTAATGCGGAGATGATCTTTCGTACTGAACGCGACGGCTTCCGCATGGGTCACGAGCAACGGCTGAGTACTGATTTGGAATATGTCCTGCCCCGCGATCCCCATAAACCGGGTGGGGAGTTGTTTCTGATTCTTGAAACGACATTCGTCCACCGGAGTACCGGACGTCTGAACGGCGCGCCGGTGGCTGGAAGTCGAGCGACTGAATACTACCTCGCTCCAGGGCTTCAATATGCCGCGCGTGCTCGATTTGTGATCGAAGGAAGCTTTCAGTTTCCTGTTTTGCGCAACACAGGTCCGCTGGTTCTTCGTACCGACCGAAACGTCTTGGTTGGGGTGAAGTATTTGTTTTAAAGGCTTCTGACTTATGAGGAAATTAATACTGATAGCTTTGTTGTTGCTCCTTCAGGTTTCAGTTCTGGGGCAGTCTTCGAAACAAACAGCGTTGCGTCTGAAGGATATGAAGGGTCGCCAAATCAGGCTGGCGGATTACAAGGGCAGAGTCGTGCTCGTAAACTTTTGGGCGACTTGGTGCATACCCTGTCGCACGGAAATTCCCGACTTGATCAAGAAGCAAAGGCAGTATCGGGATCGGGGTCTGAGCATAATCGGAATAACCTATCCACCTGAGAGGATTTCCGAGGTTCGGGCTTTCATGCGAAAGCTGAGAATTAATTACCCAATCGCGATGGGAACAAAGTCTACGAAGGACATCTTTACTGCGAGCGAGACTCTTCCTATGACCGTGGTAATTGATAGTGAGGGAATGATGCGCGAGGTAATCGAAGGAATCATGTATTCGGATGAGTTCGATGAGAAGGTAAGGCCCTTGCTATCCAGTAAACGCCAGCTTCCGGTCAAACAGTCGCGCGTCTTTCAAAGCCAAAGTTGGTTGGTATCCAGAGAGCGACCATCATGGTAGGTGCGACCGGGTATCAGCCAGAGAACGTGAGACTGCAGCGAGGAATACCCGTGCAACTTACTTTCATTCGTAACGTCGAAAAGACTTGTGGAAGGAATATCGTGATTCCTGACTATGGTATTACTCGTCCCTTGCCACTGAATAGTCCGGTAGCCGTGGAATTCACGCCAACGAAATCAGGCAGGTTTAAGTTCACTTGCGGAATGAACATGTTTCGAGGAACATTGATGGTGCGCTAAAAACTACGGTGAGGGCCCAATCTTTTTGAGGTGCCAAATTGGCATCTCAGGATTTCGAGAGGTACGAGCCTTCCCTGGACCGTATGGCAGAGGAGTGGCAGGAAAATGAAAAGTCTCTTTCCATTCAGAAGACAAACGATTGATAGGGAAAATGAGTGACTTATTTAAACGGTGTTGCGGTGGGCTAATCGCACGTCGTAACACCGTCATTGAACCCTCGCGCGCTCAGTACAAGAGGTAGACATTATGAGTGAAGACGTACAAACCAAACCGGTCAAGTCAACTAATGGAAACCAGCGCTTCATCATTTATGCTGGCGTGCTACTCGTCGTCTTCCTGCTGGGTTTCGTCCCGATGTGGCTTAAGTCCCGGGCAGCCACCAGTAGTCTGATCGAGACAGAGCAGCAGTTAATGCTTGTCAGGATGCAGAATAATCTTGCCTCAGCAGTAATTGACGCGCGGCGAGGCGATTACGAGCCCGCCCGCCAGGCTGCCAGCCAGTTCTTTACATCCTTACGTGCGGAAATTGATAAAGGGGATACTTCGAACTTTACACAGACGCAAAGACAGGGCATGCAGCCGTTGTTCGCCGGACGCGATGAGATTATCACTTTGCTCGCTCGTAGTGATCCTGCTTCCGCAGACCGGCTGTCTGATTTGTATGTGGCATATCGTAAGATCATGAATGGTTGAGGTGGCGCTTAGAGAGGGTATGTTGATCTACAAAAGTGCTTCAAACATCGTATGGCGCTTTGTGCTCATGCCGCATGTCCCGTAGCGCGCTCATCTGGAAGCTTTTCCCCTGCTGCTTTCGCCTCAGGGTCTCCGGCGCGAGCTGCAGCTTGCTCGATGAGAGCGTTAACTTCGCCGCCGATTAGAATCGTCACCCCGGTCAAGTAAAACCACAACAACAGAATGATGACCGCTCCCAGTGAGCCATAGACCACGCTATAGGTGTTGTAGAAGTTGAGATAGGAGCCGAACAGAAAAGAGACGAGCAGCCACAGGATGACCCCGACCGCCGCTCCCGGTGTCAGCCAGCGTAGTTGTTGTTCATGCAGGTCGGGCGCAAAGTAGTAGATTAACTGAAAGGCTAAAAAGACGAAGACGAGCACGAAGAGCCATCGCAAGACGGTCCACAGTGAGGTAAACGCCGCGCCGAAACCGTAGCGGTTTGCGATGCCTTCGGCAATGCGGCTGCCATAAAACATCAACGCCAGCGCGGTGATAATCAACACGGCGAGCGCAATCGTCAGCGCGATGGCGAGCAGAGTTCTTCTCCACCACGCGCGCGTCTCCTTCACGTCGTACGCGACGTTCAAACCTTCGATAATCG
>DASZDU010000136.1:0-15049 GCA_035941655.1 Pyrinomonadaceae bacterium | reverse complement strand
GGCTTTGTAGCCGGGGCTCTGGCGCTCAATGCTTACAAGCGAATTGGTCGAGCAACCGGCGAATCTCGGCAGGCTCGTTTTGAGCGGATGCTTGAATCGCTGCAACTTAGCCCTGAACAAAAGACGCAGGTTGAACAAATACTAGGCGATACCAGACAACAGCTGCAGCAGCTGAGAAAAGAATCAGAACCGCGAGTGGGAGAAATTCGGCGGCAGGCTGACGAACGTCTGCAGAAGGTGCTGACACCAGAACAATGGAAACAGTTTCAGCAGGAGCGGGACAAAATGCGCAGTCGGGATCGACGCGGCCGAGGGTCCGCCGGACCCTGAGACTGGAGTCCACGCCGATAAGAGCGGGGGCAAGCCCACCTTCCCGACCTCGAGCTGACTGGAGTTGCGTTTTGATCTTTACTGGAAGGACCTTCAAGCTGAAGCAATTCAGCAACTCCGGAGTCTCAAGGTCGGGAAGGCGGGCTTGCCCCCGCTGATTCTGCCGTGTCCAAATAATTAACTATGCAGTCTCGAATTTGCCTGTAGCTTTCGTCATAGACAACGCTGCCGCGATTGAAGGGATCTTCAATTTCACTACCGCGGCCCTGCGGGTCAAACTCACCCAGCAAAGACACGCGCTCAGGCGATACTCCAAATTCTCGTGTCAGCACATCCGCGTGATGTTGTTCCATAACCAGAAAACGATCGATGGAGTCTAGCGGTAGATCCCGCACCCAGGTCGGCGTTTCTTTCGGCGATGGCGTGTTGTGCCTCAGACAGGTTCTGATTGTGTCAGCGATTGGAGGCTGATCGCTGAAGTCATAAACGCCGGCGGAATAAATCTCAATTGAAAGCCCGCGGCTGGCCGCTTCGGCAACGAATATTGCGTGCGCCATAACGCTGCGACAACGATTCGCAGTGCAGATAAGGGCAACTGAAACCATGGTTGTGCGTCGCGATGGAATAGCCGTTTTAATTGTCTGGGATTGGGTTCGTAAGATCGAAGAGAACTTGCCAGCCGCGGTCACGCAATTTCCAAATCCTGAAGTAGTTTCCAGCTTCAATAACCCTCGACCCCGGCCCGTTGCCCATGACATTGTAGCTACCGTAGGTGTAACCAAGATCACTTGAAGCTTCTCCAGCAGCTGGTACCCAGGTCCACACAGCTGGGGTTGCAGGCAGAGCCGCACTACCTGCTTCGCGTCCCACGAAGGGAAACTTGCCATCTCGATAGACACGAACTTCCGGGGCTGCATAGTCGACGAAAGCTGCGCTAGCGCCGCGCGTTGCTGAGGCGGCGGAAAATTCGCGGTCACGTGTGAGCAGTGCAATTGTATCTGCCTTGGGATCTCGTGTGCTGTGGATATTCCCTTCGCGATAATTCTTTGGCAGTTGCCAGGCCATTGCGGCTTGATCCGGTTTCGGATTCGAAATGCCGAGGTCAATTGCAAACTTCCACGAGCCATCCGGTTGTCTCTTCCAGACGGTCAAAAAGTGCCCCCACGCAGCCGGTTTGGTGTCGTTAATGTCGGCTTTAAACTCCCACGGTCCGGTGGTGTATCCCAAATCTCGCATCAGTCCAATACCGGCAATCGTCGGATACCAAGTCAGGTGCGGGCGCTTATCGGATGGGGGTAACGGATGGTCCTTCATCCACTGTTTGCCCTTCACAGCCGTCGGTCGAAATAAGATTCCGTCTTCGGCAATGAACGCCATAAACGCTGGGCGTATGCCCTGCTCCTCAGACATTTTGGCGAAGGCGCGTTCCGTATCAACCATTGATTGGAAATCAGTTACTGACTTGGAAGCCGAAGGCTTTTGCGCTGCTTGTGGAAATCCAAGCGTCACAAACACAAGCAGGAGCAGGAGCAGTAAAGAAAGTGGTTTGTTCATTTCAGTTTGGCTAGTTCAATTTTCCCAGGGCGATCAAAAGCTCAGCGTTGAGAATCGCTGCGCCCGCCGCGCCCCTGATCGTGTTGTGACTAAGCGCGACGAAACGATAATCAAGTACGTTGTCAGGAAAAATCCGGCCGATTGTAACGCTCATTCCGTTTCCCGCATCGCGATCAAGACGCGGCTGAGGTCGGTCCCTCTCTTCGCGAACAATGATCGGTTGCTCGGGCGCAGAATGCAGAGCCAGATCTTGCGGCAGCGAACTGAACGAAGCGAACGCCGCGCTGACGTCATCAATGGAAGCTGCACTTCGAAGCTTCACGCGCACGGCTGCGAGATGTCCATCCGTCACCGCCACCCGGTGACATTGGGCACTCACAGCCATCGGCGCCATTTCGATTTCTGTGTCCTGCAACCGACCCAGAATTTTTAGAGTCTCCTGTTCGATCTTCTCTTCTTCACCGTCTATAAAAGGCAACACGTTGTCGCTAATTGCGAGCGAAGCAACGCCGGGATAGCCGGCACCGGACAGTGCCTGCATTGTAGTCGCAACTACGCTCTCCACGCCGAATTTGTGATGAAGCGGCGCCAGCGCCAGCGCCAGCATGATCGTCGAACAATTTGGGTTCGTGACTATATAGCCTGATCGGCCGGCGCGTGTCGCTTGCTGTGTGTCCAACAGGCCGAGGTGCTCGTGATTCACCTCCGGAATCAACAACGGCACATCAGCGTCCATCCGAAAAGCTGAAGAATTACTAATTACTGGAAAACCTGCGGCCACAAAAGCACCTTCGCTCGCACGCGCAATGTCACCGGGTAAACTCGAGAAGATTAGTTCGCAATCAAGCGGCGGTTCAGGCGCAGCAACGGTCATTGATCGAACCAACTCCGGCATCTCTCCCGGCAAGCGCCAAGTGCACGCTTCCTGAAATTGTTTTCCCTGCGAGCGATCAGACGCGGCCAGCGCAGTGATTTCAAACTGCGGATGATTCTCCAGCAGTTGAATGAAGCGCTGACCAACCATGCCGGTGGCGCCTAATATTCCGACTCTAAATTTCTTAGTCATAACTTGTCCCGATTAATTGTGCATACCATTCAGGGACTATCGGGATAGATTCAAGTCTCTGTGCGATCTGGTGGATCTAAATACAAGAAACGCCACCACAAAGACACAAAGAACACTGAGGATGCACAGAGTAAGAAAAGCTATTCTTTTCCCGGCAGACTCTTCAGCGCTGCGTCCATTCGCCTGACTCCTTCGTCGAGCACCGGTAAGTCTGCGCAAAACGAAACGCGCAGGAAGCCTGCACTCTCGCTGCCAAATGCGTTACCGGGAACCGTGACCACGCCGCCTTGCAGCAGTGTTTCGGCAACTTCGATCGAAGAGCCATACCGACTGACATCAACCACCGTATAAAACGCGCCATCCGGCGTGATGCAGCGCAGTCCGATCCCGCGCAGTGATGTCAGCAGATGATCGCGTCGTCGCTGAAAGGTTGCGCGAATATCCTGACGCGCTCTTGCAGCTTCATCGCTCCAGGCCGCCAATGCTGCCTTCTGGGAAATTGTAGAAGCGCAGGTTGTCACGTATCCGTGTAGCAGATGAGCGGCCCGAATGACAGCCCCGTCGCCGAGAATCCACCCCAGGCGCCACCCGGTCATGCACGTTGATTTCGAGAGACCGCTAACGATCACAGTGCGCGGATAAAACTCGGAGATTGAACCGGGGCGTTCTTCGCCGTAGTACAAGTCGCGATAGATTTCGTCGCTGATGATAAACGCACCGCAGCCGCTCTGCTCAATGGCCTGGGCCATCGCGCGCAACTCGTCGTTCGTCAGCGTGCGTCCGGTTGGATTAGAAGGACTGGTGCAAACGACCACCCTGGTACGCGAGCTAAGTTGTCGTTTGAAATCGTCCAGATCGAAACCGAAGTCACTGCTGGCGGGCAGGCGATAGAAAGTTGGATGTCCACCGGCCATACGGGTAATCGTGGGATAGGCAACAAAGCCGGGATTGGGAATCAAGACTTCATCCTCCGCTTCGACCAGCGTCAGCAACGCGAGATACATCGCTTCCTGCGAGCCGGCCGTGATGATCACTTGATCGGTCGAGAGATTCAGATGTGGATAATCCGAGGCGACGCGTTCGCGTAAGGCGGGCAGTCCCGCTTGCAAAGTGTAACCATTCCGCTCTTCCTGAATGATGCGCACAGCTTCCCTGCGAATCACCTCAGGAGTCGGCAGATCCGGTTCGCCCAAACCGAAACTGATGTCTCCGGGCTTAGCGCGATCCGTAATCTGACGAATCGGACTCTTCTCGATGCCGCGCAGGAATGATGGTGGCTGGAATTGTTTCACTAAAAAGTGGTCCGTCAGGGATTGATCTCGGGTGTACCACGGGCGGCGTGCCAAAAGCGAATGACCTCGACCAAATGTCGTACATTGTCGAGACGGTAAACGACGCGATACGAACGCACGATAATCTCACGAATGAAGGGGTCTTCAAACTCCGGCACGATCCTGCCGAGTTACGGGGATCTTGCGAGCAGTCCCGTTCGCGAGATCAGAAACAGACCGAATTCAAGGGCAGAGTCTGGCGCGTCGAAGGAGATGTAACGGACGATGTCATGCAGGTCAGCGCGCGCGGAAGGCGAAAGGACTACTTGATAATCCATGAGGGAAGCTCACGCTCCACTTCCTCGATGGGAATCCGCTCACCGCGATCAAGTTCATCCAATCCCTGTCGCACTGCGGCGATAAACTCGATCTGCTGCGCAATATCGTGCAGCGATGCTTCATCTGGAATTCGCTGAAGCAAATCTTCAACAATCTGTTTGTTACTCATGTTTGGATTGTGCACTGTGACATCAAAGTTTTCAATGCGAATGTTGATTTCTTTCCGGCTATGCCCGTCTGATGTGCGGAAGGTCTCTGACCTTCCGATACTTGCCCTGATAATGGGGCCATGCCAAGCAAGGCCGACCATTGTACATCTGGGCGGAGACGCAAGACTTCGCGTCACATCACCGTAAATAGTCTTCCAGTTGCACAGCACGGTCGGTTTTCTCGTCGCGATACTTCACGATTACCGGAGCGTAGAGCGACAGCCCCCACACTTGTCCCACCTCGCCACGCACGTTGCGCGAGCCTGGCACGACTACCGCGCCCGCAGGAATTTCCAGCGGCCCATCGGCCGTTCGTTGATAAATCTTTTCGCGCGCCAGATCGTAAACCGGAGTCGAGCCGGTCAGAATTACACCGGATGCCAGCACTGCACGTTCGCGTACGATCGTTCCCTCATAAATTCCGCAGCCGCCGCCCACCAGCACGTCGTCTTCGATGACCACCGGCACCGCACCGACTGGTTCGAGCACGCCGCCAATTTGCGCCGCGGCAGAAAGGTGAACGCGCTTGCCGATTTGCGCGCATGATCCGACGAGCGCGTGACTATCAATCATCGTTCCTTCATCAACATACGCGCCGGCGTTTACGAACATCGGCGGCATGCAAACCACTCCGGGCGCAACGTATGCGCCGTCGCGTATGCTCGAACCGCCGGGAACGATACGCACGCGATCCGCAACGGAAAATTTCCTGATCGGATAGGTATCCTTATCGAGGAACTGCAGACCACTGCCCCCAGACATATCCACGATTGAGCCCATGCGAAAGCCGAGCAGGATGCCGCGCTTGACCCACGCATTCGTTTGCCACTTGCTTTCAGCATTGCGTTCGGCGGCACGGATTTCGCCGCGATTAAGCGCGGCTTTGAATTCCGCGAACAACGCAAAGTCGTCGTTGGAATACTCATTCGTTTCGCGCGCCGCCAGCTCTTCAATGGCTTCACGCATTGGCATGCACACTCTCCAGCAGACCGAGTCCCACCATTACCTCGCGAATGCGCGCGCGGCTTTGTTCCTCAACCGGCACCAGCGGCAGGCGGAAGTTTTCTTCCAACAGACCCATCATGGCCATGGCTGCCTTTACTGGGCCGGGACTGGATTCAATGAAGTTGATCTCCATCAACGGCAATAGACGGTAATGCAGTGCCCTCGCCTCCGGCCAATTTCCCTCGAGAGCAAGTTGAGTCATGCGCGACATCAAGTCAGGAACTTCATTCGACGCGACAGAAACTATCCCTTCCGCGCCCAGGGCAATCAACGGCAGCGTTACCGCATCGTCGCCGGACAGCAGACAAAAATTCGCCGGCCGCGCGCGCAAAATCTCCATGATCTGCGACAGGTTTCCCGACGCTTCTTTCACTGCCACTATGTTTTCGCAATCCTGGGCCAGGCGTAACACCGTCGCTGCTGCGATGTTCGACGAAGTTCGGCCAGGCACGTTGTAGAGCATGATGGGGGTATCCGGTATCGCTTCGGCGATCGCGCGAAAGTGAGCATAAAGGCCTGCCTGCGTCGGCTTGTTGTACCAGGGGGCAACTTGCAGCATCGCGTCGGCTCCGAGATCGCGTGCGCGCTGGGCATATTCAATTGCCGACGCGGTGGAGTTGCTGCCAGTGCCGGCGATCACTTTAGCGCGACCGCGCGCGACTTCTACAGTTATCGCGATGACGCGTTGGTCTTCGGCCTCGGTCATGGTCGCGCTTTCGCCCGTCGTGCCGCAGGGCACCAGCAGACGGACGCCGCCCTCGATCTGCCGATTCACCAGCGCTCGCAAACGATCTTCATCAATCGCGCCCTCAGCGGTAAACGGTGTAACGAGTGCGGTAGCGCACCCGCGCATCCAGTTGATATGTTTCGTCATTGTCTTATTCTCCAGGCAAGTGACTACAAATCATTTTCCATATCTCATTTTCCATTTCTAATTTTTCATTGGAAGTCCTCGCGAATATGGGTAGTGGGGCCTGCAAGGTGAACCGGCCCTTTTTACTTTCTCGCCTATCAAAGCCTCCGAATTAGTGATATAAGCGCGTAGCATCAAAACTTGATATCAAATGCGACAAAAGACCCTAGCTGCCGTATGCGTGATCCTTACACTCGCAATCTGCGTAGGCCTTAGGTGGCTGGCATCGTTGTACACTCCCCACCTTCCACTTATCGGGCCGGTTTCGCCAGTGATTGCGGTGATCATTCTCTTGCCGCTCGTGCTAATTCCGTTAGCTGCATTTAATCAACGCATCCTGACTTGGCGCAAGGCTCATGGGAGGGACATTGCGGAAGAAGAGAAACATGAATTTGACGATGCCGACATCATCAGTCTACGTCCGCGGCAACCTCACGAACACTCTTCGACTTATCGCAGAGGCGAAGACTAGACGTTAACTCCACACTTTCACCGCACTGCCGAAATATGAGGTCAGTACCACCTCGCGGTAGCGGGTGGGTAAACCCTGACGATCGATCGACGATTAAGACCCACCCGCTACCGCGTGGTGGTACTGACCTCATCACCGCTTGCTCGAAACATTTCTTCAATCACTTCACTAAATTCGAATACGCCTTTTCGGTGTATGATCCAACGCGCGGCCAAAAGCGCGCCGGCAGCAAAACCTTCGCGCGAGCGTGCCGTGTGGGTCAGCGTGATCTGGTCGGCAGGAGAGTCGAAGCCCACACGGTGTGTGCCGGGAATATGGCCAGCACGTAGTGAAGCAATGGGAATGTCACCGCTTATGTGTTTAGTCATCAACTTTTTCAACTCTAAGGCCGTGCCTGAGGGCGCGTCACGTTTGCGCGAATGATGCTCCTCCTCAATGAAAGCAGCGTACTGATCGATCTCCGTCATCAGCCTGGCAGCATGCGTGACGATTCTATAGAAAACATTTACGCCGATTGAAAAATTTGCGCCATAGACAAGCGAGCCATCGTACTCTGCAACAATCCGCCGAACTTCATCCTGCTTGTCGTGCCAGCCCGTCGTTCCCTCAACCAGCGCCACGGCCGCGCGCGCGCAAGCTTCAACGTTTCGTGTTACTGCGGCGCCGGTGGAAAAGTCTATCGCAACATCATGGCCACGCAGCTGCTCGCTAAGTTGTGCAATAGTTTCTGAAGAATCTCGCGATGTAATACTCAAACCGATTTCATCGCCGGCGGCGCTCGCCAGATTCGCAACCAGCTTGCCCATTGCGCCATATCCGATTAGAGCCAGCTTCATCTCGACACTCCCGCCGACACATCACACCCTCGCTGCGCCCGCGCCAGCAGCGCGCGCACTAATCGCACGTAAATCTCGACGGCCTGCGCAAGTTCCCGCTTCGCCACAAACTCGTGAGCGGTGTGCGCGTTTAAGATCGACCCAGGCCCCAGCAGAAGTGGCTTGCCCCAATTTGAAAGATAAGGAATGTCAGTGGTGAAGCGGACCACGCACTGCTCGAATCCGTCCATCGTTTCGAGATGTACGGGTTCGTGCTCAGATAGGTATGCGACTTCGGCGCGCTCGGCAATCGCCTCTTCCAGTATTTTTCTAACCGGCTCGACCTCGGTAACCAATCGCAGTTGCAAGTCAGCGAAAGCTTCCTCTGGGACAACGTTGGAGCGTGTGCCGCCGCGAATGACGCCAATATTACAAGTGGTGTCACCCAATTCTTCATCACTGGGCCACGAACAGTTGCGAATATTTTCCAGAACGTCCAGCAACTTTTCAATTGCCGAATCACCGCGCTCCGGATAAGCAGAATGCGCAGCACGACCCTTGGTTCGGAGATTCAGTCTAACTGAACCCTTCGTCGCACTCGCAAGCCGGTTGTCGGTTGGTTCGCCATTGATCAAATAATCGCTGACACCGGCCGCTGCGATTCGATTCGCAACCTGCGCGCCCGCGCTTCCCTGCTCTTCATCAACGGTAAACAGCAGGCCGATCTGTTGAATGCCTTCAGCACGCAGGTGCTCACCAGCATTGATTTGCGCGGCGATGATCCCTTTGGCATCGCAGGCGCCACGGCCGTAAATATTCTCGTCGTCTTCGTTTGACTGAATGTAGGGCGGCACCGTGTCCATATGGGTCGAGAGCACTACGCGCGGCAAGGCTCCCGTTGTGGCAAACACATTGAACCGATCGGGAGCAACCTCCTGCATTTCGACAGAGTAACCTAAGCTCTCCAGCTGAACTTGCAGAAACCTACCAACCGCCAGCTCGTCACCCGTGACCGAGGGTATATCGATTAGTTTCCGTGTTAGCTCGTTAACGTTCATGGTTCCTTCGTAAAGCAAACTGTTAGTTTGCGATCTGTCGCCAGGGTTACCAACGCAAACTAAAGTTTGCTTTACAAGATCTACGCCGATACTTCGGCGCCAAGATCGTTGAACTCCCGCAGCGCATCTTCGCTCTCTGAGCCTTCGAAAAACTCTTTGTGAAGCCGGGCCACTGTCTCGCGAACTCGAGCTTCTTCAACCGCGAAAGTAAGATTGATTCTCGAAGCTCCCTGCGAGATCAACGAAACGTTGATATCGCTTATCGTCGAGAAAATGCGCGCGGCAATGCCGGGTGTGCTGCGCAAGCCTTCGCCTACAACGCACAAAATCGCGCGCTTCTCTTCGATACTTACTGTGCCGAGTCTTTCCAGTTTCTCCACGATCTCACCAAGCGACGTCGTGTCATCAAGCGACAACGAAACACTGACTTCAGAGGTGGTGACTACATCGACGGCAGTCTTATGCTCGTCAAACACTTCGAATAACGCGCGCAGGAATCCATAAGCACCCAGCATTCGCGTCGAAGTAACCTGGACCGTGGTGACTCCCGTTTTATGCGCGATGGCTTTGACCGTCTGAGGAGATTTTGTCGACTCGCCCACCACCAGCGTGCTGCCACTCTCCTGCGCGCGCGAGTTGCATATGCGTACGGGGATATCGCGTTCAATCGCCGGGTGCAGGGTTTTCGGATGTAGCACCTTCGCGCCGAAGTAAGCCAGTTCCGCCGCTTCTTCAAACGACAGATGAGGAACCGTATGCGCTTTCGGAACTAATCTGGGATCCGCGGTGAGCACACCGGGCACGTCGGTCCAAATCTGAATCTCGTTTGCTTCCAGTGCCGCGCCAACAAGAGCGGCGGTGTAGTCGGAGCCGCCACGACCGAGAGTTGTCGTTTGGCCGTCGAGTGTAGATCCAATGAAGCCTCCCAACACTGGAACACAACCTGACGAGATCAGTGGTTCGAGTTGTTGGCGCGTGTGGTGGAAAGTTTCAGACATTAGCGGCGTTGCACAGCCGTGGCTATCATCAGTGATAACGCAGCGGCGCGCGTCGACATATCGACCCATAATCTGATTCTCCGCGAGCACCGCGGCGAGCATTGCTGCTGACAGCCTTTCACCGTAGGAAACCACTGCATCCTCGAAAAACCTGCGTCGCTTACGAGCGTCAGTGTGGGCCTCGACGTCTGTTAACTCCGTGACAGCTGTCTTGAGAAGTTCTGCGATCTCGACACGGCTTTGGTCGATCAGTTGCCGCATGCGCTCAGCTTCGCCCAGCAGCAGCGCGTCGATTACACGCAGGTGACGATCGAAATGCTTTCCCACGGTAGCGGCGCTCTCGTCGGCTCCGACCAGCAACGCTCGTTGCACGCTCTCAATCAAGGCGTCGGTAAAGCGGGCCATGGCGGAGACCACCACGACCGGCTGCAACGCCTGGCGCGCGGAAATGATAGCGGCGACGTTTTTAAAAGCCGTCGCGCCTTCGACGGACGTGCCGCCGAATTTCATGATCGTAGTCTTCATATCGTCGTCAGTCTAACATCGCATGTGAGTGGCGCGTTCAGTCTAGCGGTTTCATTTTGTTTTTTAATTGTCGGACAGATCTGACGGTTTGCAGCTCGACTCAAAAATCGTGGGCCGCGGTAGGCTTTGCCGCCGGATGTGAGGCGGTGGCTATGCCCCGCCGTCGGTAGCCAGATAATTCCCGGGCTATGCCCTTGGGCCGGGCTAGCTCACATCCGGCGGCAAAGCCGAAGCCTGACGGAAGGCTTTTGAGGCAAGCTACGGCTCGCACGTGGCGCAAGTGCGCTCTCTAAAACGCGCTGTTGTTTCGTACGATCACACCGCATGGCCTTTCCATTTTCCTCTACGGAAGACCGCTGCACTAACGATCGCCAGCGTTGAGAAGGCGATCATGATGGCGAGAAAGACACCGCGGGGTCCCAGGCCAAAAACTTTAGCCAGCACGTAAGCCAGCGGAAGTTCCCACAACCAGAATACAAACAAGTTGATGATGGTCGGTGTCCAGGTGTCGCCGGCGCCGTTGAACGATTGCGTCAACACCATGCCGTAGGCGTAGAACAAAAATCCATAAGCCACGATGCGCAAACAATCAACGCCGTAGGGTACGACGTTCGGGTCCGTTGTAAACAACCCAATGATCTGCCTGGCGAACAGAACGAAAATCAAACCCACTGTGCCGAGAAAAATCAAATTGTAGAAACCGGCCTTCCATACCGAGCGTTCGGCGCGTTCGGGCTTCTTTGCGCCAAGGGCCTGGCCCACCATCGTCGCCGCAGCGTTTGACATGCCCCACGAGGGCAGCAACGCAAAAATGATTACGCGGATGCCGATGATATAACCGGCAACGACATCCGTGCCGAAGCTCGAGATAATTCTTACTAAACCGATCCAACTGGCCATGCCGATGAATACCTGGAATGTGCCAGTCGCCGATAGTCGCAGCAATCGCAACATTATCTGAGGGTCGAGTCGCAGATGATGGCGTTTGATATCGAACCGCCCGCCGGAACGAACCAGCCGGCTGCACGCATATAGTGCTCCGGTGCCGCGCCCGATACTGGTGGCGACAGCCGCGCCCACGATCCCCAATTTCGGAAAAGGACCCAAGCCAAAGATGAGACAGGGGCCCAGCAGGATGTTGATCGCATTCGCCAACCACAGCACGCGCATCGCTATTGCCGCATCGCCGGCGCCACGAAAAATAGCGTTAATCATGAAGAGCAAGACTACCGAAGCGTTGCAGGCGAGCATTACTCGAGTGAAGCCCGAGCCTGAAGCAATGACTTCCTGTGATGCGCCCATCAACGATAGCAACTTGGGAGCGAGCGGAGCGCCGACAAGCGCAATGATGGCGGAGACTATTAATGCCAGCGCGATTGCCTGCACTGCTGCTCGGGCGGCGCCTTCATGATTTTTTTCTCCAATTCGACGGGCGATGGTGGCGGTTGCGCCGATGCTCAGTCCAATCGCAATCGCGTAGACCAAAGTCATCAGCGACTCGGTGATGCCGACCGTAGCCATCGCAGCCGGTCCCAGATATGAAACCCACTTAATATCGACTACGACGAAAATGCTCTCCATGCACATCTCGAGCACCATCGGGATAGCGAGCAAAATTATCGATCGCCCGATTGGGCCCGTGGTGTAATCGAGATGGCTGCCGCGTAACGACTCGCGGATCGCACTCCAGAACCCTGGTGGGCTGGCGGAGTGATCCGTGGACGCGCTCGACACCGGAGTTGGCGACGTCGTGTCTTGTTCTACTGATGTTGACAGTCCTTCTGTGTCAGCCATGGTTGTTCTCTACGAACGACGTCGAGGTCAAAAAAAGACAAAAGGTTGGAAGAGCGGGTGCGAGCCCACCTTCCCAACCTGAGAGATTCCGTAACCTGAACGGTTGATCAAACTTGGAGGCCGTTCAGTCTGAACAATCGGAATTAACTCCAGTCAGCTCTGGGTTGGGAAGGCGCGCTTGCCCCCGCTCTTCTAACCAAATCTCAAGTCCCTGCGCGACCAAAATCATCCTGCAAGCGGACGATATCATCCTCGCCAAGATAACCTCCGCGCTGTACCTCAATAAAAACCAGCATTTTATCGCCGGGATTTTCCACGCGATGCGCCGCGCCAATTGCGATGTCGATTGCCTCGCCAGCGTTTACGATTACGTCCTTGTCGTCGAGGGTAACCTTAGCGACCCCTTCGACTACGACCCAGTGTTCGGCGCGCTGGGCATGTTTCTGATAACTCAATCTCTTGCCCGGCAACACCTCAATCCGCTTGACCTTAAAACCGTCCGCCTCATCAAGGACTGTGAATGTACCCCACGGTCTTTGATCAAAGCGTGGCGAGTTGTCGGAATTTTTTTCCACCATCCATGTTCTCCGAAACGTGTAACGCAAACTGTCAGTTTGCGATCCTCGTAAAGCAAACTGTCAGTTTGCGATTGCTGTAACCTTAAACTATCGATTTGGCCGGCGCTCCGCAAACTAACAGTTGCGTTACCTGAACTCAGTGCCGCTTGAAGTATTGCACTGCTCGCTCATGTTTTTCCGCCGCTGCGCGCGTGGCAAAGGTACCAAGGTTCTTGCGCTTGCCAGTCTTCGGATCCTTTTTCTTTGAATAGAGCCGATATTCTCCCGACTTCAATTTTCTAATCATAAACGCCCCCTTTGTTGTATGCCCGTTAACACGAAAATAGGTAGTGTCTTATTTCAGTGTTCTCCGCGCAACCTTTGTGTTGTCTGTGACTCTGTGCTGAACCCATCGCCAATAAAGATTCACCACGGAGTCAAAGAGGACCCACAGAGAATATTTTCAAACTAAGACACTACCCAGGATAAATTTTACTTACCCGCGGCAGCGTATTTGGCTTTGGCGTGTTTGGCTTTGGCGTGTTTGGCTCTGGCCTGTGTTCGCTTTTTTCGCCGTCGGCGCAACTCAGGCGCATACCTACCGGTGCGCTCAAGATCGGCGATTGTATATCCAGTGTCGAACATCTCCCGCATGGGAACGCCAGTGTCAACGCTGTAGTCAAAAATCTTTCCATCTGTGCGGACGTAGACGGATCCGCGCATCGCTTTCGAATATTGTTCGCTGGTCAAGAGTGCGTAGCGGTGACGCCCGCTGCCGAGGGTGCCGGTTGGACGTGTGGGAATGAACTCCTGTCCGTTCGACAGCCTATAGACATTGCGCTCAATCAGGACGGTTCGGCCGTAACGCTGCAGACGCGGCAGGAATCCGTCGGGTAGTCCGAAGCGTTGCTTCGCACTACTGTGCGCGTCTCCGCTCAGCTTTTTATTTGCAGGTGGTGGCAATTCGGGTCGCGGCGGATTGTCCTCGGAAATTTCCGGATTGCCTGGTTCAGGATCGAGAGGCAGGTTCTCAAATGACAAACTGGTGTCGCCCAGGTACTCGCGACACGCATTGCGTAGTTGATCCGAACCGTCGAGCAAGCCTTCGCTCAGCTGCTTCAGTGTCGCGTGGCCCGTTACGACAGCATCAATTTTCCGGTCCTCGGGCAGCTCGGCCCAAAATTGATCGTCGATGATCAACTTCGACATTTGAACGAGAGTTTACGCTTTTCTAGTAAGCTTTCAATCCAAAAAGAAAGGGGGTAAAAGGTGAAGAGGGGAAAGGGGAAGCGGAAAGAATGAATCGCTAGACCTTCATTCGTTATTACGATCCCATTACACGTTACCCTTTCCCCCTTACCCCTTTCCCCTCTTCCCCACTTCCTACCCCACCTGAACGGCAGATTCCGTCGTCGCCTCCTGCGGTCGCCAGACAGCGAGTATCGCACCGGCGAGCGCGCAGGCGACCAGCTGGTAACTAACATTTATCAGATATAAGCCGAGCGGTCTCAGCTCGAACAGGACGGTGGCGATGTTCGAGGTGGCGATAAACCCCAGCCACAACCAGAAAGCGGTTTGAATTCCTGCCAGCGCGTTGGTGGCTTTTGTGTATTGAACAAAGTGGGCCAGGATGTAAACCAAGACCAGCGAGCTCACGAACGCGATGATCAATTCCTTCGCATGGCTCTGAGCCTCTATCTGCTCGAGCTGTTGTGGCGTCCACGCAATAATTTGAAGAAACTTGTTGCCTAAGAGCAGTGGGGAATACCAGAGTCCTCCAAGTATGAAGTGGACGAGTGTCGCCACGATCACCGCGGGGTATTTGATCTTCATTAGTTGTTCTCCTTCAGGGGCTGTTGAAACTTAAGGCTAACGAAAGCTGGACGGTCCAAGTGTGGCGGGATTCTATACGGTTACGGCGTCAAGTCAACGTAGATCTGGGCGAAGGGGAAAGGGGGAAAGGGGAAGGGAAAGAGGTAAGAGATCAGGAGGGCGATGACGTTCGAGGCTTTTAAGTTTGTCTGACCATTACCCTTTCCCCTTTCCCCTTTCCCCTTTACCCTTTTCCCCTTCCCTCGTCCTTTATTTCTCAGTGAAAGTCATGCGACGGAGCCGCGGCTACGTTGAACGAAAACGCGCGAAC
>DASZDU010000135.1:0-22845 GCA_035941655.1 Pyrinomonadaceae bacterium | reverse complement strand
TGGTCCGCGGCGGCTTGACGCCGCTTCGTCGGAAGATTCAATTTTAATCATGCTGCGACAGGTCGCAGCAGACAAAAGCGCTGACAGGTCAGCGCACTCCAAAAAACATCCGCGTAAATCTGCGGCTAATGTTTGACACGTTTCATATCGCTAACTAAGATTGATGCGCCTTGAGATTCTCTCCCCTGCTCGGTTCCATTAGCGCTTCTTCCAAAACTTTCCGATTAGACTGATAAGCTTTCAGCGAAAGGTTATTCGATGAGAAAACTAATATTCCTGATCACGGTGTTGGCGTTTCTGGCTGTAATTGTTGTTGGCAGTAGCGCCCGGTTCAGCGCGCCGCAGGACACTCCCAAAGAAAGCAAGACGCAGCCGAAGGAAGTAACGCTGGGCAAGGATAGTCAATCAGACAAGTATGGCGAGGTTCCTTTCAATCATGAGAACCACGCGACCAAGATGTACGGTGTCGACGGCAAAACCGTGCTTGCCTGCGTTGAATGCCATCACACCGATCAGCCGGCGTCAGCACTACAAGTGCCTTTGAAAACTTCTGAGCGGGATGTCGTGCTAACGGCGAAATTGCTTGAGGCTGCTGACTCGAAGCCGGTGAAGAGTTGCCGCGCTTGTCACCTGCAAGCGGGCGACGACAGCGCCACGATGCCTACGGTTACATATGCAGGCAAGACTGCTGCTACGAAATTAACAAACGAAGTGGCCTACCACACGAACTGCAACATCTGTCACGATAAAGCGATCGCCGCACGCCCCGCACTGAAAGGGAAAGTTCCCGGATCAAACGACTGTCTTCCGTGCCATAAACCAGCCGGTTAAGCGCAGAAGGCGCTTAGCCCAAGGTTGGAGAGAGCAAAATTTTCCATTTCTCATTTTTCATTTGTCATTTTCCATTTAGGATTGTAGAACGCTCGCCCTTGCCAGCCGTACGGCTGCGTCCGCTTGGTTTGACGATGACAAATGAGAAATGAAAAATGAGAAATGGAAAATCTTCTTTGTCTCTCACTGCTGTTTATGCTCAACAGTAAGCAGCGCTGGGTTCCAGTGTCGTTTATCCTTCACGTGCTGCACATGACAAGAGGTGCAATTTGGTTGGTCCCTCGCGATCAGTACATGATTTGTTCCCACTTCCACGCGGCCGTTATGACAATTCCCACAGGTGGTTCGCGGCGTCTCCCGATCAATTGGATTGAAGCTTTTGTGGCAGCTCGAACACGATAGTTCTCCTTCTGCATTGCCTTGCAAGCCCGTGGCTTTCACTCGCTGCACATGAAGCGCGTGAAATTGTTTGCTGCGCCACGTCTCATCCGTATCTTCCGGCAGACGCGCCACTGCAATTTGTTTTAGTGTCCACTCATCCTCCGTCAGTCCCGGCCATTTCCACTTTCCGTTGACTACCGGATAGCCCAGCGTTCCGCCGTGCGGAGTACTGACCGTGTGCCCGTTATAGGAGTTGCGGTTCGCATCGTTGTGGCACTCAGTGCAGGTAACCAAAGCAGCCTTGCCGGCTTTGAATTCAGTTCCCCGATGTTCGGCATGACATGAGATACAACCCACGCCGGCAGCGGCATGTGGCGCAATCACGGTGGCGACAAAAGCCTCTGCGTTGTGACACTGCGCACAGTTTTGTTCCATTGCCGCGGAAGAATGGCAGTTTGTGCACGAGTTCCCATTCGCTTCAACTGCAATCGGCGGGAACACAGACAGATCAGAACGCGCGTGGGCGCGGGCGATCGGTGCGGGTGAGAATGCGCTCGTGAACCAATAAGCGGCGGCGATGGAAAGCCCACCGACTATGATCGCGCCCCAGACAAAAACTGCGACCGGCCAATGTCCTCTCAGATCTGTTGTGGGCGCCCAGTTGAACGCCGCCTTGCCGGCGCGCCTTTGGCCTTTGGGAAATAGAGGCGACGGTCGCACCATTTTCCCTGCCTCACGGATGCGTTTGTCCCAAAAAATATCGAGTGCTTTATCACCCGGAAGCGGCTCCGCACGCGTTTTTGCATGCGCTTTTTTTTCGCCGGGCGCGAGAACACCTTCCAGCTTTGCAGTGCTGAGGTTAGGGCTGCTCATATTCGTCGTTTCAACTACAGTTCCAATCTGTAGTGAAACTTTTAGTACGAGCGCGTCATCAGTGAGATCTATCTGCAGCAGAAAAGGACCAATTTCCAGTTGGTCGCCAGGCGCCAACGCTTCATTTTCTTCAACTGCTTTGCCGTTAAGTTTGGCAGGGTTGGTGGGTCGCAGGCTGAAGAGGAAATAGTTTTCGTCTATCAGTTTGATGCCCGCCTGAGCGCGCGAGACAGCCGGGTGATTAAGAAGCAGCTCACACTCCTGCAGCCGGCCAATCAGCAGACCATCGGTGATGATCGTCACCGGGTCCTGAACCAGATCCTCGCGAATGATGACGTATTTGTTTTCCTGCGGCATTTTTTGGAGTGCGCTGACCCGTCAGCGCTTTAGTCGGTTGCGACCTGTCGCAACCCTTTAAGCATTGAATTTACTCAAGCATCGCGGCGTCAAGCCGGCGCCGACCAAAGCGCTGACAGGTCAGCGCACTCCAAAAAGAGCGCCCGCTTCCTGAGCAATCTATTTCACTGCGAAGTAAACAACCTGAATCACATGAACCACCATTAGCGCCAGCATGATCGAAGTTGAGATAACGTGCGGCGCAATCCAGATTCTGAGTACCTTATGAAGCGTAATCAGCGCGTCCACGCGTCGCAGAGTTACTGCGGCTTCAACTGCGTGCAGCAACAGCTGTCGTTCCTCGCTGGTTGCCAGCCGGGTTAGTCGTTCCTTAAATGCGCGCCGCGCGTTGGCAAGTAATGCCGTCAAGGGCTCGCGACGCATAAACTGGCGCATCAGGAACGAGAACCTGCCAAATTTTTTGACGACTCGTTCCTCAATCTCTTCCTTGAGCCAACCTTCGCTTTGCTTCAGGATCTCATCCAATTCCTGCTGTAGTTCGATACGCCGCGAAACCAGATCCTCGATTAGTAAAGGCTCCCCTTCAATGCTGGTCATAATTCTCGGGGCGATGATGTAGGCAGCGATGCCGAACAGACCAGAGACGATCACCGCGTCAAACGCGAAATAAAGGAGCGTCGTCAGTAGACCTCCGGTATGGGTGCCCGCATGGAACATCAAAGTCAAACCTGCGAACTCACCGATGTAGAGGTGCAACAGCAGCCAGTAACGAAGCGCGCCCGCGCGGCGGCGATAGACCTGCTTGCGAAGTGGATACGTCATGACAACGGCCACACCGAAAAGCCCGGCAAGTCCCGTAGCCCATCGCATCGTTAGCCAGGTTCCAGTCAGCACCTCATCAAATCCCCTCGTTGCCAAGCCCCAGATCGCAGCGACGACCGTAAGGACGATCAGTGTCGCGCCGCCAATGTGGAAGGCCCTGGCCAGCGGATCCTTCTTATGAATATTGCGGCCGAAAGCCTGCGTTTGATCGCGAAAGATTAGCCCCCGGGTTTTATCAACTTCACTGAAATAGCTAACCGGGTCGACGCGCAAGAGTGCTCCCGTGGGACAATTCTCCTCGCATGAATATGCCTGGCGCCTGGCGCCCTGCGGATTTAACGGGGTGTGTTCGCAGAGATTGCATTTGATGGCCACCACATCGTCCGCGGGTGTTAGCGGAAGGGCGGGCGGCGGCGTGGAGACACTAAACGTTCTTCGAAGTGTTCCCATCAAATCAAAGGTGACCACGGGCTCGCCATTTTTAGGAACCATCGAGATCGCGTCGTATGGACACTGAGTAGCGCAATCGAAACAACCGATGCAGGTAGCTGGATCGATATCCACATAACCACGCGGATCGCGAAAGATGGAACCTGTGGGACAGCCAGTGAGACACTCGGGATCCTTGCAGTGCATGCACACCTGCGGAGACAACACGTGTTGCGTTCGCTGGCTGCCAATCGAGACGGGACGTGTGATGCTGATACCCCGCCGCAACAGCCGCGATTGTCCGTGGACCTTGTGACACGCGAGCGAACAGTTGCCGCATCTGACACAAAGGTCCATGTCCATGATCAGCAGGTTGGCGCCATCAACAATTCCCGTTGTTATCTCGGCCTCGGTGGAAGCCATGGCACGCAGATCCTCAACCGCGTCAATTGAAGGCGGATTATCGTCAGCCGTTGAAAACGCAGCAAACACAGCTACGATCTGGTCGCGTAAATTCGGCTCAGTGGCGAGCGAGGCGAGCGGTATCTCCAGCACTTCGGTGCGGGCCATCGCGGAAGCGCTGTATTTCCAAAGAGCATTGTCGTCAGAGCCTTCGAGTCCGAGACAATTTCCCGCGCCCAGGAAATCGACGCCGATAGTTTGGCCCATGCCCACTGCCACTCCCGTTGAGCCGGGATCGAGCGGCACACCGCGGACCCGCCTCACCCAACCGCTTTTTATCAGGATGACGTTTGCGATCGGCGTCGACTCCTGGCAAAGCACGTGATGCTTTCCGTAGACGGAAAACTTTCCGATTTCACGCAGCTTCCGAATTATTGCTTCATTGTCGCGACCGTACTCGGTCAAGTCTTCCAACACGCGCCCCAGGCCATGGGCTCGATAGGTGTCGTCAAGCACACGTCCGAACTTCGGGAGTTTTCTTAACAGACGCAGCGCCGGTCGCGTCACCTCGAGCACCAGTGCGGTCGCATGTTTGGGCACGATGACAGTCGCGTTTCGCTCAACACCGGCGAGCACTGCCATTTCTCCAAAGCAGGTCCCTGGCGGCAGCCGGCTAATTTTGCGCTGCGCGTCTTCGCGGCCACCGATGTAAACGTCTAATGCGCCTTCCACAGAAAGGTAGAAAGTGTTTCCGCCCCACTCGCCCTGCCGCATGATGGTTTCGCCGGTGTCGTAGCGGAGCAGACGAACATACGGCCCGACGCGCTTGCCGCCGGCATTCTGTTTTCCCTGGACAATCACTTCCAGGTCGTTTGCGTTCTTCAGTTTTCCATTGACTTCGATGAAGAGCTCTGAGGTAAGCTCCATGGATTTGAGAGCGGAGATAATTGCATCTTTGTCAGTGAGTTCGCGCGGCATGACTAAGTTTATATTACGTTAGACTGCAGCGAAGGAAAATATTCCCGCGAGTGGGGTATTAGCCGCGGATGAACGCGGAGAAACGCGGATCTGACCAATAAATAAAGCATTCAGCAATTGACAATATTCGTAGATGCTTAGCTGTACTATTTTTTCATATCCGCGAGTATCCGCGTTCATCCGCGGCTAAAACCAACCCGCCACCGCACGCTGTTGCCGACGTTACAGCGACTCTTTCCGTTGGCTGATGTGTTTGTTTTGCCTTATAGTGAAACCGATGTTTCATTTCGTCTCTGAACTCATGTGAGCGCGCGTGCGTAAGCCGCTTTCGTCGGTTGCTTTGTTTAATATGTCGTCGGAAACACTCCTTTCGCTCCCTCTGGAACAACAAATCGGACAGTTTTTTTACATCGGTCTCACCGGCACCGAGATCGACGCTGAGGCGCGTGCGCTGATCGAGGAGATTCAGCCAGGCGGCGTCATAATTTTTGGTCGTAATGTGGCCGGCCCGCAGCAACTGCGTGATCTGCTCGATGGGATTCGGGAGTTGTTGCCCACCAATCCGCTGCTCGGCGTCGATCAGGAGGGCGGACTGGTCGACAGATTGCGAAAAATCTTTACGCCAATGCCGTCGGCGAGAACGATCCGCGAACACGGTGATCTTGCCGGCGCGCGTGCGCTTGGCAGAATTACCGGCGAGGCGCTGCGTCTACTCGGCTTCAATATGAATTTTGCTCCTGTCATGTCCATCATGACTGATGAGCGCGATCTGCTTTCAAATGGACTCTACTCACGCTCCTTCGGTCGTTCACCTGGTGAGGTGCTGGGCTATACGACCGTTTACCTGCGTGGCTTGCAGGAGACTGGGATTGTTGGCTGCCTCAAACATTTTCCCGGTATTGGCGCAGGCGAAGTTGATTCCCACGAGCAAATGCCGATGGTCAGTCTTTCGCACGACGATCTTATGGCGCAGGACCTTGCACCATATATTGAATTGTTCCAGCGCCGTGACGATCGCGTCCGCTGTGTAATGGTCAGTCATGGCGGATTTCCAAATATAGACATCAGCAAAGGCGTAACCGGAGGGCTGCTCGAGCCCGCGTCGTTGAGCCACAACATCGTCACCAACGTGCTGCGCCAGGAACTGGCATATCAACACCTTGTCGTAACTGACGATCTGGAAATGGGCGCCATTGCCAAGCACTGTGAAATCGAGTCTGCCGTTGTGCGCGCGTTCCTTGCCGGTAATGACATGATGTTGATCTGCGCGCACCCCGGAGTTATCCGCCGCGGCTACCATGCGCTGCTCGGTGTCGCGCGAGCAGGCAAACTTCCCAAAGACCGCCTGCGTAATTCGCTGAAGCGGATAGCAGCGATGAAGACTTTGATCAAACCGCCGCCCGAATTTGATAGCGAAAAGTTTCGCAGTCTCTCGGAAGAGACTGCGGCGCTGAACGAAAAGCTGAACTACAAGTATGGAGGAACGATCACATGAGCGCGCGCAAGTTGATCTGTCTGTTGGTCGGGGTCGTGATCATGTTGTCGTTTCCGCTTGGCTGCCGGCGCGATCACAGCGGCGGACCATTCGTGATCGCCCTGGGCGATAACATCCGCACGATTGATCCAATTGGTTCGCCGTCCGTGGATGCCGCCAGCGAGCGCGTGCGCACGCTGATGTTTAATTCGCTGGTGCGGAAAGGCGAGAAGTTTGACTACGTCGGTGAACTGGCTTCAGACGTCAAGCGATCCGCAGATGACCTGACTTTCACTTTTACTCTGCGCGACGGCGTGAAGTTTCACGACGGACGGCCGCTAACTTCCGCCGATGCCAAGTACACGCTGGATCTGGTTTTCTCCAGTAATTTCGCCAAGTCAGCCAGCTTTTACCAGGGCGTCGGCGCTGCCCGAACGAGTTATATAAAAAGCGTCGAGTCGCCGGACCCGAAGACGCTGGTCATCACAACGGTAAAGCCCTGGACGGGGCTGCTAAGCAATCTGGTTCCGGTCTCCATTATTCCGAAAGACAGCTACGCGACGCAGAAAGATCACCCGATCGGAAGCGGCCCCTTTAAGTTCGCCAGTTACGACAGCTCGCAACAGGTGCTTGATCTGCAGGCGAATCAGGAATACTGGGACGGCGCGCCTCACATCCCGGTGATTCGCGTACGAGTAATTGCAGACACCAACGCGCTGCAGGCTGAGCTTCGTTCCGGTCGCGTCGACATCGCGCCGTTGCCCACCAGTCTTTCGCCGGATGCCGTCAAACTGCTGAGTCAGGATCCAAAGTTACAAGTGCTGCAGTTCACCGGATCGAATGTCTACGTGCTCACCCTTAATTGCAGTCAACCGCCGCTGAATGACGTACGCGTGAGACAAGCGCTCGCCTACGCCATCGATCGCGAGGGACTGATTCGCGATCTGCTGTTGGGCCAGGACACAATCGCGCATTCAATTCTGCCGGTGGAATCGTGGGCTTACCACGAGGGACAAAAGTATTCATTCGATCCGGCGCTGGCGAAGAAGTTACTCGACGAAGCGGGATTGAAGGATCCGGACGGCGATGGGCCTCAGCTGCGGTTCACAAAGCCACTCGTTTTCAAAGTATCTGGCAGTAACGTGTCAGGGAAAAACTACGCCGGTGTGATTCAGAACTATTTGAAGAACGTCGGAGTCCCCATGAGCATTGAGACGGCGGAACTCAATACGCTGTTTGACGAACTGCGCCGCGGAAACTTTCAGATTTTTTACGGACAATGGGTGGGCGGCAATCAGGATCCAATATTCTTTAAAGATCTCTTTCATACTTCCGAAATACCGACCGAGACCCGTCCTTCAAGAAATCGCAGCCGCTACAGCAACAAAGAGCTCGATGCCCTAATCGACGAAGCGATAAATACCTTTGACCGCGAAAAGGGAAAACAACTCTACGCGCGCATTCAGGAGATTGTCGCTCGCGACGTGCCGGTGTTACCCCTTTGGTATCAGGCAAACATAGTCATCGCACAGAAAAAGGTGGGCAACATCAAGGTCGACGCAAGCGGCGACTGGGGGTTTGTAAAGAACCTGACGGTGACGCAGTAGCATTAACGATATTTCAGAACCGAGCGCGGTAGCGCCGGGTCCTTAAGTCTATTTTAGTGATAATCGCAGGCATTCTAGACCAACATTCCGAAGCTGCTCTTAGGATCCGGCGCTACCGCGCTCAGTTCTGTAATTAAGGCCGGCCACTTAAGATCGGCGCCAGCTCCTCGAGCGGAATGGCACCCTCCCGGATGACCCGTGGATCGCGGCCGCTTAGGTCTACCACGGTTGAAGGCTCAGAAACTGAGACCTGTCCGGCGTCGATTATTATCTCAAGTCCCTCCGGAAAGTACGATTGGACTTCCTGCGCAGTACGCGCTGGTGGTTGGCCGGAGATATTTGCGCTGGTAGCCGTTAAGGCGCCGCCACAGACGCGGACGAAATCGCGCACGTCCTCGTCGTCAGGCAGCCGAATGCCGAGACTGTTCGTGCCGGCCGTCAACTCTATTGGTACGTGAGGCAGCGACACGCCAATTAAAGTGAGCGGCGCCGGCCAGTGACGCGCAGCGACTAACTTAAAGAAATCTGATTGCGCAACGAATCTATCAACCTGATTGAGATCCGAGATTAGCAGCAGAATTGGTTTGTCGTCTTCCCTGCCCTTTAGTTCCTTTACCTTGCGAATCGCTTCCGGGTTCAACGGGTCGGCTCCAAGACCATAGAACGTGTCGGTGCGAAAGGCGATGATGCCACCATTAGCAATGATTCGCGCCGCTTCGCTGCGGGTCTCTTCGCTGTCCTTTTGGATCATGCTTTTGGAGTGCGCTGACCCTGTCAGCGCTTTGGTCCGCGGCGGCCTGACGCCGCTTCGTTCAACAAGCTCAATTGAAGCGGGCTGCGACAGGTCGCAGCCGACAAAAGCGCTGACAGGTCAGCGGTACTCCAAAAAGCCTAATCGCCCTGTGGTCCGCTGTGCCCTCTATGCTGGCCCTCCGCGGCGATCTTCACGGCGTAGCCCAAACCATCGCCCACTGAAAGTATTTCCGCGCGCAACTTTGGATGGTTGACGAAATACTTGTTGAATTCGCGTAATGCGTTCGTCGAGCTTTCCTGATCTGGTGCACGAATCTCACCCGCAACTTGCCCGCCCCAGAGAAGGTTGTCGACGATTACGACGCCGCCGTTGCGCAGCCTCGGCAGCGACAGTCTCAGATAGTCGGAATATTCTTCTTTCACTGCGTCGATGAAAATTAGATCAAACGTGTCTTTCAACAACGGGATAACGTCCAGCGCCTTTCCCCGTTCGATGCGAACGCGATCGCGCAGGCCGGCGCGAGTCAGGTAGCCTTCGGCCGCCTTGATCATGTCGTCGCTGGGATCGATGGTGACGACTTCGCCGTTCTCACCCACGGCGCGAGCAAGATGTATTGTGGTATAGCCTATCGCCATTCCAATTTCGAGGCAGTGTTTTGCGTTAATCGCGCGAGCGGTAATCTCGATAAAGAGTGCGACCTCCCGATCAGCGCTGGGAACGCCGTGCTTGCCTCCATACTCTTCCATCTCGCGCAGGAGTGGATCAGTTTGCGGAATCAGTTGATCAAGATACTCCGCCTGATCGCGCTGAATGATTGCGTCGATGCGTGCTTTCATGAAAGGCAACCTGTGAAAAAGGAATTTTAGAACGGAGAAAGTTTAGCAGAGTTGAAGAAGGCATGGGAGGAACGATCCGAGCGTAAAAACACAAGGGCTCCGTTAGGAGCCAAGTGTTTATAGCACTTCATTCTCCGAATTGTTTTCCTTTCTCAGGAGCGAGTTTCTCGCTCCTGAGAAAGGAAGGTTTTTGTGAGGTGATTGGAGACTATAAACATCTCGTGCCTACGGCACGAAAGCAAAAACCATTGCGACTATCACGCGCTACGTTAGTCTGGGCTGTTAGTTTTGCTGCTCAGCGTCTACTTACTCGTCCGAATCATTTGCAGAGTCGTTGCCGACCGAAACATAGCGGCGGCCGAGGCCGAGCTGGCGAAGCTTGTGCTGCAAGGACTGCCGATGCATTCCCAAAATCTCAGCAGCTTTGGTCACATTTCCCTGCGTGTGTTCCAGACAACGTGAGATGTAACGACGCTCAAATTCACGTCGGTCCTCGCGAAAGTCCGCAGTGAACGGCACGTTCAAGCCATCTTCAGAATTGTTGTTCGCTGCCGGCGCTTGTCTCTGCAAACCGGGAGTGATTTCGTCAGGCAGATCCTGTGAACGCAGCTCTGCGCCTTCCGCCATGATTGCGGCCCGTTCAATCGTATTCTTCAATTCGCGCACGTTGCCGGGCCAGTCGTAATCGACGAGTCGACGAAGTGCGCTCTGGCCCACTTGTCGCAGCGGTAAGTTGTAACGCTCCGCGGCGATCCTGGTAAAAGTTTCGGCAAGGTGCGGTATGTCTTCCCGACGCTCGCGCAATGGCGGGATATCGATGGTGACTACGCGCAAACGGTAAAACAGATCGGCGCGGAAATTTCCGGCAGCGATCTCTTGTTCGAGCGGCCGATGCGTAGCGCTGACGATGCGCACATCAACTGGAATCGACTCATTGCCCCCTAGTCTTTCAATTCGTCTCTCTTCCAGCGCACGCAAAAGTTTTGCCTGCACGTTAGCGCTCATGTCACCAATCTCGTCGAGAAAAAGTGTGCCGCCGTTTGCCTGTTCAAACTTTCCCTGGCGCCTGCCCGCAGCTCCGGTAAAAGCACCTTTTTCATGACCAAACAATTCCGACTCGATTAACTCAGACGGCAGGGCCGCGCAATTGACGGCGACAAATGGCCCTTTGCTGCGCACACTGTTTCTTTCGTGAACTTCACGAGCCACCAGTTCTTTGCCAGTGCCCGATTCTCCTCTCACCAGCACGGTAGCGTCGGTCTCAGCCACTTTTTCGATCATTGCGCGGACCCGCTGCATGCTCGCAGAGCTGCCGATTAGCGCGCCACGCTGCGACGCTTCCGCCTCGATCCGTCGTCGCAGCGACACATTCTCGCGCCTAAGCGCAATTGTTTCGGCGGCATTTTTTACGACGAGCCGCAACTCATCTAATTCAAACGGCTTCGACAAATAGTCGTAAGCCCCTGACTTTACCGCCTCCACAGCCATTCGCTCCGAGCCGTGAGCGGTGATAATGATTACCAGCGGACCACTTCCGTTTCCGTCTCCTGAAACATTTTGATTGCCGGTGTCTTTTGCACCCTGCAATTCTTTCAGAAAATCCAGTCCACTCACTCCCGGCAGATTAACGTCCAGCAGCATCAGGTCTGGCTCCTGTTGCTTCACCAGTATCCTCGCTGCTTCCGCCGAATCCGCTTCGGAAACGTTATAACCAAGGGTCGTCAGCGCGCGTCGCATCCCATAACGCGAGGCTTCCTCGTCATCGACAATCAGTAATCGCAACTTGTCTTTTCTCACCTTCCAGTCAGTTTAGAACTTTACCGATGAATTTCCCTAGCGGATTGCGTGCCAGAGAGCCATCGAGCAGCAGCTTCGGAATGGTTTGGCAAAGTCATCCTATTAAGCGCGGTAGTGGGCTGCCCCTCGTCCGGTAAATCATTGTTCGCCCGCCAGGACTGATTAGCGGTCGATCCATATTGTGTTTGACGGCGAAGAGTCTTAGGATGACGCGAAAGACGGCAGGACCTCAGACGGGCCGCGGAAGTCTGAGTTTGCCATCCTCAATGTCAGCAACATCGGAGCTTTCCGCGCTAGTCCGCATTAGTTGGTAAACCTGATCTTAACCAGGAAGAAGTACTTGACCGAGGAAGTCCCAGTTAAAGACCCTTCAGCGATACTTCCGTTATCGGAGCTCTCCTTCGATGTTCGAATGATCTCTGCGATGCGGGTAATCCTCGCGTGCTCGGCATTGCTGGTCACCGTTATCGATCCGTCTGAACCTGATGAACTGGTTTTCCCGACTTACCTCGCACTGACTGGCTACGTGATCTACAGCGGCGTGATTTACATTTTAGCTATCCGTCACAGTCGGATGTTGCCGGGCAAGATCCTGCACTGGCTGGATATTGCGTGGTACCTTGCACTTATTGCTGTCAGTAGCGGAACCAACAGCATTTTCTTTTTCTTCTTTTTCTTTGCGATGCTGGTCGCATCATTCGGCTGGGGCTTTAGCGAAGGACTGCGTGTCACGCTTGTTTCTGCCGTTCTCTTCACGATTGTCGGTTATGCCACCGGCCCCGACCACCCGGAACTTCAACTCGACCGGCTTTTGCTTCGGCCCATTCAACTCTTAGTCCTGGGTTACATGATCGCCTTTTGGGGTCGTATCCAAAGTAGTTTGAAAGCGCGTCTTGGCCTGTTAAAGGAGGTCTCACTAGTCTCCAATCCGAGGTTCGGAGTTGAAAGAACAGTTCGATCAGTACTCGAAAGCTTGCGCTCCTCTTATGGCGCCGAAACCTGTCTGCTGATTCTTCCTAAATCTCAATCGGGCCAGCCGATTAGATTGTACGGAAGCAGTAGCGAGGGAACCTACAATCTATACCGCGTTGATCCGAATACTGAGGATCCACCAAATGCACCCAGTGAAATAACCGAAGAGGTGGCTCGGAGTTTTCTCCCAGCGTCTCCGACGCAAGCGATTATCTACCGCCGGAAGAAGCCGGCAGAAACGCTGATGTATGACACGAAATCCGGAGGCTCGACCAAAGTGGATTCCAGGACTCTGCCATTCGTAAATGCCTTCGAGGGGAAATCCTGTTTTTCTGTTCCGGTTTACTATCGCGGCCAGCCTGTAGGGCGGCTCTTCATTGTTGGTGGTCCGTATCGCTTCAATTATGCTGATATCGACTTCGTTCTGCAGGTAATGGAACAAGTCACGGGAGTGCTGGAGAATATCAGGCTGGTTGATAGTCTCGCGTCTGACGCTGCCGGACAAGAGCGAAGGAAGATTGCGCAGGACATTCATGACAGCGTAATTCAACCTTACATCGGACTACAGTTTGGTCTCACTTCCGTCAAACAGAAACTTCAGAATGGAGAAGACGCTCTCACTAATGTCGAAGAGCTTTTGAAGCTGACTACCGGCGAGATTGAAGACCTCCGCAGCTACGTCGGTGGCCTGCGAAGGGGTGAATCTCCCCGTGATATCTTCTTGCCTGCCGTGCGGCGATTTGCGGCGAAGTTTTCTGAAGCCACTGGTCTCAATGTGGAGATCAGGGGGCGCGACGATTTGCCTGTATACGATCGTTTAGCGGCAGAGTTATTCCAAATGATCGAGGAAGGATTGAGTAATGTTCGGCGCCATAGTACTTCCACCTACGCTAAGCTGGAGATCGCGATTAACGATGGTCATTTGGAAATGCAACTGAGAAACGAGCGCCTGAAACGTCTGGGTGAGGCTTCTTTTACACCCCGCTCAATCGCTGACAGAGCCGCCGCATTAGGTGGCCGAACCGTCGTTTATACAGATAAGAATCATGACACAGTAGTAGCCGTGCAGATTCCCTTATGACCGTCATGAGTACCTCCGCCGCAGAACCAATTCGAATTCTGATCGTCGATGATCATGCAATCGTGCGAGCGGGCCTCCGAATGCTCATCGACCAGAATCCAGCCATGAAGGTAATTGGTGTTGCGGGCAATCGTTCAGAAGCCCTGGCATTAGCAATGAGCGAACAACCTGACGTGATCCTGCTCGACATTCTTTTGGGTGACGAAGACGGCTTGAGTTTTTTACCGGAGTTACGAGAAGCCGCGACGAACAGCCGGGTGCTGGTGCTAACTGGGTTGCGAAGCACCGAAAGCCAGCGTCGCGCCATAATTGCCGGAGCTATGGGCGTTGTATTAAAGGAACACGCGGCTGAAATGCTTATAAAAGCCATTCTCAAGGTTCATCAGGGAGAAGTTTGGTTGGATCGCTCGCTGATGGGAAGCGTGCTCGATGCGATAACGCAGCCGCCTGGGATTGATCCCGAAAAAGCCAAAATTGCCAGCCTCACCGATAGGGAACGTCAAGTCATTGCGCTCATCGCCGAAGGTCTTAAAAACAAGCAGATTGGCGAACGCCTTTTTATCAGTGAAACGACGGTGACTCACCACCTCAGCTCAATCTTCTCAAAGCTGGAGGTCTCGGACCGGCTGGAGCTCGTGATTTATGCCTTCAGCCAAAACCTCGCGAAAATGCCTCAAAAAGGCAGTTAATTCTGCTTTCCTCCAAAACTCACGGAGCACCCCCGGCCGGCTCGGCAGCATCCTGCCTCGCAAAGCCTTATTAAATCGCGGCAATGCTGCCTCTCAGAAAGGCACGCAACTCCGTTGTCACCTTTCCGCAACACAAATATTATCTTTCAAATTCGAGAGATGCGGTCACTCAACGGGACCCGCCCGGAGCCTTCGTAGTCTCTAGCCCAGTCGCAGTCCTTAGACTGCGCTTAACCCGAGGGTCGCACAATGTTTCGCTCCCGCAGTGTTACTACGTCGTCAGCTCTCGTGGCCAGCCATGATTGCAGTGGGCGCTGTGGTTGCGATCAAGGGTTGTGAGTTTCCTTCAGATTTTTAGCAACCTCTCTTTCTGGACAGCGTTGCACCCCCGGCAGTCGTAAGACTGTCTTTGCTGAACGAAAGGATAGAAAACATGAATAGGATTCTCCCTAGCCAGATCCGCAGAACGGTTTGTACAAAGGGGCGCCTGGCGCTGGCGATGACGCTAACGCTGGTTGCCCTCTTTGCGACTGTTGGCGCTTTGGCCCAAAACTATAATGGTCTCCCCGCGAGTAATGGTGAGCCAAAAAGCTTTCTCACGTCATTAACGTCAGTTCCTTCGATGGTAATGACGAAGTTTTTTCCACAAAAATCCTCTCAAGCTAAGGCTTCTATATCGACCGCTAAGAAAGGGTACGTACCTGGAGAAGCGGTGAGTTTCCGCGCGGAAGGTTTCCGCCCTGGTGAGACCGTGACGCTGCGGATCACGCACCTGGATGGAACCTCGGAAACCAGCGACACGCACAACTGGCAGAGCATTAGGGCTGGCGAAGACGGTACGTTCACTGCCAGCATCTCGATGGCTCGCGATACCTTTGGACACGACTTTGTTGTGACCGCTCACGGTGAGTGGTCGGGCGCGAATGCGAGCGCGGTCTTTAGTCAGGTTGCGCTGATCGCGACGAATAAATCTTCCTATGACCAGGGTGAGACCGCGGCACTCGTTGGGTCTTACTTCGCCAATAAGGAGCCGGTGACAATTCAGGTGACAGATAGCGCGGGCAACAAGCTGCGCGAGCCCCTGGTTGCCTATGCAAACGAGTCCGGACAGCTCGTGGCGAACTGGCTTGTCAGTCCGGACGAGGCGACAGGTAGCACGGTGCTGGTCACGGCTACGGGTGACTTATCGGGGCTGACCGCGCAGACGACCTTGGCCGGGCCGCAAGCTATCACCCCGGTGGCGTTGCCAAACGTGCCTTGTCCCAGCAATCTGAACTCCTGCACGGCCAAGGACGTCACCACGACCATCAAGAAAGTAGAAATACTGAACAACGACCTTTGTGAAAATAATACGACTGACACGATCAGCTTGAGAGCGACCATCGCGTACGCCGCGACTTCGAACGAAAGGTACGATCTGGGACTCTTCGTGTCCGCCGACGGCGGTACCGTCAAGGAGCCAAGCAGCGCTCTCGTATGCTCGGGAGCAGCTGCCCAAGTGAACCAGGGCGATGGCGACGCCTACCCCGATGCGGACAGCGACCTTTTCTTGACCCTGGATCCAACTGGCCACGCAAGTACTCCCAGTACAACCGACACGTGTGGCGACCTAAGGGCGACCACGGGGCCCGTCAATTGGACGATTGATGCAGTAGTAGATTGCAAAATCGTCAATAACACGCTGAAAATTCCTTCGTGCCGGGTCTGGGAGCAGAACGCAAACCACGGCACCTCCTGCCAAACTCTTCAGCAAGCTGGGACTGGGTCAAAGTGCGACTGTACTGACCTCGTTGTTACAGCTGACTTGAACCCCTGCGCTACAAAAGTCTGCAACGACGAAAACGTCTGCACGACCGATTCGTGCACGGTGTCCGGCACGCCGGGTAACCTCGTGGGAACCTGCGTGTATACGCCGAAGACAGCGGGGACGAGCTGCGGTGATTCGTCAAGTGGCGCGTGCGACGCAGCCGACACCTGTGATTCGTCCGGAGTTTGCCAGTCTAATCACACCGCCGACGGTGGCAGCTGCGGTGACGCCGGAGGCGCATGTACCAACCAGGACACCTGTCTTGCCGGCGTATGTAAGGACAATGGTTTCAAGTCCGCGACGGCAACCTGCGGCAGCTCTGCAGACACTGCCTGCGATAACCCCGACCACTGCAGCGGCACCGACGGCTCGTGCGTGCCAAACTACGAGTCGGCCGGTGCCAACTGCGGTGATGCTGCAGGAGCATGCACCAATCAGGATAAGTGCGACGGCAGTGGTGGCTGTACCGATAACGGCTTCAAGTCCGCGACCACAGCCTGTGGCAGCTCCTCAGATACGGCCTGCGACAATCCAGATCACTGTAGCGGGACGGACGGCTCGTGCGTGCCAAACTACGAGCCGGTTACTACCAACTGCGGCGACGCGGGAGCCGCATGCACCAATCAGGACAAGTGCAACGGCAGTGGTGGCTGTACCGACAACGGCTTCAAGTCCGCAACCACAGCCTGTGGCAACCCCTCGGATACGGCCTGCGACAATCCAGACCACTGTAGTGGGACGGATGCCTCCTGCGTGCCAAATCAAGAGCCCGACGGCACGAACTGCGGTGACGCCGGCACCCAGTGCACGAACCAGGACACTTGCTTGGCTGGCGGATGCCAGGACAACGGGTTCAAGCCGCTGGGAACAACCTGCATAGGCACCTCGAATGGTGCCGCATGCGACGCGCCGGACTCGTGCAACGGCAGTGGGACCTGCGTGGACGCATTCGACACACCACCAACCGTAACACTCGCTTTGAACTTGGCATGCGGGGACCCCCCCTTCGGACCCAACGAACAGGGTGGGGCAAATCCCACGCAGCTGGTCGCGACTGTAAGCCCGAACGGTTCTTACTCGTATAGTTGGACTGGACCAGATGGTGCTATCGCAACCAACGCTGCAGCCATCACCCCAACTAAACCCGGTATCTACACTGTTATGGTGACGGATACCTCCACAAGCTGTCCAAACAATGCAGCTTTCCAACTGTGCTTTACGGGACAGCAAGTTGCAGTCGCGTCTGTTGCTTCTGGGCAGCAGCCGCAGGCTACAGCCTCTTTCACTGTCCCAGCGCAGTCGCAACCGACAGGATTTCGCGCTTACTTAGCCAAACTTCTATCGGTGTTCGGCTAACACTCGCAGTTCCAACAAAGCTCGGCGTGACATTCGCGTCCCGCCGAGCGTGATCGGGCTAGGGGTTATCGAAGAGGATTTCCCCACGGCTCAAAACTAAACGGTCGAGAACGGCCCCTCCCCGGGAGGCCCGGCAGCGGGCCTCCCCTTTTTCCGGTTTTGCTGATCGACCCGCAAAACGGTGCGATCCGGCACTCGATTCATGACTGGGTAGCGAGCGTATGAGTGGTTGACTGGCAAACTGCAAAAGGAACCATGGAAAGAACCGAACAATGACAGTGTTACTTAGAGCATTGGAAAATAAAGAGGGTGTTATGAGGAATCGGAGTTTTAGGTGGTTTATTGGACTGCTTTTCCTGATCCTGGTTTCGGCGTCCCCCTTGCGAGCACAGCAGCAGTCGTCGACCGACCTGCGAAATGAGATCCGGGCGCTCACCGAAACTGTGAAGGAGATGCAGAAGGATCTTCAGGAGATCAAAACGCTTCTCCAGAGCGGTAAGCCGGTGGCGCCTCCCCAGAATGTGTTGCTTGACCTTAGTAACAAACCATCCCAGGGAGCTGAAACGGCGAAACTAACTCTCGTGGAGTTCTCAGACTTTCAGTGCCCTTTCTGCGGCAGACACGTCCGTGATACGGCCCCGCAGATCGATAAGGAATATGTTAAGACCGGAAAACTCCGGCATGTCTTTCTAAACTATCCGCTGGAATCGATGCACAACTCTGCTTTCAAAGCGGCAGAGGCTACGAACTGCGCCGCCGAGCAGGGGAAGTACTGGGAGATGAACCACCGGCTATTTGACAATCAGAATAAGCTCGAACCACTGAGGCCTCACGCAGAGGCGATTGGCCTCGACGTACAAAAATTCGATGAGTGCATGAACAGTGGCCGTCAGGCGGCAGCGATTCGCCTGAACATAGCCGAGGCGCAAAAGGCTGGAGTAAGCGGCACACCTACTTTCTTTCTGGCTTACACCGACCCGAAGAGTTCGACGATCAAAACCGTCCGCAGGTTAACTGGCGCGCAACCCTTCGCTGCCTTCCAGGCCGAGATCGACAAGCTACTCGCAGAGGAGCCAGCGGCGCCCGAGCAGAAGGGCAGCCAAAATTAAGCTGCGGCCGCCCATTGCGCGGCTTGGGCCGGTTTAGGCCCAGCACAGGTCGTGAACATGGTCTCGTCCCATTCACGATTGCGCTTCAGAAAAGTTAGCTCCTGGGCGATCGGACTGCCCGTGCTACAATTTTTGCGGAAATTGGAGAATACATATCATGGCAAATGATAAACCGGATAACACCCTTCAGCCGGAACCGCGCAGGCAACCGTTGAAGAAGTCTTCGGACGGATTGATACGCATCGCGATCCTGGTGGGTGTCGCAGCCCTGGTCGTGCTCACGGGCATGAACGTTTACCAGACGCGCCAGCAGCGGGCGGAGCTCAACGACCGAATGGCGCAGCTCCTGACGGCGATCAACAGTAAACCCGCTGCCCCGGCGCAGCGACCCTCAGGGCCCGACCCGGATAAGGTCTACACCGTGAAAACTGACGGAGCACCATTCATTGGTCCAAGCCAGGCACCGATTACGATTGCCGAATTTTCCGACTTCCAATGTCCGTTCTGCGGCAGAGTCGGTCCGACCCTTGACCAAATTCGCAAGGCTTACGGCAACAACGTTCGGGTTGTCTGGAAGCACTTCCCACTCGATATGCATCCCGCGGCCAAGCCCGCAGCGCTGGCGGCGGAGGCCGCAAACAGCCAGGGCAAGTTCTGGGAATTCCATGACAAGCTCTTCGCGAATCAAAGCAAGCTCGACTTGAACGATCTGAAGCAATACGCAAAGGACGTCGGCCTCGATACTGCGCAATTCGAAAAGGACCTCGTGGACTCCCGAAACAAGAAGCGCATGGACGACGACATGGCCGAGGCGCGTTCTCTGGGAATTACTGGCACGCCGGCGTTCTTTGTTAATGGGCGTTTCCTTAATGGGGCCAAGCCGTTCTCGGAGTTCGCTAAGGTGATAAACGCCGAACTCCAACGTCTGAACATTCCAATCCCGCCAGCCGCCACTGCGCAAGCCGTCGCTCCAGCGCCGGCAGCGCCTGGCCGCTAGAACCCGCCAGGCCTTTCGCAGCCTCTGGAGTCACTAATGCTAAACTGGACTGCGAAAGTCGCGATTGGTCCAAAGAGCTATACGACACAGAGCACCCCCAACAACTCTGTCCCGGGAAAAAGAATAGGACGTCAGCGCGACGGCAACTTGCAAAATCAACTCAGTGTGTAGCAGGATTCGCGCGCGGCTTTCAGCTATGATCTATTAGGAATGCGAATAGACGTAGTCGCCGGCGCGCGTGCATACGACTGATGTCAAGGCCCAGTGGACGTCAGACTTCGTTTATGAACAACTCCGAGGTGTTGGCCCTTAAGGTTTTGATTGTCGGCGATTATCCGCTGGTTCAGGCGGGACTGGCGATGCTTGTCGAAAAGCAGCCAGATATGAGAGTACTGGCAACCACCGGCAATCGCCGTGAAGCATTAACGATCGCAGCCCGCGATTCTCCGGATTTAATTCTTCTGGATCTGGACCTCACCACGGAAGACGTAGCGAATCTTCTTCCCGAATTACGTGAGGCTGCGAAGAATGCGCGAGTACTTATTGTGACCGGCGTTACAAACCCGGAGGCGCATCGGCTCGTCGTACGGCTGGGCGCGATGGGTGTGGTTTTGAAACACCAAACGCCTGACGTGCTCTTCAAGGCAATTCGGAAGATTCACGCCGGGGAAGTTTGGCTCGACCGCACCTCAATGGGGAACGTGCTCCACGAAATGACCAGGAAGGTCCCCGACCCGGATGATCCCGAATCACCCAAAATTCGTTCCTTAACTGATCGGGAACATCAGGTGATCGCTCTGATTGCCGAAGGCCTCAAAAACAAACAAATCGCCGAAAGACTATTTATCAGTGAAACCACAGTGACTCACCACCTCAGCTCGATTTTCTCCAAACTCGGCGTCTCAGATCGTTTGGAGTTAGTCATCTATGCTTTTGGTCACAAGCTCGCGCGAATGCCGAAATAGGTCATCTGGCAGGAACCCCATAGTCATTATTGCTTAGAGCGGGCACCATGCTGCCTCAATAAAAGGCATCGAGTCCCGATGTCAACCCTCTCGCAACCTCGTTACAATTCTCCACGCTGATGCACTGACAACAAAACTAGTTAAAGCAGTTGAAAGATCTTGTGGTTCTCAAAAGAGAATCTCACGTTGGATTCTCTTACGTAGACCAGCAGCGCGGCCCAGGAAGGAGGTGTTCATAGCTCCCAACGCCCAGACCTTTACGTTCGTCACGAGCGATAGTGATGCTGGGAGCGCAGGCATCCTGCCTGCTGGTCCGTGGCCACGAAGGTTGAGGTAGACAAGATGTCTGCGCTTCCAGCATATCTATCGCTCCTGACGAAGGAAGGATTCTCAATGACTCTATTTAGGTAAACACCTGGTCGTAATGGACCGCTGTGTTTATCAAGATCGGGCTCTCAGCAACTGCCGTTCTCGATTCAAGCACTCGCTACACTTGATGAGCGGGTTGCTTGTTCATCGCCACAACTGCTCGCAGGTGAGCAGGTGTTGGGCCGTGGACCGCATGTCTACAAAGTTCGAACTGACGATCAACGCTTCCCACAAAACCTTTTTAACTCACAGTTCCAGAACGATTTGTTTTGGGATCCATCCCCAACTTAAAGCACCTAAGCCTTCCACTTAAATGTTCTGGCCCGCTCTTTGCTGAGCGTTAATTCCGAACGCTATGCCGTCCCGCTGCCCGCTTAAGTTCTCGCAGTGGCAACCGAGCGGGACAACCTTGATGGAAAAGCGCCTCCTTTCGTTCTGTTAATGAGGTGAACTGGACCAACGAGGAAGAGTTCGAGAGAAGGCGATGTAACGCCGCAGTAGATCCGGAATCCTCTTCTAGTCATAACGGACAAGCAAGAGGAGCCTGGTGAGAAAGCTCAGCAATTCCTTTCGCGCTAGTGCGAAGACCGATTTTCCGTTCCGGTATTTCGGTCTTGCGACAGGCAATTCCCAAGAGCCACAACTAAATATGTCCAATTCTGGGCACGGTTACCGCCGTGAGCAGGGGGTGCATCTCCGTCTCTCTGCAAATCTGGTTGGTCTGGAGGCAAAAGCCTTTTAATGAAAAACAGATTTCTTCATGACCTGACTGAGAGTAGCCGGCAAGTTCAATTGCCAGCTATGAAGAGTTTCGTGCTGAAGATTTCATGTGATCGATTTCTTGAAAGCTGAGACGCCTCAGTAATCGGAATTGAGCCTGACTCAACATTGAGTAACTGAACAAAGGAGTAGCTGCAATGAGCGTTAAATTTATTAGGTTTTCGATCCTGGCCCTCGCCTTTGGTGTTCTTTTTATAGCAGGAGCGAAATCTTCCATGGCCCAATCGGCCACCACCGTTACCACGCAGGTCAAAGAGCCGCTTAACTATGTGGGAAACACATGTGACACCTTCGAGCCCATCACATTCAGCGGCTATCAGCACACCGTGTATGAAGTAGTGAACGATGGCGCCGGCAATTTGAAGATGCACATCCATTCTAACTGGCAGAATGTTAGCGGTGTGACGCCCACTGGCCGGCAGTATCGTGGCGTCAATACCTCGAATGAAACCATCGACCTGGATGGACTACCCAGCGAACACACCATCATCGTAAACCAACGCTGGATCGGAAAAGGCAAGGGAGCCCCTAATCTGCTCTACAACCTCCGGTTCAACATCAAGGTCGACGCCAATGGCAATGTGACCTCAGTTAAAGACAGCGAAACAGTTGAATGCAAACAGTAAGAATTCAAAGTGCAAGCAGTTTTCCAGGATCAGATTTGAAGGCTCGCATTGAGAGCCTCCCTGGTCTTTATCCAACGGACCAGCACGAATATCTCGGCGCGCGTCCAGAATCTTCGGCACCTAAAACAAAAGGATTAAGAAATATGACTTCCCCAACAGATTTGCGAACTACCCGCACAAATTTAGGAGGTCGTAAAGCAAAGAGCCTGATATTCGCCTTACTTGTCGTAGGGCTTGTCATGTTTTTGCCGAGCGTCTCATTTGGACAGGGGTCAACGCTCGAACGCGATGCCTACACCTCGTCCACTTCACCGGGAACTAACACTGGCTCGGCCACAATTCTTCGCGTCTCCGGTTCAGGTTCCGGAATCGTGGCCAATGGCTATATCAGACACCACCTGACTACTAGTCTTCCCCCAGGCACTACCGGCGCTAATGTTGCGAAAGCGACCATTAAGTTTTATGTGAGCAAGGTGACGAGCCCGGGAACAATTGACGTGTACCTGGTAAGCGGTGCGTGGGCTGAAAACACGATCACGCATAACGCGCAGCC
>DASZDU010000134.1:0-9313 GCA_035941655.1 Pyrinomonadaceae bacterium | reverse complement strand
TCGGCGCAGGGAGCTGAGATCGTGTGTTTCCCGGAAGCTTATCTTCCGGGTTTGCGTGGCCAGGACTTTGAAGTTTTGCCATGGGATCTGGCTGCGCAGGATCGCGTGCTCACGACTGTCGCCGAGTGGGCGCGCACGTATGCCATATCAATCATCCTCGGAATGGAAAAGCTCACAGCAGCGCGTCGGCAGATTGCCGCGGTTGTGATTGACTCGCGCGGCCAGCTTCAGGGATACCAAACCAAGAACCAGCTAGACCCGAGTGAAGATCAGTTTTACGTGCCCGGCAACACTCGTCGGCTATTCGAGATAAATGGGATCAAATTTGGCGTCGCGATTTGCCATGAGGGCTGGCGCTATCCGGAGACCGTGCGCTGGGCCGCCTTGCGCGGCGCGAAGATCGTCTTTCATCCGCAACTCACGGGCAGTGATAAGGTAGGTGTCCGTCTAACGGAGTGGGGCGCTATGGAGGCGCCCTACTACGAAAAGGCCATGATGATGCGCAGCGTCGAGAACACGATTTACTTTGCCAGTGTTAATTATGCTTTGCGCTTTCAGGAATCGGCGACCAGCCTAATCGGCCCGACGGGCGAATGCCAGGCCTACTTACCCTATGGACAGGAAGGCGTATTGGTGCAGACTATAAACCTCGAGGAAGCAAGCGGACTGCTGGCCAATCGCTACGCGCCTGACCGTTATCAGGAAGAGGATTAGCTGCCGAGCCGCGCTTGGCATGAATCATCCTGCTAAGATATCTACATGCCTGAAATGTATTGTCCACGGTAAAATCAGTCAGAGTAGTTCGGCACTGATAAATGCCGCGACCAAACATTCAGCAAAGTTGACATAGGTGACTCGCTCCATGAAAGCAGCGGCAAAGATTACTCCCAGACCTGCTGACGCCGAAAAGCAGCTCAAAAGCTTTATCGAAAAGTTTGATCCGAAGCACCAGACTTTGATACGCGCGGTGCGCAAGGCACTGAGTAAGCGGTTCCCGACTGCGAACGAGTTCGTCTACGACAACTACAACTTCTTCGTCATCGCCTACGGGCCGACGGAGCGCCCTTCGGACTGTATTGTCTCCATGTTCGCCGCGGCAAACGGTGTCGGCATGTGCTTTCTTCGCGGCATCACACTTCCAGATCCCAAAAAGATCCTGCGCGGGTCTGGCAATCAGACACGCTCAATTCGTCTGGAGTCCGTCGACGTGTTGGCTCGGCCTGAAGTTGAAGCGTTGATCGCGGCAGCAGTTGCTCAGTCAAAGGCACCTGTGCCGGCAAGAGGTCGCGGTAAGCTGATCATTCGCTCAGTTTCGGCGAAGCAGCGGCCGAGGCGTAAACCAGAGAAGTGACGGACAAGGCGTCACTGGGCTATTTTCAGTCGTCCGCCAACGCGGACCAGTGCTAATTAGACCGAAAGGATAAGAACCTTTGAAAAGCAATCTTCTGATCGTCACATTATTAACTGCGGCTTTTCTTGGTCACGGCTACGTTGCCAGGGCGCAAGAGGGACATCGGCACATGCACGAGCCTTCGGAAAAGCTCGGCCTAATCAACTTCAAGGTCTCCTGTAAACCGGCGGCCCAGAAGCAGTTCAATCGTGCCGTCGCCTGGCTCCATTCTTTTGAGTATGAAGAGGCAGAAAAGGCGTTCACCGAAGTTACTGTCACTGACCCGCGCTGCGGCATGGGTTACTGGGGCCTCGCCATGAGCAACTACCACTCAATTTGGGCGCCGCCGACTGCGGCCGAGTTGCAGAAGGGATGGAGCGCTGTCGAGAAGGCGAAGATCGCCGGCGCGCGGACCCCGCGCGAGCGAGATTACATCGCGGCGATTGAAACGTTCTACAAAGACGCGAATGAGCTTAATGGCAAGCTTGACCATAAATCGCGCACCTTCGCTTACAGCAAAGCCATGGAGCAACTTTATCAGCGCTATCCGTCAGATCGGGAAGCCGCCGTCTTTTATGCGTTGACGCTTATTACCACAGGCATGATGGACGATGACAGGAACTATACGAATGAAAAGAAAGCCGCACAGATTTTGAATCGCGTCCTCGCGCGTGAGCCACAGCATCCTGGAGTTTCCCACTACCTTATTCACAGCTACGACTATCCGGCGCTGGCACAACTGGCACTGCCCGCCGCGCGCAGCTATGCGAAGATCGCGCCCGCGTCGGCCCATGCGCAACACATGCCTTCACACATTTTCACGAGGCTGGGTCTGTGGCAGGAAGCGATACAGTCTAATCTCGATGCGAAGATGGCGGCGCGGCATTTCGCTGTCAGGAACCACATGTCCGGCGCGTGGGATGAACAGTTTCACGCGATGGACTATCTGGCTTATGCCTACCTGCAGGGCGCGCAGGACAAACAAGCCCGGGCGCAGCTCGATGAATTGAACCGGATTCCAAAAGCCGAGCCGGAGACTTTTAAGGTGGCCTATGCCGTCGCTGCTATTCCCGCGCGTTACGCGCTCGAACGACGGCGCTGGGACGAGGCGGCCAAATTAACGTTGCCTACATTGGGAGGGTTTCCATGGAAGAGCTTTAGTTGGGCCGAAGCGCACATTCATTTTGCGCGTGCGGTTGGGGCTGCGCGCACCGGCGATACGGCGTCAGCGCGTCAGGATGTCGCGAAACTAACGGCGATTAGGGAAGCGTTGATTGTCGCCAAAGGCGAATATAATTGGGCTGGTCAGGTCGAGATCGAACGGCAGGTTGCATCGGCCTGGCTGGCCCACGCCGAAGGCAGGCAAGACGAATCAATCAAACTAATGCGCGCGGCGGCCGAACTGGATGACGCGACTGAAAAACATCCTGTGACGCCGGGAGCAATCCTCCCCGCGCGCGAGCAACTGGGCGAGCTACTGCTGGAGCTTCAGCAACCCGGAGCGGCCTTGCAGGAGTTTGAGACTTCGCTTGTCAGCGCGCCTAATCGGTTCAATGGTCTCTACGGCGCGGCCCGTGCTGCCAGGCTGGCGGCAGATCAGAAGAAGGCGAAGACTTACTATGGAAAAATCCTGGCGCTGAGCGGCCAGGCCGATAGCATCAGGCCCGAGATCGAAGAAGCTAAATCGTTCCTCGATAGTGAAAACGTTAAGGACTCCGCGGGTAAACAATAGATTGTTCAGTCGTTCGGCTGTCAGAACCGAAGCTACGGCAATCCTGGAGGGTGAAGATAGTTTGCCATTCGGGTGACGGGTCCAGGCGCTGGCTTCACTCAACCCCGTAGTGCCCTAATCTAAGTTTTTCTCTGTGCCACCTCGGAGTTTCTCTGTGCCTCTGTGGTGGAAAAACTAAGGCAAACACCAACCACAGAGACACAGAGAACACGGAGGTTGCACAGAGGATTTCAAACCAAGGCACTACCCTCAACCCGGGTTTTTGTGACCCGCGAAAAGGTAGCGATCCAGTTGGCCTCCCAGGTCTTGCCGCCATCATCTGAGAACGCCTGCTCGATCCGGAACGAATTCGCGGTGATGTCGGAAAAAATGAACCGGACAAAGATTGCCCGGCCATTCAGCGACTCCTGATTGAAAAACTCGCCGCGACCATTCTTGAACTCACCAATCATTGGAGGGCCTACTGTTCCGTCGGCGCTGTTGGACCAACTTATGTTCCACTGGCGAGATTGGGGATTGTAGGTTCGCAAACTCAAGCCTTCGATTCGCCCGGCCGGGCCACTCACCTCGAGCTCTCCCAAATTAGCACGGCCATTCCATACTCGCCGGACGACGGACGTGCCATCGTATTCGACCCAGGTTGTGGAGCCGGTGAGAGGTTTCAGCCGCCTGGAGATGTGCGCTTTCCACGCGCCAAATTCGAAGTCGAAGTCGTGTTGTCCATCACGCTGTTGCTGCACGACGGTGTGGGTCGTGCCTGAACCCGACTGTGTGAAGGCTGGCAATGGGATGAACAGGACAGAGCAGAGACCGAGCCGCCACAGATAAATTCGAATATATTTTTCTACGTATGCTTGCACAACAAGTCTCCCTGGTGGTTTCGGAAATAGATGCTTACACAAAGTCAGAACCGGGCAAACTTTGTTACGAAGTTACGACAAGCTAAAGCTTATCGGACATCAAAGACGCTACCGGGCGATGTTTCGCAAAGTATCACGTCATAACTATCAAGCATTGGCATCGCGATAGCTTCGAGTTCGTTCTTCCACAAATCACCTTCGTAGAAAGCGGCCTTCATTCGCTCTCGTTCCTCCAAAGACGGAAAACTGCGCAGCCAAACAAATTTGTTGGGATTCTCCACATCAAGGAACGGCCCTGTCACTTTCATCCCGTGCGCCTGCAAGGCCGGCACGGCTCGCGTTTCAAACAAGCGAATAAACTCAGCGCGACGGCCGGGCTTGATCCGGTAACTTCTGACTTCTACTATCATGACGACTCCTTAACGCCTGACGATTTGCTGTGTAGTCTCGCTGGCAGGAATATAATCTGACCTATGAATTCTCTCAAGAAGGTACCTTCAGGTAACCATAGTCGTTATCCACGTCGTCGCAATCCGGTCAGTGGCTGTCCGCTGACTGCAGCGTTGGCAGCAGTTGGCGGCAAGTGGAAATTGATCATTGTGTACTGGTTGGCGGAATCGCCGAAGCACTTCGCGGCGCTGCGGCAGCTCATGCCGGGCATTTCGCAGAAAGTTCTGACACAGCAACTGCGCGAACTGGCGAACGACGACGTGGTGCAGCGCCAACCGCAGGGCGCGATTCCCGCGCCGGTCGAGTATTCGCTGACCGATTATGGCCGCACACTATTGCCGCTGGTTGAGAATATTCGCGGTTGGGGAAATGCTCACATTGAGCACATGTCCGACATTGAACCTGTATCGGTTGGTACGCGCGTTACGCCAGACTAAACGAAAGAAATGATTCATCGCCGAGGGTTGCAGTGTTTTCGAGAGAAAGGTGGTTGCATGTCTCTTCTTTCTGTCTCTCTAATTCTTTTAAGCTTCTTCCAGGGAACGTCGATTCCTGCAACCGAGACTGCGGAGCACACGGTGAGGGCGGTTGAGCAACGCTTCGCTGCAGCATTACTGAAAAAGGATGCCGTCGCAGTCGATGAACTTCTCGCCGATGATCTCCTTCACATCAGTTTCGACGGGCAGGTTGCGAATAAAGCTGAGTACATGGCTTTCTTCAGGGAAGGTCCGTGGCAGTACCGAAAGTACGAACCAAGCGCCATGACCATAAAAGTGCTCGGCAATGTGGCCGTGGTTACCGGACGAGTCAACCGCACGATCGTCATCAACAACAACGAAACGACCGGTACATTTGCATTCACCCACGTTTGGTCGCGTGTAGCGGATCGCTGGCGCCTCACCTCTTCTCAGCTGACAACGGTACCAATCGCTCCGAGCATGCAACGGCAGTACAAAGATTCGTGACATGCAACACCCGCCGGTGACCTTCGACAGCATTTATTCAATCGCTTCCCAAAAAATGATTGTCTCGGAATCATGAAAGTTGCAGCCTCCCAGCGCTAAAAGCGCGAAATGGTGATAGCTAACCTCAGCATAATATTCAACCAGCATTTCGCGCCTTCAATCGCAGAGGAGGGCGATGCTATGAACAACGAGACCCGCCCTTCGGACAACGCCGCAGCGCGTGCGTCGAAACGAAGCGTGCGACCTGCCGGCCCAGTCTGGCACCGACCTCGTCGGCCGTGCGGAAGTGGATGCCCGAGTAGATTCGCGCCTCGATAACTTCGTCGACGCCTTCGCTGAAGGTGTCCCACTGTCGTGTTATGCCCGTCAATGTGACCACGACCGGCGCGCCCGGATCGTCCCCGAATAGCAACTCGAGGATCTTGGCCATGGCGCTACTGTTCGTCGAATGTCCGGAAGGGTATTCCGGATGCGGAGGCGTAGCGAGTAACGGCGACCAGGCTAGATCACCCGCTGTGAAGTCGTTACCATCGAGGTCGCCGCTTCTGATAGCCGGCATGGGCCGCCAGAAGTTGTAGGTGTACTTCGCGTCCCAGCAGGCGATGCTCGCGTCAGCCGAAGCCAGATACAGCAGCGCAAAGCTGCGGGCGGTAGCTGACAGGTCGAGATCGCGCGCGGCGATGACCTGGGCCAGCACGGGGTTCCAGATCGCCGTCGGCGAGCCGCGCCAGAAATTCGCGATCTGCGTCTGTTCATCCGTGCGCGTTGAACCGTTCAGTACGCCGATCTTATAGATCTCGTTGTAGTCCCTCGCATACTGCTCGCTGTCGAGCGTCGGCGGAGCATCAGGACGGAACTGCGAGCCGCTTCGCAGCACAAACGGAGTCACGTTCCCCCAGCCGGGCAGCAGGGCTGGTGCATTATTGAGTCGCACCCAGATGCCCGGCAGGCCTGCGCCCGGGGCGGTGTATTCGAACTGGGCTTGCGCTGAATTATCGTTGGCCCGCGACGCCAGGATAGCTGCGGCCGCTGATCGTCCGTACTCGATGCCCGGGTCCAATGCCGACAGACCATGCGCAGCCAGCGAATTCGCATAAGCAGCGTCCAGAGACGCGGCCTGGGTTGGATTTAGTGGAAACAGGTTTTTCAGCGTGTGGTGCGCTGCCGCAATTGCCGCCGCTTCCGGTGACGCGTTTTCCGGCGCTGGGCCGGGCGAAAGATAAGTTTCATAATCGCCGGTAATGCCATTGACCGCGTCGTGTACGGCAATCTGGATGATCGCCATGACGCGCGTTTGCTGGACGGGCGCAAGAGCAAACGCCGGTAATAAGGTCAGCGCGACAGCGTGTTGATTCCATTCCAGAACAACCGCACCCGATTGTGCCGGCTGCGCGGACGCCACGAGGGGGACCATGGTTCCGGGCGCGGGGGCTTCGCAAGTTGACGCATAAGCGGAGGTCGCCAGGATAACGACGCCAAGGCTGATTGTGATCATGAGTCCTTTGCTAAATTTCTTTACTTTCATCTTCTGCTCCTTCCAGTCATGTCCTCGGTTCAGCTGTAGACTATTGCTGCCTTCATCATCTAAGGCGGGAACGGGAGGTGAAAGCTTCAACATCCGCGGGATTTTTTCGGCAGCCGGCTCAAAATGGTTAGAGTCACCGGGGCAGTTGTGGTAATTTTCTCTTCCCCCCTTACTAGTCCCGACGGGTTTTTATGCAGACGCACTCCCCGAAAGAGATCACGCGGCTGCTCGTTGCCTGGGGCGACGGCGACCAGTCGGCACTTGAAGAGCTGGCGCCCCTCGTCCAGGAGGAGTTGCATCGACTCGCCCACCATTACATGGGCCGCGAGCGCCCCGGCCACACGCTGCAAACTTCTGCCCTCGTCAACGAGGCGTACATCCGCCTGATCGACTGGAAGAACGTGCGTTGGCAGAACCGCGCACACTTCTTCGCTGTCGCGGCCCAACTGATGCGCCGCACCCTGGTCGACTTCGCGCGCGACCGTCGATACCTCAAGCGCGGCGGTGGCGCGCTGCAGGTCTCACTCAGCGAGGCAGCAGCTCTAACCGTGCAGCGTGGCGCGGATATAGTTGCCCTGGACGAGGCGCTTACCGCGCTGGCCGAGGTGGATCGGCGAAAGGTTCAGGTGGTGGAGATGCGTTTCTTCGGAGGGCTTTCGGTTAAGGAAGTAGCTGAGGTGCTGAATGTCTCAGAGGAGACAGTGATGAGAGACTGGCGACTGGCAAAAGTGTGGCTCCTGAGGGAACTCGCGCAGGAGGTCGCGGGCGGTGAAGGCTGAACGGTGGCAACAGGTCGAGAAGCTCTACCACGACACGCTTGAACGCAGCGCGGATGAACGCGCCCCTTTCCTCGCCCAGGCCTGCGCGGGCGACGAGGGGCTGCGTCGCGACGTGGAGTCGCTGCTCGCGTATGAAGATCAGGCTGAAAAGTTTATCGAGTCGCCGGCCCTGGAAATCGCAGCGAAGATGATGGCCGAGGAGCACGGAGCTCCGGTGGCGGAGGGGCAGACAATCACTCACTACCGGGTGATTTCCCAACTTGGCGTGGGTGGAATGGGTGAAGTTTATCTTGCGGAGGATACGCGTCTGGGGCGCAAAGTTGCGCTCAAGTTTTTGCCCGCACTCTTAACTCAAGATAAGAGACATCTGCGCCGGTTTGAGCAGGAGGCTCGCGCCGTCGCCGCTCTTTCGCACCCGAACGTTTGCGTGATCCATGAAGTGGTAGAAACCGGCGAAGGCCGTCACTGCATTGTGATGGAATACGTTGACGGGGTCACGCTGCGGGACTGCATCGCGGGACGGATGAGCGTTAATGAAGCGCTTGATGCTTCCATCCAGGTCGCTTCGGCGCTTTCTGCGGCGCACGCGGCTGGGATCGTGCACCGCGATATCAAGCCGGAGAACATCATGCGCCGCCAGGATGGGTACGTGAAGATTTTAGACTTCGGTCTGGCGAAGCTCACGGAAAAAGAGTCCAGACCGGCTGACAGCGAAGGCGAAACTCGCGCCCTGGACCTCAAAACCCTGCCCGGAATGGTAATGGGAACGGTCGCCTATATGTCCCCTGAGCAAGCCCGCGGCCTCCCGGTTGATGCGCGCACTGACGTGTGGAGTGTAGGGGTCGTGCTCTATGAGATGGTGGCCGGACACAAGCCATTTGCAGGCGCGACACCGACGGATGTGATCATATCAATAGCTGAACGAGAGCCTGTGCCCTTAACGAAGTGTGGGCCGGAAATACCGATCCAGTTAGAACAGATTGTTAAGAAAGCTTTGGCGAAAGATCGGGACGAGCGGTATGGAACGGCAGAGGATCTGCTGATCGATCTGAAAAGTCTGCGGCGTCATCTCGAGATTGGGGCGGAAGTGGAGCGCTCCAAACAGCCGATACCCGCGGGCCGTTCGGAAGGTGTGGCGAGCGCCAATCAGGGGGTTACTTCCAGACTCTTTCTCAGGATGACGCGAGGCCGCATCCTGACGCTAATGGCGCTCGGGGTAGTTCTAATTATTGCCGCACTGGTTTATGCGCGATTCTTTCGCCAAAGTTCGAAAACAGCGACGCCGTCAGAAATTAAATCGCTCGCGGTGCTGCCGCTGGATAACCTATCCGGCAATACTTCAGAGGACTACTTCGCCGACGGCATGACCGACGCGCTGATCAGCGACCTGGCCAGGGTCGGCGCATTACGGGTGATGTCACTGCCCTCGGTGATGCGGTACAAGGGCACGCGTAAATCGCTGTCGGAGATCGGCCAGGAGTTGAACGTGGACGCAGTGCTGACTGGGTCGGTCGTGCGTTCCGGGGAGCGCGTGCGGATCAACGTGCAATTGATGCACGCTGGGTCGGAACAAAATGTATGGACCAAAAGCTACGAGCGGGATCTGCGTGAT
>DASZDU010000133.1:0-18935 GCA_035941655.1 Pyrinomonadaceae bacterium | reverse complement strand
TAAGAGGGGGCATTCGATCCTGAAAGGGACATTCGATCCTGACTGGTAGCCGGCTCCCGCCCGTTTCAGCCGTAAAACAGAATCTTGCGTCTAAAACGGGCGGGAGCCGGCTTCCAGTCAGGATCGAATGTTCCGTTCAGGATCGAATGCCCCCTCTTAAAGCGAGCGGGACAAGCCACCCGTCCTAACCACCAGCTTTCTAAACTCGAGTAATTGGCCTGAAGGTTTCTGCCTTCTGCCTACTGCTCACCGCTCACTGCTTAGGGTTGTACCTGACGTTTGGTTGAAGACATTGCGAGGTCACGCGCACGCGGCAAAACATCGACGGCCTTCGCCACTTGTTCGTCGTCAGTTGTAATCAGCACCCTTCTCGCCATAACCCCACCAAAAGCCGCGGTGCTGATGTTGAAGCGCAATTGAACTTCGACAAATGAGCGGTTGTGATCGACCAGCGGCGTTAGTCCTTTAAAAACGGGATCGCCGGCCACGAAATCTCTAAACGCTTTTACGACGGCTTGAGACACCGGGAAATCGTTGGCCTGCAATTCATGAGTAAAGCTGATGCCGCCAGGCACTCGGTAAGACGTAAACCCCGGAACACGGTCGTTCACAAGCTCGCGTGCGAAAGCAAACAGCGGACTCAACAAACGACGCTGGGCGGAAGTGATCGGCTTCGCTTTTACGCTTTCGTCTGGGGCGATGCCGCCGCCGCCGTAGACGGCCCTTCCCTGGTCCGTTTTCTTTTCAGGACCGACGGGCTTCACCTCGTCTTGCTTTTCGTCGAATCTCTTTGAGCCGCCGTGTGTGTAGTAGTCGTAAAAGCTGCTATCGGAATAATCGCGCTGAATCAGACGGCCAGACGGCGTGTAGTACTTTGCTGAAGTCAACGTCAGACCAGCTCCATAATCAAGCGGGATAATGCTTTGCACCAGTCCCTTTCCAAAACTGGTTTGGCCGACGATTAAGGCGCGATCGTGATCCTGCATTGCCCCCGCCACGATTTCCGACGCAGACGCGGTATTTTCATTTACCAAAATAACGAGCGGAATCCGGTCGGCCGCGCGATTTCGCGACTTGAAGGTGTTGTCGCGCAATCCATTTCGACCTTTTTGCGTAAGAATCAACTCGCCATAGGGCAGAAAGACTTCGGCTACCTGAATTGCCTGGTCCAGAAAACCGCCGGGATTGTTTCGCAGGTCCAAAACCAGTGAGGTCGCGCCTTTGCTGCGCAGGGTTTGCAGAGCGTCAAGCAATTCTTCCGTCGTCGAATAGTTGAAACCTCGCGTCATGTCTACATAACCAACGCCGGGCTTCAGAATGTAGGCATCCGGAATCGATGGCTGCGGCACAACGTCTCGCGTTATCTCGACGGTCTGAATACGCTTGTCAGCCGCGCGCTCAACTGTGATCTTAACAACCGAACCGCGTGGCCCACGAATCTTATCGCGCACCTCCAGAGAGGTTTTGCCGGTCGCCTTCATATTGTCAACAGCAATTATGCGATCTCCAAAGCGCAGGCCTGCGCGCGCCGCCGGAGAATCCTGGAACGTAGCCGTAATGAATGTGTCCGGTTGGTCTCCCAAAATGTAGTTCTGAATCGACGCGCCGATTCCGAAGTATTCAGACCGCTGATCTGTTTTCAGTTCCTCATACTCTTCGCGGTCATAATAGTTTGAATGAGGATCGAGCGACCTTAACATGCCAATGATCGAGGATTTAAAAACCGAGTTGTAGTCCAGCTTGTCGCCTTCTATGTAGTTTTGCTGAATCATGCGAACTGCTTCGTCGAAATCTCTTTCGATGAGCGGAATCGTGTTTGATGCGTTACGCGATGAACGACGGCCCGTACCGTTTGCCCCGGCCGCGCCTCGTCCTGCCGCAGAGCTACCCGCCGTCGGCAACTGGGGCTGCGGCTGCTGTTTTTGCTGAGCAAAAACGAACGGTTGAATACCAAGCGTGAGTGAGAACAGCGCGACCAGCGCCAGCGAGAATATCTTTTTCACTGCAAAACCTCGAAGAGGGCAAAAATAAAACCAGAGGAACTCAACCAGATCAATGTCGGGGCGTGCCGAGTTGCTCGGCCTAAATACTAGCTAATGAACAGACAGCCGGGCAAGGCCATCGGCTATTGGATCTTAATTAGATTTCATGTCTTTTTCCTACTGGAGAAAAACAAACCACGAAATCACACTAAAACCTTTGGAAAAATAAGCCGTGAATATTTCGTGTGTGTTAGGACGGACGTTTTCTCAAACTAAGACACTTATAGTCATGCGGCTTACTGAGCCCGCGTTACCCAGTTGACGAAACCTAATGCACGGCAAGCCAAGAACCTTTCAAATTAACTCGCCACCCTTCAGATACGTTCGCTTGACGGCTCTTCAAAGGCGTCCGTAGAATGAACTTAACCAGGATCAATAACGTACTTGCAAACGAGTTACAGCTTACTGGTTAAGGAGTTTTTCGTTATGAGCAATGCATACCAGAACAGTGGATTTCAAAAGGAAGCGGCCGCGCCTGAGACTGTTGACGATTTAATGATTCGAGACGATGAAGCTGAAGGCGAAGCCGATGAGCGAACTCGCACGGCATCTTCCGTCAGAGATATCGCTTCGCGCATTCCCGAATCGTTGAGCGCCATCGGCCGCGACATCAGTCGCACAATCGAGCGCGCAATGTCAGCCAAAGATGATTACGTGGTGGCCGTAAAGGTTTCGCCGACGGCCCAGGAGAAGGTCGATCAACTGGTTGCGGCGGGAATCTTTCGCAACCGCGCCGAGGCTGCGGGCTTTCTGGTGGACGAAGGAATAAAAACGCAATCGGCGCTGTTCGAGCGAGTGCAGCAGAAACTCGCCGAAATCGAACGGCTGCGCGCTGAGTTAAGAGGCATGGTCAACGATCGGCCCGCCTAATCGGCTCAAGAGTTGTCTGGTTACGGACAATGTGAAGTGCCATTCCCAGCGCGGGAGACGCACGCTCAAAAGAAGCTCCCACGAATCGAGATCAAAGTGGCCGAAAGAGTAAAACTTTCACCAACCCCCCTCCAACAATTTAACCTCCCTAACGGACTCCGCGTGATTTTGTGCGAAGATCATGCGGTGCCCGTTGTGTCTGTGGCTCTTTATTACGATGTGGGTTCTCGAAATGAAAAGTTTGGCAGAACCGGCTTTGCACATCTTTTCGAGCACATGATGTTCCAGGGTTCCGAAAACGTTCCGAAGGCCGCGCACTTCCAGTACATCTTCAACGCCGGCGGCACAATGAACGGGACCACCTCAACTGAGCGCACCAATTACTACGAGACTCTGCCGGCCAGTCATCTCCCGCTCGCCCTTTGGCTCGAGAGTGACCGCATGCGCTCGTTGAAGGTGACGCAGGAAAATCTCGACAATCAGCGCAACGCCGTCCAGGAAGAGAAGCGTTTACGCTATGACAATCAGCCTTACGTTAATGCCTTCCTGCGCATCAACGAGTTGATCTTCAAGAACCCCGCCAACGCGCATTCCACGATCGGGTCGATGGAAGACCTCGATGCCGCTACGATCGACGACGTGCAGGAGTTTTTCAGGATTTACTACGCACCAAACAACGCGGTGCTGACAATCGTCGGCGACTTTGAGAGTGCGGAAGCCATTGAACTGGTGCGTAAATACTTCGAAGGGATTCCCAGCCAGCCTCCACCTCCGCCAGTTGATGTGAGCGAACCCGAGGACGTAGCACAAAGCCAGGAAATTTACGACGACAAGCTCGCTCCCGCGCCCGCGTTTGTGCTGGGATGGAAAATCCCACCGCGCCGCACACCCGATTTTTATGCGCTTTCACTCGCGGCTGATCTTATTTTCGAGGGCGATAGTTCTCGTCTGTATCAGAAGCTTGTGAAGGGTGACGAATCCGTCGTTTCGATTCAGGGTGGGATTGATGAGCGGCGCGGCCCATCAGCTTTGTATATTTTCGCCTTACCGAAGCCCAATGAAGAAGTGGCCGACATTCGCAACCAAATCTTTGATGAGATTCGTTCGTTGCGGACGTCCGGGCCCTCGCCCGCCGAGATGGAGAAGCTACAAAACTCGCTGTGCAATGACGTCGTACGCGGTCGACAGTCGACGATGTATCGCGCACAGCGATTGGCGGAATACGCTCTTTATGACGGCGACCCGACGCTCTTTGATTCAGAGCTCGATCAGTATCTGGCCATAACTCCTGAGCAAATTCGGAGCGCAGTCGAGCGTTTTCTGGACGTGGAGAATCGTGTCGTGCTTGACATTGTTCCAGCGGCGATTGCAGCAGACACCTCCGCCGAGGAACCAAGCGAAAAGGTATCACCCGCGTCGCCTCAATCGCCCGGCGAACCCAAACAACCGGCAGCACCGCCTCCGCAAGTTCCCAATGCGCCGGCGCCAGAACCGGCTACGGATGTCGTGGTAGCCGGCACCTCCGGCAGCAGCCAATTGGAAACACCCAGTACTCAGATCCATCCCGACAAGCTGAGCGGGCCGACGGACTTTTGATACCTAATCGATGAATCCACAACCAGATTTTTTAAAACAGCCGCCACCACCACTTCCAGTTCGTGCAATCAAACTACCGACTGCCCGCGAAACTATTCTGACCAACGGCCTGACGGTAATCGTAGTGGAAGACGCGAGACTGCCGCTCGTCAGTTATCGCCTGGCACTTCGCACCGGCGACGCTCACGACCCGGCGGACCTGCCCGGACTGATGGACATGTTGACTGGTTTGTTGACTGAAGGAACCGAGTCGCGGACAAGCCGCGAGATAGCGGATGAAGTTGCGCGGCTGGGTGCCACATTGCAGGCGGGGGCAAATTCTGATTACGCAACTGTCGCCGCCTCGTCACTGGCGGTCTATTGCGATCAGATTCTTGAGTTGCTCGCCGATGTTGCACTCCGGCCGGTGTTTCCGCCGAATGAAGTGGAACTAGCGAAACAGAACACGAAGGAGAGTCTCAAACAGCAACGCGCGCAACCTTCGTTTTTGGCGAGTGAGATGGTCGCGCAGGTAATGTTTGGGGCGCATCCTTATCACGTTACTGCGCCGACGCCTGAATCGATTGACGCGACTACACGCGACCGCCTGGTGGAATTCCATCGATCAACCTTCGTTGCGAATAACGCGGTGCTTTTCGTTGCCGGGGACGTGCAGCAGGATTCGGTATTGCAGCAAGTTGAAGATTTGTTTGGCGGTTGGCAACCGGGCACCGTAAGCGCAGATGATTTTCCGCTCATGCCGGAGCGAACGACGCGCGCCGCCTACATCATTGATCGTCCGGGTTCTGCTCAGGCCAACATCGTCATTTCAAACTCCGGCATCACTCGCACAAGCCCCGATTATTTTCCCATGCTGGTGATGCACACGGTGCTTGGCGCAAATGCTTCATCCCGCCTTTTCATGAACCTGCGCGAGGACAAGGGCTATACCTATGGTGCCTACTCCAGTCTTGACGCCCGCCGCACTGCGGGTACGATTCGCGCGACCGCGGAAGTAAGAACTCCAGTGACCGGCGATTCTCTCAAAGAATTTTTTTACGAGTTGGAGCGCATCCGAAACGAACCGGTTTCAGAAAAAGAGATTGCGGATGCGAAGTCGTACTTGACCGGTGTGTTTCCGATTCGGCTGGAAACGCAGGAAGGTCTGGTCGATCAGCTCGTACAGATCAAGATGTTTGGCTTACCCGAAAACTATCTGGAGATTTATCGTAGTCAGATCCAGGCGGTAACGATTTCCCAGGTCCAGGAAGTCGCAAGAAATTATGTCAGGCCTGACGAGGCAGCCATAGTGATCGTTGGAGATGGCGCGCAGTTAGTGGAGCAAGTTGAACCTTACGCCAGCGAAATGGAGTTCTACAACACGGCTGGAGAGAAAAAGAACCGGCCTGCCGTTGCGGCCTATTCGCCGGAAGCCGCCGCGGCATTAGCGGGAAACTGGTCGCTGCTGATCGAATCGCCCCTTGGCCAGAGCATTCCCGCGACCTTGATACTTGCGAACATCGGCAAAGGGTTCTCGGGCAAAGTAACCTCGGAGATGGGAAACGGCGAACTGTTGTCGGTTACCTTCGACGGCGAATCATTTGCCGGAACTATTTCCTTCGACGTTGCGGGACAAACAATGGAGGCGCAAATCGAAGGCGATGTCGCCAACGAACAGATGGAAGGCAGCATAAGTTTGGAGAATGCACCAGCACTGCCCTTCACCGGAAGCAAAACTGACTCCGGATCGTGAGGTGAACGACATAACCTGTGCTCACAAATAAAAAAACGCCCGGCACCTGATGCCGGGCAAATCACAGGAGGAACAAAGGTTATGTGTCGTTATAGCCTACGACGATCTTATAACCTCGCCAGTAAGATGTTCACTTCAAACTGTTCAGTTGCTTGTAATGCAAATGTTTAGATTACGCCAGCGCAAACTAATACTGCGTGCAGTCGATCACAACTGATATTTCAGCAGCAAGCCTCCGCCGCCCACAGCCCAACCAATCTTTTTTACCAGGTATAAACTGTAAAGATTTTGTTTAGTGCCCGATTCCTGTTCGATCCAGGTTAAGCCGCCGTCGTCCGTGCGCAGGATCGTGCCGCTGCGCCCTACTGCCCAACACTTGTCATCGTTAACGAACTGAACATTCAAAAGTGTGGAGCGCGTTCGTACTCCGACTGGCGTCCAGCTCCTGCCGCCATCAAGGGTACGCAGGATTGTGCCTCGCTCACCCACCGCCAGGCCTTTCTTATCACCGCGAAAATCAATATGAAAGATTGTAGCTTTTGTCCCTGTTTCCTGCCTGGTCCATGAAGCTCCGCCGTCCAGAGTTGACAGAATGGTTCCGTCGGCGCCCGCGATCCAGCCACGCTTATCGTTAGCGAAGTCGATGTGGATTAATTCCAGCCGGCTTGGCGCGCGCTGGCGTTGCCAGGTCTCGCCGGCGTTGTCAGTGAAGAGCAGGATGCTGTCGATGACGCGCTCGCGTTTGCTTACAGAGCCGACAACCCAGCCCTTCTTCTTGCTGGAGAAACGAATGCTGTAGAGTTCTACGTCCGCTCCTTCAAACTCGGTCGGCAGAAAACGCCGTGCTTCACTCCAACGCACTCCGTTGTCGCGCGTGGTGAAGATCGTGTTTCCGGCAATCAGGAATCCTGCTTCCTTGTCACGAAAATAGATGTCGTTGATTGCCGCAGTCGTTTGCACAACTTGTTTGACCCAACTGTGCCCGCCGTCTTCTGTGCGGGTCAAAAATCCATCATCCCCGCCGATCCAACCTCGCTTATCGTCGAGGAAGTAAACGGTGTTCAAGTCCTGATTCGCTGGCGCGACTTGAGTCGCCAGCCAGCCCTGCTGGCTACGGATTGGTGTAGCGACTGCAAAAACAAAGAATGCCGCGGCGAATAACAGAAAGGAATGCTTGGCTTGTCTCATGCGAGAAAGAACTCCTGGTATAGAGCGCCCTTAGGTTGCACTCATGCGTATGTTTATGACAGGTACGATCAAAGTCGGTTCTGAATTTGTACCCTAAGAGCCTATCGTAAGACAAGACACAGAACCAATTTGAACCGCGAGCTTTTTTGGAGTGCGCTGACCAGTCAGCTTACTCCAAAGGGCCACGCACTTCTTCAAGCACGTGGCCCTTTGTTGTGTCGGCACTCCCCCGACTTACTAGTTCGCCGCGTTGACGCGATAGACACGCCCCTCGAGGATTACGATCACTTTTTCCCCTAATGAGAAATACGTCGCCAGTTGAGGCTTTTGCTTCAAGAGCGCGAAGTACTCGTCGCTGCCAAACTTGACCACAGTTTCGGGTAAAGTCCCGCCGGCCTTGAAATCCGAATCAGTCCAAACCCCGTCGCGCAGGTAGAACGTCTTGCCGCCGGCAGTTTTCATGACGGTCGAGGGTTGCTCCTGCTCGATCATGATCATGTCCTGCTGCTCGCGGGCGCGTTTACTCTCCTGCACCGCCACTGCGCCGGTGATTGCTCTGGCATCCGCTGCTTTGGGAGGCGGAGCATTCAGCCTGCGTCCGGAGTCCCAATTCTTTAACAACCCACTCGTCACGTTCTGTGGTGCGGCACCCGGCTCGAGCGCGAGGTAAGAAGTGTAGGGTGTCACAATCCCATACCGCGTTCCCAGATCGACAATCTCATCGCGCAACTCCTGCTGCTCACCGTTTGTGCGCACCTGTTCCATAAGCCAGCCGACCCTGCGCGTCGCCCACAATCGGGGCAGGAAATCGTTCGCATCCTCGCGCAACGGAAACCGAAGGTTGTTGTAGAAAAACTTTTTGTCGGCGCCGCTTGAGTTACCGCTTAACTGCAACCTGACAAAATCCATGTCGATCTGGTTGCGGTAACGGCCTATCAAAATTACTTGCGAGCCGCGGAATAGATCCGGCATCGCCCGGGGATAAACGAGATCAGTTTCAACGCCGGCCATATCCAGTTTAAGTTCCGTAAGCACTGGATAGTTAACCTTGGCAAAAAAGTTCGAAACCTTAACTTCCAGATCTTCTTTGGGTTCCACGTAATCAGCGACGCCGCCATTCTCAGCAGCCAGTTTATCCAACAAGGCAGTATTGACGTCGTAACCAACGCCAAAAGTAAAAAGGCGAAGACCTGCCATGCGAGCTGCGCGCGCGTTTGCCACGATTTGCTCGGCATTGGTAACGCCCACAGTTGGTAAACCATCCGTCATGAAAATAAGAATCTTCGGCCGATTGCTCGATTCAAACTGCTGCATCGCGGCCAGCAGCGCTTGATTGATATTTGTGCCGCCTACAGGACGCAGCGATTGTGCAAACTCTTCTCCGCGTTTACGGCCTCCGTCGTCCGCTGTAATCATCCGCGTCTCCATCAGCCGCTCTTCACCGGCAAACGAGACGACGTTGAATCGATCCTGCGGTCGCAGGATTCGGATACCGTAAAGCAGAGCGGCGCGCGCCTTCTCCATCTTTCCCGATTCAGCCATAGAGCCTGACGTGTCCAGTACAAACACGATGTCCTTGGCCGTGTATTCCTGTTCCGACCAATCGTCTTTCGGCGAAATCATCAGGAGAAAGTAGCCATCCTTGCCGGGCTCTCGATGCGTAAGCAGGGTTACTCCGAAGTCTTCGCGCGACAACGCATAAAAGAGTTGGAAATCCTGAGGCTCACCTGAGCTCTCGAAACTGACCAGCGAGCGGCGATCGCCACTTCTTTTTACTTCGATCGCATGAGTTGGCGAATAGATGTTGCGCAACGGCTCCTTGCTGTCCAGCTCGATTCGTCCGGACACGCTGCCAATCTGCGTCAACTGTCTGCCAGTACCCAACGGGTATCGATAGGCGACCGTGCCCGACTCCGCACGCAGAACTTGCGAGTAAGTGAGTTCGAGTTTCTTATCAGAGTGCGGCGGTATGGGAAAAATGCTTGCCTGAAAAAGATTTTTGCCGGCGTATTCCAACAGGCCAGGATCGCGTTGTCGCCTGACTATCTCATCGTAGATACGTCGCGCCTCTTCACGCGACCGCACTTCGCCAACCAGACGCCGATCGCCATCCCAGATTGCAAATTCGGTAATCGAGGCTTGTTCCGGGATAGGGAAGAAATAGGTTCCCTCCAACACAGCATCGCTATCGTTCCTGAAAATCTGCTCAACGTGAGTTGTCGCCACCTGCGATGAAATCTTTGTGTCTATTTTGATCGACTTGATCGGCAGGCTGCGCGGCAGTGTGATGGGACGTGGCGGCCGGGGACAGCGTTCACAAGGCCCCGGCACGATTACGCCCTGAGCAGTGGCCGACGCGGCAATTGAGAACAGCACCGAAAAGCAAAGAAACAGTATTCGAAGTTTTCCGAGTCTCATAATCTCCTCATTTACACCACGCAAAATTTTACCCAGCTTGCTCGGCGTATAGAACGACTTCGATGCCTGATTCTTGCAACTGGCGGCCTGAATTAGACAGTTAACCCCTAACCAGGGACCGCGGAACGCGATTATTGGGACCGCGGGGCATCTCCCCCGCTCGCGCCGGATTACCTTTGTTTGTCGGTTGTCAGCTTTGCGCGTCGTCGAAATGAACTGGCGGCTTGAGGGCGAGACGCCAGCGGTCCCAGTAACAGGCATCTGCTTAGCGCAGTTCTCGCAAGCGCTCGTTTCTGAGGGTCACGATTGTTACGTAGATGATAATGCACACGCCTCCGCCGGCAAGCGCAAACGGAGCGCCATAGCGATGTGCAACTGCGCCGGCAAGTAAGTTACCAATGGGCATGGCGCCAATGAAAGACAGGATAAACATGCTCATTACTCGACCGCGCATTTCGTCAGTTACCAATTGCTGCAGCAACGTGTTGGTGACAGCCACGGACGTGACAACGGTAAAGCCAACGCCGAAAAGGAACGTCAACGATAACCAAAGGTGCGTTGCTTGTGCGAAGGCTATGAGGAATACACCAAAACCGAAAGCACCGCCGAGTACGGACCAGCCTTTTCGCTTAAAGTCGCCGAGATATGCGAGAAACAAAGCGCCGAAAAATGCGCCCGCGCCTGCGACCCCCATCATCCACGCGAGCCCGGTCGCGCCCAGGTGAAAAATGTCGCGAGCGAAGACAGGTATCATCGTAATGTAGGGAGCGCCAAAGAGACTGGTTACGGCAGACATAAGAAGTAACGCCGAAACACGCGGTCGATTCCTGACGTAGCGAAACCCATCGATCAAATCGCGCCACAGGGCGCGGCGATCTTTTACAGAGTGCCCATACTTCACGGTTTCCTCAAAGTGCACCATGCGCAGAGCCAGCACCACCGCCAGAAAGGAAAGTCCGTTTAAATAAAAACAGCCAGCCACGCTAAAGAACTTGAAGCCAAGACCGGCGAACACAGGGCCAATAACACGCGATAGCTGGAACTGTGAAGAATTGAGCGCGACTGCGTTTGCCAAATCCTCGCGGCCCACGAGGTCAAAAGTCATCGCTTGATACGAAGGGCCGGCCAAAGCCATGCAGCAGCCGGTAACAAACGAAAAACCCAGAATCATCCATTTGTTTACGTGGTTAGTCCAAACGAGCGTTGCCAGGGCGACAGCTGCCAGGCCGGCCACAACCTGGGTATACAGCAGCAGGCGGCGGCGATCGACGAGGTCAGCAAAAACACCGCCGGCAAGCGTCAGAAAGAAACCGGGCGCAGTAGCCATGAAACCGTCGATGCCGAGCCACAACGCGGAATTAGTCAGTTGCAGCATCAGCCAGCCCTGGGCCACAGCCTGCATCCACGTGCCTACGTTGGAAAGAAACGCTCCGATCCAGAAGACGCGATAGTTGCGATGCGACAGCGCCCGGAACATTGCGGTGCGGCCTCGCGCCGGCCGCGTCGCTGGTTCCAGCTTCTCAAGATTCATTGCCACGTTAGATTGTTCTTAACATTCGCAGCGGTAAACACCAAGTGTCGATGTCCGACAGGCTTTAGCTTGTCGAACGTTCGGTTCATTCAACGCGCGACAGACTAAAGTCTATCGGACTTTGCAGTGAGTCGATGTCCGATAAGCTTTAGCTTGTCTTACGTTGGGTACATCAACCCGCGACAAACTAAAGTTTATCGGACTTTGCAGGAAAACTATCCCGCGAGGGAACTTTGCGACACGTGTTCGCCGCGTGTTTTAATCAAAGTGCATAAACCAGAAAATCAAAGCGAGGATTTGTATGAAACTTAGCACAGGCATGATTACCGTTCTGGCGACCTTAACCATTCTTGCCGGCGCCGGCGTCGGCGCTGCGGCAACGCAAGGGAAACAACAGCCAATGCCCACGCCAACGTCCACTCCGAAACCACTGGTGATTGAAACGCCCGCCATTCCTGCGGCGAATCCTGCCGACGTCGCTTCGCTGGATTCGATAATCGCCGCCGTTTATGACGTGATATCCGGACCTGCCGGAAAAAAACGCGACTGGGATCGGATGCGGTCTCTGTTCATGCCGGGCGCGCGTTTGATACCCACCGGATCGCGGCCGGGTGGCGTCTATGGATCACGCGTGTTGGCGCTGGATGAATACATCGAGCGCAGCAGCGGATTCTTCGAAAAGGAAGGATTCTACGAACGCGAGGCGGCGCGTGTGACCGAACAGTTTGGACAGATTGCACACGCCTTCAGCACCTATGAATCCAGACATGCACCTGATGATGCGAAGCCTTTTCAACGCGGCATCAATAGCATTCAGTTAATGAACGACGGTAAGCGTTGGTGGGTGGTTACTATTTTCTGGCAAGGCGAAGATGAGAAGTCGCCGTTGCCGGAGAAGTATCTCAAGAAATAAAGAATGGGATAATGGGGGAAAGGGTAAAAGGGGAAGGGGTAAAGCGTCGAGTCTTCCAGCTTCAACTTTTACCCCTTACCCCTTCCCTCTTTCCCGCTTTCCCTCAGTCCCTGTTCCAGATTCTGGTTGCCGACGCCACTCCGAAAGCGATCCGCCTTTTCCACCGCGACGCACAGCAACGATCTCGGCCATGATCGCCAACGCCACTTCCTCAGGTGTAACCGCACCGATATCCAACCCGACCGGCGCGTGAACTTTTTTCAGGCTTTCCTCAGCCGCGGCGTTTTCCCTCAGCCGCTGCAACACAATGTTGGTGCGGCGCTTGCTGCCGATCAGCCCGATATAGTCGACGTCAGTGGCGATTACCGCTCGCAGGCATTGCTCATCTTCGCTGTGTCCGCGCGTGACAATCGCCACACTTACCCCGTGTCCGTTGCCAACCGCCATCCGTACAGCTTCCGACCAATTTTCCGCGGCCACTAACTCGATATTCTTTTCCGGAAACACTTTCCGATTCACAAACTCGGCCCGATCATCGATCAAAGTCGCGCGATAACCCATCATGCCCGCGAGTCTCGCCAAAGAGGCGCCCACGTGCCCGGCGCCGCAAATCACCAGGCGCGGCTCCCTTTGAATACGCTCAAATAGAATTCTCGCTTCGCTCCAATCCGGTAGTGTCGGAGTGAACTCCTTTACCTGGAAAACACGCGTCTCGAGGTTTGATTCAAGCAGGCTGTTCGCATATGCAACCACCTCGCGATCGAGTTGCTCATCACCTAAAGTGCCGATGGTACGGTTCGCCGCTGACGAATCACGAATCAACAATTTTGCTCCAATGCTTGCCGCACTGTTCGCGGACTCGATCAGAGTAGCGACGACGGAGATTGAACCATCACGCAATGTTTGTAGGATTCCGACCGTGATGGAATCAGTTTCGGGTTGGTTTTCAGGAGACTCGGTTGGAGACATTTGATTGAATGGCTTGGTGGACGAAAAGCCGCACCGGTTACTTGGAAGGAGAGGTCTTCGCTAAGCCGACGGCTGCTGCTACTCGACGAACCAGCCACCAGGGACCAACCAGCAAATACATTGGATTTTTGAAGAATGCCGGTCGATTACCTTCGATGGCGTGTCCGACAAACTGAAGCGCCCAACCCACTACAAACAACAGCAGCGCCCAACGCCAATTGAAAAGAAACAGCGGCAGGGAAATTACGATCAGGGGGATGCCGATGCTGTGCGTCAGCTTGTTGAGCGGATGCTGATGCTTGGCTTTGTAGTTTTCGATGAACGATTCAGGCATTTTTATTGTTGGAGTGCAGTTTCAGTCCAGACATCTATGAAAATATCCATCGTTCCGCCGCAGACCATTCCTTCTTCGCTCGCTTCCTCAGCAGTCAATGAAAAGTGGTGTAAAGCGGAAACGCCCGAGCGCATCGCTTCCTTTGCTTCAGCCCAAACTTCGGCTTCGATACAACCGCCGCCCACGGTCCCCGCGACATTTCCGTTTTCAAAGAACAACATCTTGGCGCCGCGTTGTTGCGGTGTTGAGCCGCGCGTCTGCGTCACCGTGGCGACTACAACGCGCTCGCCGCGATCATTCGCTTCCTTAATGGCGCGATAAAGATCGGTATGTGCGATTGTGCCCATAAGACCAACCCAGGGACTGAATGAAGACTTAACTCAGTCGGACAGGAAGAAATCTAAGCTTGTTCTGATCTGCGCAATCTGCGGCTAACATCATTTTGCCAGTTGGCAGAATGATGCGGAGGACGGACAGTAATGTCTGTCTTACTATTCCGGTCGCGGTCGGCGCGGGCGCGGCTCAGCCTGCGTCGCTCCGGAAGTATCCTGATTTACCTGCTGCGTTTCTATTTTGCGGCGCAGGGTGTCGACCTCGAGATCGGCCGTCTGCACGGCAGTTTCCAAACGCGTCCGACTGGTTTCAAGTATCCTGACCTGCGCCTGTGCGCGTGCGCGTTCGTTCTCCAACTGACGGCGGCGCGTGTCGCGTGCCTCTTCCGGGTGTAGCGTGCCATATCCGGCAGCACGCTCGATGTTCTCCGGTTTCAGTTGATACTCAATCAGCTCAAGCTTTGACTGCAAATCTGCCAGCTTGCTTTCAACATCTATTTGCTGAGTACGCAGACTTTCAGCGCGCTGCTCCGCACGCGTGAGACGCTCCATATCGATGAGCGTACGGTCGTTCTCCTGCATCTGGGTCAACTTATCATTCAGACGCTCGACCTGGTTTGACAGGTTATTGATAGTTTGCTGCACGCCATCATTGGCCGTCTTAGTTGAGTTCTTGTTTTTCGCGTTGTTGGACTCTTCAAAAGGCTGTGACGATTCGGTCTGATCGGCCGTGCTGATGATTCTTTCGCCGTCCGGACCGGTCGCCTGTTCAGATCCGGGCGGCGCGATGGCTGGATTTGTCACTACGGGCCTGACCACGGGCGGACGCCTGACCCGGCGCGCACGACGTTTCCGGCGGGATTGGGCGTCTGCATCAATCGCACACACGCTGAGCGCAAATAAAACTGCCAGTAGAAAAGCACTGTAACGAATTGATTTACTTTGCATGGTGATTCCTCAAATGCTGCGCGGGGAGTGTCTAAAGATACTCGTTGTCTGAAGTGCCTTCAAGCGCTCTCAGCGCGAGTGCCTTCAAGCGCTCTCAGCGCGTTTGCATTTTACACGACGCGCCACGGCCGTTGTTCCTCTTTTGGAGTGCGCTGACTGGTCAGCGCTTTGGTCCGTGGCGACCTGTCGCCACTTTGATCCATCGCTACACGCTTCGTTTACGCGAAGCACTGGCTGCGACAGGTCACAGCCGACCTAAAGCGCTAACAGGTTAGCGCACTCCAAAATGGGCAAGCCACTCTTCCCTTGAGGTTTTCTATCCCAGATTCTCAATCGATTGATCCAACTGGGCAGTGCGCTGCGCAATGTCAACGAGGCGCGCGCGCACCTCATCAACCTTCTCGGCAGGGGCTCGCTCAGCAAATTGCGGATTCCGGAGTTGGGCGTCGAGCTTTGTTGCTTCCGCAGCAAGCTTCTCTTTCTCTTTCAGAAGCCGTTGTCGTTCCTGTGCGAAATCAATTAGACCCGCCAGGGGAACAGCGACTTCAGCGCCGCCGACCAGCACCGCTCGGGCTGACGCGCGTGGCGCGTTTAGTTGCCCATCTATAGAAACCTCTGAAGCGCGCAGCAGCCTGCGAATCTGGTTTGTGTTGGCCGAAAACACCGCACGCAGCTTTTCGTCGGGCGCTCCAATTAACACCGGAATCTGCTCGCTTGGTTTGATGTTCATTTCCGAACGGATGTTGCGCACGCGCGAGATGAGATCGATGACGGCCTCCATTTCCCACTCAACAGCTTCATCGATCAAGTTCGCTTGCGGCTCGGGATATGCCGTCAACATGATCGTTGGCTCAGCTTCACGGTAAGCCGGATGCAGCAGCTGTTTGCCCACACCCGGAAGCTGTTGCCAGAGTTCCTCAGTGATATAAGGCATGAAAGGGTGTAACAATCTTAGCGCTTGCTCGAGCACTGACAGCAATCGAGTGCGGGCTGCTGATCTTTGAGGTGTTGCCTCTTCGGAGGTAACGTCTGCCTTCGTGAGCTCGATGTACCAGTCACAAAAATCGTCCCAGAAAAAATGATAGAGAGTTTGCACCGCCTCGTGGAATTGATAACCACCGAGCGCCGCCCGCACGTCGCGCGCGGTCTTGTTGCTGCGCGAGAGTATCCAGCGATCATGCAAGGCCACCTCACCAGAGCTCAGCAACGAACCCGGATCAACTGCTGCTCCATCAGAGTTAAGCAAACAGAAGCGCGACGCATTCCAAATCTTGTTGGCGAAGTTGCGGTACGACTCGACTTGCTTGTCGCTCCAGCGAATGTCCGTGCTGCCGACTGAAGCGAGTTTCAAACGAGTGGCGTCCACGCCGTACTTATCAAACACCTCGAGCGGGTCGATCCCGTTCATCTTCGTCTTCGACATACGCTGGCCGTGCGCGTCGAGGATTGTTCCGGTCACAAAAACATCCGCGAACGGTTCGCGGCCGATGAATTTCAACCCCATCATTACCATGCGCGAGACCCACAGAAAGATAATGTCGCGGCCGGTCATCAATACAGAAGTCGGGTAAAACGTCTCGAGGTCTTTTGTTTTTTCGGGCCAGCCCATTGCGGAGAACGGCCAGAGCTGCGAAGAAAACCAGGTGTCGAGCACATCCGGATCCTGCGTCAAGTCATCCCTGCCCGCTTTCGCGCGTGCCTCTTCTGCGGAGCGCGCAACGGTTACTTCGCCGTCAGGCGTGTACCACGCGGGGATTTGATGGCCCCACCAAAGCTGGCGCGAAATGGTCCAGTCACGCAGGTTCTCGAGCCAGTTTGAATAGACTTTCTCATACGGGACCTCGGGCACGAATTGCGGCTTGTGCTCCTGTGCTAGCAACTGCAGCGCGGTATCTCGCAACTCGTCCATGCGCAGAAACCACTGGGTTGAGATCAAGGGCTCGATGACGGTCTTGCAGCGTTCACACTTTGAAATCGAGAATTCGTAATCGACAACCCTCTCCAGCAGTCCCAACTCTTCAAATTTTTCAACTACTTTTGCGCGCGCCTTGTGGCGATCGAGGCCCGCAAAATCAACGCCGGCGGCTTCAGTCATCTTTGCGTGCGGGTCAATAACCACGATTTGCGCGAGGCTGTGACGCATGCCCATATCGTAGTCATTAGGATCGTGTGCGGGTGTGACCTTTACCGCGCCTGTACCAAATTCCGGATCAACGAACTCATCGGCGACGATCGGAATTTCTCGGCCCGTCAGCGGCAGTGCCAATGTTGCGCCGATCAGACTCTGGTAGCGTTCGTCATTTGGGTTCACTGCAACTGCCGTATCACCCAGCATGGTTTCCGGTCGCGTAGTCGCCACGGTCACGCCGCCGTCGCCATTCTTTGCCGGATAACGTAAGTAATAAAGTTTTCCCGCCTGAGGAATCTTTTCTACTTCCAGATCGGAAAGCACAGTCTGATCGTTCGGACACCAGTTGACGATGCGATTGCCTCGATAGATCATTCCCTCTTCATAAAGCCGAACAAAGACTTCTCGCACCGCACTCGACAGGTCTTCGTCCATCGTGAATTTCTCACGCGACCAGTCGACCGAGACGCCCTCGCGCCGCATTTGTTTAGTTATCTGTCCACCGGATTCCTTCTTCCACTTCCAAACGCGCTCGACAAACTTTTCGCGGCCCAGTTCGTGGCGATTAATACCTTCCTTCCTAAGTTCTCGCGTCACCATCAGCTGGGTGGAAATGCCGGCGTGATCCGTCCCCGGCAGCCAGAGGGTGCGATAGCCGCACATACGTTTGTAGCGCGTCACGACGTCCATCATGGTGTGTTGCAGCGCATGGCCCATGTGTAGTGAGCCGGTCACATTCGGCGGCGGAATTACTATTGAAAAAGGAGGCGCGTTCTGGTCGCGATTAATCTCCGGCGCGAAACAACCCTGCTTCTCCCAACGTTCATAATGATTCTGTTCGGCTTGTTTTGGATCGTATTGTTTCGAGATTTCCATTTGTCGTCGTAGTGGACGGTGCTCAGGTGTTTTTCAATTTAGACAACAGCGCATTGTAAGGTAACAGCCGCACCTTCTCATATTAAGGCCGGCGCGTGTTAGTTGGCGTCCTTTAGTCTTCCTCTGTGCCGCCTCGGTCTTCTGTGTCTCTGTGGTGGATGTTTGAAGAGGTAAATTCACCACCTGAGAAACAGAGAACACCGAGGGGGCACAGAGGGAAATTTGGAACAACAAAAAGCAGGCGACCTTGCGGTTGCGCCTGCTAATTGTCTTTACTCTGCTTCGGAAATGTTACGAGCTTTTCTCTTCGAGCTGCCGCTTGATTAGAAGTTCCGCAAGTTGCGGCACTACTTCCCAGGCGATTTCCTGTACAACCTTTTCCGAAAGTTGCTCGACTGCGCGCCGCGCGATCGCATCGATCATCTCGGGTGACAATTGTTGGACGGAGACATCGGGCGCGGCCGCACTCTGCGTTGGTGAATATTCTTCAGCCGCAACGGAGCCGGCATCTACGTTTTCGGCAGCAGGCGTTATTACGTCAGCAGTATGGAATGTCGGCTCGAGTGCACGTTCTTCTTCCGGCTCGTCCGTGATTCGCTCGAACTCCTGCGTCTTTGCCAGTTGATCGGGCGTTGCAAGCGCTTCTGAAATAGTAGCGGTCGACGCGTTCGTCGCGCCAAAGCTGGCCTGGACCGGGCTTAAGCGATAACTGTCTCGGCTGGGGAATGATGAGGACGAAAATGCGCCCTCTGCTGGTGATGGTTCGGGAACCTCGTCGAGATCTATGTCCAACACAAAATCATCCGCGAGTGCGGCACGTGCTTGTTTGTAGTCCCCGAGGTCGAGCAGGAACTCGCCGGACGTGTCAGATCGTTGAGAACTGCTACTTTCCATAAGCTTGCTCTCTACGCTCTCATTCTTCATCTGCGCATCCGCTATGGCTGCCGCCTGCTCCTGCTTCGCTTGAGTAGCTGCTGCTGCGTCAACCACGTGCCTGAGCTCGGGCGGCAACGGTCGGGTATCCGCAGTAGTCATCTCTAATTCAGCGGTGCTGAGTT
>DASZDU010000132.1:0-29912 GCA_035941655.1 Pyrinomonadaceae bacterium | reverse complement strand
AAGAATGCTGGATTTGAAAGACCGCGTGTGTATAGCCGCGCCAGAGAGAGTGTCAAGAATACCACCCTTTTTGGTGGGCGCTGACCTGTCAGCGCACTCCAAAAGCACGCGCCAACCTTGCAAAACAACGCCTTGATTCCTATCGTCTATCACCGCGCACTGACCAATCCACCAGAAGATGGCAAATAAGACCATTAGTCAGAAAAACATGAAAACGAAAACTACATTCGTGATCACACTGGCATTGCTGGTGTCGGCCTGCAGTCTCATCCCGACTCCCACCGCCACAGTGAAGAAGTTTTTGACGGCGGCGCAAAAAGGCGACACTGATGCGATGACTAAATTGTTTTCGCAGAAAGCGCAACAGCGAGTCGGACTCGAAACAATCCAGGCGGACAATAAGCAGTTTGCGGAGAGGGTTCGACAGGCGAGCGCCGTCGGTGGAAACTATCGGATGGAGAATGTTCAGGAAACTGCCTCGCCTGAAGGCAAGCGAGTTTCGTTTGTGTACAAAAACGAAAAAGGTACTGACGCATTCGGGCTCGCCTTTGATCTTAGCAAAGAGGAAAGTGTCTGGAAGATTGATAATGTTCGCAGCGCCGAATTAGAAACCAGCAGCAGTAAAATCCCTCCAATCGAGCCGCCATTAGTGGCGCCGGCTCCGTTTCCCCAGCAACCGAGTGAGGACAGCCAGGCTGACAAGAAGCTTAAAACTTCGGGCGCGCCAATCTCTGCCGGCGTGCTGAATGGGAAGGCACTCTCATTACCCAAACCTCCTTACCCGCCACTGGCAAGGGCGGCGAAAGCTGGCGGTATGGTTGTCGTTCAGGTCACTGTGGACGAGCAAGGCAATGTGATCTCAGCGCGGGCTGTATCGGGACATCCACTGTTGCAAGCAGCGGCCGTCGCGGCCGCGCGAGCGGCAAAGTTTTCACCGACGAAGCTCAGTGGTGAGCCCGTGAAAGTTAGCGGCGTACTTACTTACACCTTCACCGCGCCAGTAAACTAACAGTACATGCCCGGACTAGACAGTCGCCGCAAACTCATCGAACTCCTGCAACTTGCTTACTCGGCTGAGCGAGCTGCGGCTTATGCTTACCGCGGCCACTGGCATTCCGTTTCCAACGAAGACGAGCGAGATCGCATCAGGCAGATCGAAAATGAGGAGTGGCATCACCGCGAACTCGTCGGCGGAATGCTGGAGCAACTCGATTCAGGGCCCAGCCGGCAGCGCGAGTTTCGCTCCCTGCTGGTGGGACGAGCACTCGGATTTCTCTGTCATTTGATGGGATGGCTAGCGCCGATGTACGGCGCTGGACGTTTGGAAAGTCGAAACATTCGCGAATATGAAACCGCTGCCAGACACGCGCGAGATTGCGGGCACGAAGAATTTACCGACTGCCTGCTGACGATGGCGGAAGTAGAGTGGGAACACGAACATTACTTTCGTTCACGTATTTTGCTTCATTCAGTTGGACGCAAGCTTACTTTATGGCCCTCACCTCCGCCGAAAAGGACTATTCGAGAGTCCTTCGCCAAAGAATCTGGAGCCAGACCAAGAAGCGCCGGTCCCGGCTTCGCCGCCTGATGTGCGGAAGGGCTTTGCCTTTCCGTAAGCGGAAAAAACGCTTGAGGCTGCGCCTCTGTTTCCTCCGGAGGCGCAGCCTCATTATCATCAATGGTTTCCGGAAGGGCACAGCCCTTCCGCACATCAGACGGAAAAGCCGCGACGTTAGTTGGGCCGTGCCCTCGCCGCATGATAATATCCACTTCAAGTTAACGTAGTCATCAAAGCCCCAAGCAACGCACCAGCATCGTTTTGAGCCATGAACCAAACTCTAAATCATCGCCCGCTCGATTGCCGTTGCAACCTTTTCGCCGACTAGCCTCTTTACTTTCTAACTTTCGCCACCCGCTGACGAAGTAGTCTCGACTTTCGTTTGTCGAGTCACGGTTGTTTTCAGACCGAACGGTCCGTTTTAGAAGGAGAGTGCATCATGTCAACCAGCACTATGGCCCCGCCACAACGTCCGAATATCAAAACCGCCCTGCCCGGTCCGAAGGGTCGGGAAATCATTGCTGCAGACGCGCAGTTTGTTACGCCTTCGTATCCGAGGCCTGCTTTCAAACTTGTCGTTGAACGAGCGCAGGGCGTTTGGGTGGAAGATGTCGACGGCAACATATTCCTCGACTGCAATGCGGGAGTTGCGGTTTGTTCCACCGGGCACTGCCATCCGGAAGTAGTGCGCGCCATTCAGGAGCAGGCGGAGCAACTCATCCACATGTGCGGCACCGACTATTACTACCGACACATGCCGGCGCTCGCCAAAAAGCTTGACGAAATAGTGCCGGTCCCCTCGCCAACGAAAACACATTTTGCGAACAGCGGCACTGAAGCCGTGGAGACGGCCTTGAAACTCGCGATGCACGCAACCGGTCGCGAGAAGTTCATAGCTTTCTTCAATAGTTTTCATGGACGCACTTTAGGTTCGCTTTCGTTGACTTCGTCACGTTCAGCTCAGCGCCTCGGATTTAAGCGCCAGGTGCTGGACGTAGTTCACGTTCCCTATCCAAACGAGTTTCGAAATCCTTTCTCAGCCGCAGACTGCGGCGCAGGCGGAGCGGCGCAAGGCGCTCTCAACTGGATCGAAGAGCGGCTGTTCAAAACTACAACGCCGCCCGATGAAGTAGCAGCAATCGTGGTTGAAGCTGTCCAGGGTGAAGGTGGCTACGTGCCCGCACCTAAAACTTTCCTAAAGGAATTGCGCAGGGTTTGTGATCAGCACGGCATATTGCTCGTCATCGACGAAGTGCAATCGGGAATGGGCCGCACTGGAAAAATGTTTGCTTCAGAGCACTACGACGTGCAACCCGATATTGTGTGCATTGCCAAGGGTATCGGCTCTGGCCTGCCTATCGGCGCCTGCGTTGCGCGCGCCGACTTAATGAATTGGAAGCCCGGCGCGCATGCGTCCACTTTCGGCGGCAATCCGGTGTGCATCGCCGCAGCGTTGAAAACTATTGAATTGCTGCAAGGCGGGCTGGTGCAAAACAGCGCGGAAGTCGGAGCTTATTTGAAGGCAGGCCTCGAGCGTCTGCAACAGAAGCATGATTGCATTGGAGACGTGCGCGGAATGGGCATGATGATCGGCGTAGAGTTTGTGGAAGATCGCCTGACAAACAAAGCGGCGCCCGAGCTGCGCGACCGCGTTGAGATGGCATGTTATGAGCGAGGACTGATTATTCTCGGCGCCGGAGCCAATACGATTCGTTGGTCGCCACCGTTAATCCTGTCCAAAGAAAACGTGGACGTGGCGTTGGAGATTTTTGACGCGGCGATTGCTGCGGCGCTTGCGAGGTAAAGCGCCGTCCACGGAAATTCGCGGTTTGCCGCCCGCCGGAGGGGCATAGCCTTCCGCGCATCAGGCGGCAGAGCCGCACGCTAGTTTTGCCGCAATCTCATGCATGCGCGAGCGTAGACGATCCTCGTCAACCGTAGTCACTCGGCCATCGCGGTAGACTTCGTTTCCCGCCACCACCGTCAAAGTTACGTCACGTCCTGATGATGCAAAGATGAGTGTTTCGGCAACTCCGTACGACGGAACCTGATGTACGCCATCAAGAGAGACGACCGCGAAGTCGGCTTGAAAACCTTCCCTAAGTTCGCCAATTTGATTCTGCAGGCCCAACGAATGGGCGCCTCCTGAAGTCGCTGCGCTTAGTACGTCTTCGCATGTCAAGGTGTGATTATTGTTTGCCAGAGAGCGGGCCAGCAGCAGCGCGAACCGCGCCTCTTCCAGCAAATCGCAGGTGTTGTTGCTGGCTACGGAATCGCTGCCCAGGCCGACCGCAACTCGCTTCTGAGTAAGTTTCGCGAACGGGGCAACGCCGTGCCCGAGTTTTGAGTTTGATTTCGGACAATGCGCCACTCGCGTTCCGGTTTTTTCCATCGTGTCCATATCCGCCTCATCGATGTGAATGCAGTGGGCCAATAAGGGATTAGTTTCCAGCACGCCATGATCACTGAGATATCGGATCGGCGAAACTCCCGGCGCGCGCCAATCAATACCGCGGCTTCTTAGTCCGTCGGCGAACGGGCCGGTTCCATCGCGCAAGAACTGGACCTCCATTTCTGTTTCAGCCGCGTGCATCATTAGCGGCAGTCTCTCATCCAGCGCGAACCTGGAAATCATTTCCAACTGCGGAGCACAGACTGTGTACGGCGCGTGAGGGGAGACACCACACTTCACGAGGGCGGTCTCGCGTCCGCGCAGAGCCGCTATTTTGTCTTGCAACTTTTGAAAGTTCTCAGCAGCGAGACGCGGGTCTGGCCCAAACGACTCCTGAAACACGATGCCACGCAGCCCGACATCGCGCAGCGCATTCATGCTTTGCAGGGCCGAGTCGCTGGCGTCGGCCACACAAGTCACACCGGCTCGCGCCGCTTCACACGCGCCCCAGGCTGCGGAAATGTTAAGGTCATCGGCCGTCATTCGCTCGAGCCGTGCCAGCGTCAGCTTTCGGAGCCAGGCGAAAAAGTCATTTTCTTCCTGATCGAGGAAACCGCGCATAGCGGTAAGTTCCAGATGCGAGTGGGCATTGACCAAGCCGGGAATAATGGCAGACTCGCCGAGGTCGCAGACTGTCGCTTCAGGGAATTGCGTCATGAGCGCACCACGCGTTCCGACGGCAACAATCCGCTGGCCTTCAACGGCGAGTGCTCCAGCTTCAATTGCCGGCGACGAGATGGGTAACACCCAGCGAGCGCAATAGAGTTTTGTCATGGTGCTGCGAAAGCGTAACGCAAACCAGCAACGAGGTCAGTACCACTTCACGGTAGCGGATGACCGCTGAACCCAACGCTACCCGAGGTGGTCCTGACCTCATTTTTGTCTGACCAGATCCGCCTGGGAGGTCGTAAGACCTACGGAACACCCGATGGCGCAGCCGGTGTCGTGATGGGTTGCGCTGGTCCTTTGAGCTTACGATAGCGTTGCATTATCGAACTGACGTAAGCGCGTGTTGAAGCGATTTCTATCCGGTTAATAAACTCGTCCCCGGACAATGGCCGGTCTCCCGGCGAAACTTTACTCCACTCCGCAGCCCGGCTGGGGCCGGCATTATAGGCTGCAATGATTCGCGGTTCCGGATCGGGCGTATCGCGATACTGTTCGTAGATTTTTTCCAGATACCAGCAACCGATTTGAATATTTCGTTCGGGTTCACGCAGCAGGCTGCCCGGATTCTCGTTCATCTGCCGTTCCAGATCGTGCATGCCGGTCTCCGCGGCCCACTCGCGACCCACAGTCGGCGTGATTTGCATCAACCCCACTTCCCCGTGTTTGCCATTTTTCCAGGGACTGAAATAAGTCTCTTCGTAAATCACGCTCCAGACTAAATCCGGATCAAGTCGATAGACGTTTGCTTGTCTGGCTATTAAGCCATCATAACGATGAATCCAGTATTGATTGAAGAAATACAATCCGCCTGCGATTGTGAGGACAATGAGGAAGGTGACAAGCAAACGTCTCATAAAATATCTGGGGTAAAAGGGAAAAAGGGGAACGGGTAAAGGACAAGGTGGCCTGCAAGCTCTACCCTTCCCCTCTTACCCTTTTCCCCTGTTCCCCTTCTGCGTTCTCCTACCTCGCGGCCGGTTCCTTCTCTCAGTTTCTTCGTTTAAGTTTGGCCCAGAAGTCCGCGATCGAAGTTGAACAATCAACGCCTTCGTAACGCGAACTGAGCGCCAATTCATCCAGCACGTGTCCCTGCAGCCAGATTTCGGCGTCGAGAGTTACGCCCGGCGCCAGCGCATCTCCGCGAAGGGCGCGTTGATTCACGAGGATCTCAAGATTCATTCTTTCGAGATCGACGTGAATCCAGTACAAGTCACTTCCCGATAGCGGATTTTTCAGCGGCTTAAAAGCAATTACGCGGCCCGATAAGCTCCAATCGTTTTCATGAGCAGCGCGCGACGGCGCCGCCTTATCGAGCGGAACCCATCTGGTCTTCGCCGGCGCACTGCGCACCCGAGCACGGTAAGCCAGCCCGCACAGCCCAACATGGAGCTCTTCCGCGCCAAAACCTGCCGGCCCAACTTCCGTCAGATTCTGCAGTTCGAACAAAACCTCACAGTCCGCGCCCTCGCGATAACCGTGTACGACTGCCTCACCTTCCTCATCGTATTCAGTTAAGGCCCAGGGACTGATGGTCTGAATGTAGCGAGCGCGAAAGCCGGGCCGGCAATCAGCGTAAAACACGTCCCCGCTGCCTGATTCATACAGCACCGTCCAGACCTCAAGGCCTTCTCCCAACTTCCAGCAACGACCATGCAGCACGGCGCCACGACGACTGAGCTGCGTAGCTTCACCCTGATCACCCGCGCGTTCGGCCAGGTAATTGAAAGCCTTCTCGCTCGGCACTTCCAGCCCGATTGTTTCAAACGTTGGATTCATGTGTATGCAAGTTTCAAAAGCTGTGTTGCAATCGCTCGCCGTTTAGCCTGACTTACGGGCGCGTTTTTTTGTCGGCGCCTCGCGATCCTCAAAGGCGCTGGTCACCTCGGAGTCTTCCTGTACTTCATCGCGCAACGCGCGCGTGCGCACGCCGCGAATGATGCGTTCGGGACCGTGCGCAGGCCTGACACCCGAACGAACCATTTCAGTGAACAGGTCGACGTCGTAATCCACGTCGCGAGACATCTGCTCACGAATGGCGTGCAAGACTTCCAGAAATTTAGGACGACGATACATCTCTTGGTTTTCGATCTGAGTTCTCTCCTGATCTGCGATTTGAGAACTCAATTCGTGAGGTTTCAATTTACCTTCTCCGTTGCTTCTGAAACTAAAAACTCCGGCGTCACGATCATCGGCACGTAAAACCCCGCCGCAGTATTGAAAAGTCGAATGCGTGCCTGCCTGCGAACGTTTGCCAGATGACCGAAATTCCAGGTGACCAGGTAGTCCAGCTTATGGCAGGAGGCGATTGCCACATGCAGCGCATCTGCAATGTATTTGCGGTGAAATATCCCGCGCGAGATGTAGCCATCGGCCAGGATTGCAGCTTCGTCAGTAAGATCCACTTGTTCAAGGGCCGAGGTCAGGTTGAGGTAGGATGAGCGGTGGGGCTCGCTCACGCGCTCCAACTCTCGATTGACCAGCGGCGAGATTACTGCGCGGTAGTCGGGCATTTCATGCTCCCACCAGCGAATCGTCAGATCGCGACGAAACGGCTCCCCGTTATCCAGGTAGGCGCCGATCACTGATGTTTCGAGATAGAGACTTTGCTTCATTGGTACAAATGCTCGTCAGGTCTGGCTACCTCGGTCGTTTTAGCCTTCTTGCTGAGCGGCTCCAATCGAATTAGGCCGCGTTGAAAATCAAAGGAAACACGAAAGTGACGTAAGTAGTTGCCGCCCAGGATGCCGTTTTGAGTAAAGCCGGCAGTTTCGTTTACCGGTTCCAAATCCAAAACAGCGGCACTAATTCTTTCTCGCGCAATTGTGCCAAACATAACCTTGGGCAGCAGCAGACTCTTAACATCTTCGGCCACTCCGGCCGCGCCAAAAATGCGAAGGCGCGTCGGTTCAAGATAACTGCTCAAGTCTTCTTCCGTGGTCAGGCGTTCGGAAACAACCGAGACGCTCGCGCCGGTGTCGATAATGAAGTTTAAGGGCTTATCAATACCTTCGAGACGCACCTCCCCGCTTAGAAATCCGCTCGAAGTTGTGCGCAGTGGAATTTCCAACACACCGGCGGCGATGGGCTGAACGCCGTTTCTGGAGATTGGTCCACCCCACAAATCCGCTGCATTAGCTTCCGATGGCCGGCGCAACATAAAAACGTTTTCGCCGTAGTCTACCGAAGCGATGAATTTGGAGATCACTGAAAGACCTAAATAACCATCGACCCGATTGTGCTCGTCATAGAAATGCCGAATGTAGACCGGCACCCTTTCCACCCTGACGTCGCCAATATCCAAAGACTCCAGAAAGCCATAAACAATCTCAAACTTGCCGCCGCCGCCTACTGCGCGCGCCAATCCGCCGCGAGCCACCGCGCGCAAACCCAGCTTCTTTGCGGTCTCTTCCGAAATGACAGACATTCCCGACCCGGTGTCGAGAACGAAGCGCAGGGTCTCTCGGCCATTGTTTATTCGTACCTTCAAAATCGGCCGACTATCGACTGACTCGAAAGGTAAGGTCGTCTTGCTGTCTCCCGCCAGATTGTAAAGTGAGGACTGCTTCCCAAGATAACGGAGGAAATCAATTAGCCCACGTATGCGGTTGCGGCGATCGCCGTCGGCCTTGGGCGCAATTGCTAAAAATCTTTCATACGCGTCTGCAGCTTCTCTGTATCTCTCGCTGCGAGCCGCCGCCTGGCCCAGATTAAAAATGTAATCAGCCTCTCCGCTATCGAGGCTCACCGCGCGACGCAATCCCTTGATCGCGGAATCGAGGCGGTTCTCGTAGAAATCGACCATCGCCAGGCCGCAGATTGCGAGCGCTTCATTCTCCTGGATACTTAATGCCGTCCGAAACTCTTCGACTGAATTTCGAAAATCACCCGACGCCAGAATGGTGGCCCCTAACAACGCGTGAGCACGCGCTGAAAGCGGATCCGCCAGAATCACTCGGGCCGCGTGGTCATAGGCGTCCTGCAACAGTCTCTGTTTGAGCAGTGCGAAACTCAGCCCCAGCCGGGCCTCTTTATCATGAGCGTCTTTTGCAAGAACCTCTCGAAACTGTTTCTCAGCGCTCTCATAGTCTCCGCTTCGCAACGCTTCGCGCGCTCGTTGGCGAGACTTGCCGTCGCCACTCGCGAATGCCGTCGCCGTTATAGCCAGGCAAATCAGAGTGCTGGTAAAGAGTTTTGTGACCACTGGGGGGAGCCGCCGTTTCGCGTTAAGAATTCGCATAACTTTATCTCTTCGCGACGGGATACTCTGCAGTATCCAAATCAAGGACTGGGGAGAACAACATAATTACTTCAGGACTTCGCCTGTTTTCATTGACCAAAGAACCAGATCAAGTTCATCAAAGTCAATCCTAATCTCGCGGGCAAACGATCGCAGCCTATCCTCTGTTTCCAGATATCGCGTTCGCGTTGCCGGCGGCTTTGCTGTTTCGACGATTTCGAGATCCTGCAAACAACTCATCACGTGTTTATCAAGAATAGCGTGGCCCATCAGGCCGATGTTTCGTAGGAAGTGACTCGACTCTTTGTAGCCGAGTCCCTTAATTTGTTTTTCCCGAGCCAGCCAATCGCGACGTTCAATTGGATCAGCAAAGCTCTCGAGCTTCTCACGCAATGCCATCCGGCAATGTTCTCGCAGGTAATTTCGCGTGACGACGATATAGCAGGGTCGCTCAACTGGAAAGCGGTGCGCGCCAGCATGCTTCAAGGCCAGGGTCATCTCTTCGCGCTCGCCGTCCATAAGAAGTGGCCGTATCGCTTCAACGGCACGAAAGCCCATTCGCGCGGACGCTCCGGCGGTGAAGATACAGAAAACAAGTTCTTCCCACAGTTGCTCGTCGGATCCCTTGCGCCACATTTGTCGAAATTGATCGAGTCGCGCGCGAATCTCTTTTTTGCGCGCGTGGTGTGTGGCACGGATATCTTCGACCACTACCGGCTTGCGGTTAGCTCTCACTGGATTTTCAATGCTCCGATTCTAGGTTTGCGCTTCTTGCATTGTCAACGAATTTAGACTTCGCCTGGTGGGGATGAACAGTCAAAATCTTCGTCATACTTACGACATCCTGACGAAGCATGAACGCATCAAAATAACCTCCTCCGCGCCGCCAGTAGACGGCGTGTTATTATTCTTCGTCGCTCCCTGTTAGAGCAACATGTTAGGAGGCATTGGCGAAGTGGGAACAGCAGCAACGAAAGGCAAGGCAGGAGTTCAGACTATTATTTGGCAGAGTCTGACAATTGCGCTATTCGTGATCACTGCGTCCGTGCGAATCGCGGCTCAAACTCCGGCACAACCATCCCCGGCTCCGGTTGTTAGTCCAACTCCAGCGACCAACCCACAACAAGATCAATCAAGCAGCGACAGCAGCGTCGCACCGCTCTATGGCTTGCAAGGCGTTTTGATCGAAACCCTTGATGGCAAGATCGTATCCGGGCAGGCAGTCGATCAGACATTTAACCCAGCATCATCCATAAAACTTGGCACAGCACTCATCGCTCTACGCACTTTTGGATCAGATCACCGATTTAGTACCGCCTTCTGGACTGACGGCTCGTTCGACAAAACAACCGGACAAATCGTCGGGAATCTGTACGTCAGCGGTCGCGATCCTTCGTTTCATCACGAACACGGGGTGATGATTGCACGCGAGCTGAACAATCTCGGGATTCGCACCGTTACCGGAGATCTCATCGTAGGACCGGGGTTCACAATGAATTTCAGTTGGTCGGCGCGCAGCTCGGGCGCGCTACTCTATGACACGCTCGATGCCAGCCTGCGGAACAGCGAGGCCACGCGCGCCTGGACTTACGAGCGTACAGCGCTCGGTGATCTTGCCAGTCTACAGACTGTGCCGAGTTTGTCGGTGATGGGTGAAGTGACCGTAGGTTCTGTCGCTCCGGGCGCCAGGCTTCTGCTTACACACAAATCCAGCAAACTTCGTGATGTGCTCAAGGTGCTGCTTTGTTATTCGAACAATTTTATGGCTGAACGTATCGGCGATAGCCTCGGCGGCAGGGAAACGGTGATGCGGCAGTTGTCCACCACCCTGGGTATTCCGCCTGAGGAGATTCAATTCGCTTCCCTGAGTGGGCTGGGAGTAAATCGTGTTACACCACGCGCGATGATGAAGATACTGCGCGGTCTGCGCAACGAGCTTCAGAAAAATAAACTGGTAGCTTCAGACATCATGCCCGTGGCGGGAATCGATCCGGGAACTATGGAAGATCGGTTCACCGGTCCCGCCTGGCAAGGAAGTGTAATTGCAAAAACAGGGACGCTAACCAGGACCGATGGGGGCGCCAGCTCGCTGGTTGGACAGATGCGAACCAAAAGCGGCGAGACGCTGCTCTTCGTGATCATGAACCAACGTGGAAACGTGTTGAGGTTCCGTTCAAATCAGGATTACCTGGTAATGCAGGTGCAGAACAGTCGGGGCGGACCAAGAGCGTTCGACTACAAACCACTTACTCTACCGATGAGACTTGCAGACACAGAGAGCATCTCTGGTTCAGCTAACGGAGAACTTGGACCGGCCATGCAAGCCCATCCTAATGCTCCCTGACCAACCGTAATAACTCTCAAACGAATTGCGCCCCGCCGATCGTTAGGACCGGCGGGGCGCTTCACCGTCCAGCTTTCGCGCGCGACGTGCGGTGCCACGCGTGCAGCGGACGATCTCGTTTCGCGTCGAGCGGGCGTGCCTCTTGAGAAAGCCATCCCTCGCCGCAGAAAGATTCCCATTTAGTCTAAAGTCCGAAAGCTGCCCGCCTTTCCTGACAAGAACTAAAAATAAGTTCTCGCCCTTGCAGAGAAGTGTGCCGGTGGGTGAGGGCGCGGTAGGAAGACTACTTCCGTCGTAGTTACTAAAAGTTACGCATAGACTCTTGCGCTTAACCGACCACGGCTCGAAACGGACAATTTAGTTAACAGTTGTGGCTGGCATAAGTGTTGCCGAGGTAGGGCCGCCAAGGTGTCTGACCCTGGTGTCTGAAGAGTTGGAGGAAAGATGATTACGGACACAAAAATCGAGCTACCGAGAAAACGGAACGGAGAAAGCGGGATTGGGATTCCGGAACTCCTGGTAGTAGTAGCGGTCATTGCGATCATCTCGACTGTGGCGCTGGTTAATTTCAGATCAGCTCGCGCCTCATTGCGAATGCAAAATTCCGTCCGACAACTCGCCAGCTACCTGGAGAAGGCTCGAATTGACGCTGTTCGCCGGCATAGTACTGCGGATGTCACCTTTACGAGTCCTACAAGCTACACGGTGCACATGGACTTTCTTAATACTGGAAGTGCGACTGATCGCACTTTTAACTTTGAGAGCGGCGTTCAAATAGCCAGCGTAGCCGAGCTTCCAAAGATCACCTTTAATTGGCGTGGCCGCACAATCACGGCGGGGGCCCTTTGTGTGACGACTTTTTCGGTGAAGAACGACATTAACCCGAATGACGGTTTGAACGTCGATGTGTCTGGGTCAGGCGATGTTACGGTCGAGAATCAGCAACCGACTTTGCCAAATATCCCTTATACTGAAGGCATCTCTGCGTCATCACCTGTCCGCTATACGACTGTGGTCAGCAGCACGGACACAGTAGACAACACGCCTTGTTTGGATGTTTCCGGAGAAGGCGTCCCCAGCGAAGCGGGCCCACCAGAGTGTCAATTGAATATTTCCGCATCGAGTATTTCAGTTAAGAAGAATGGCGGTTCAAACAGCGTGAAGGTTGGCACAAGCGTCTCTACGCTCGTCGTCGCCTCATACCCCTCCAATCTGACAATCACCCCGTCATCGCAAACTGTTTCTACTCCAACCAGTTTCTTGATTAAGTCAACCAATAATCTGAAGGGACCTTTTCCTGTAACCTTCACTGCGCAATGTGGCGCATCAATTCCCCTCAAAGTAAATGTCACCAACTAAACATCAGGTAAACCAGATGGGACCAGTGATTACTAGGAAAGATCAGGGGGGCTTCACCATAATCGAGACCAGCATAGCGCTGGTCTTGATGATGATCGTATCGGTCGGTCTCGCCCCTCTCTTCGTCTACGCCAGTCGGTACAATTCGGCCGCTGCGATTCGCGCCGGCGCTCTGGCGATAGCCCAAATCAAATTGGAGCAATTGCGAGCCACGTCATTTAGTTCGTGCGTTTCGTCGAATGAGACGCTGAGCGTCGGAGATCCAGCTACCGGGTTACAAACCTATACCGTTGAGATGACCGTCGTAAATACAACCACCACGCTCAAGGACGTAAAGCTCGTCGTCACTCCAAACGCTAGAAGCACGACCGGCCCTCAATACGGCGGTACACGTGGCTGGATGTACGGACAGGTAACTATCTATACAAAGCGAACCGCGATTACGCCTGGTCCCAACCTCGGATAAATTCTCCGTCAACTTATAGGAGATCGCTTTATTCATGTGTGAACCTCGGAAGAGTTCGGAGACAGGTTTCTCAATGTTCGAGTTGCTGATTGCAATTTCCATCGTGCTCGTTGTTATGGGAGTTACAAGCGCGTTGCTAACAACTTCATTCAATGTTCGTGCCAGAGAAAATCAACGGTCAGATGCATTGGCCGACTCGCAACGCGCGCTTAACATCATGACACGCGAGATTGCGAACTCAGGCTTTGGTCTTATTGATAACGGAATTGTGGCTGCCGATTCAGGTCTGACTTCAATCCGCGTGCGCGCCAACTTAAACGCCTTCGACCGGAGAGCCAGTAGCCCGCTGGTTAACGATCGGAATGAAGACGTGAAATATTCACTGTGGGACGGCGGTGACGGGAGTTACATCGTGCGTCTTGACATCGGCACGCAGAATCAAACAACCGTGCTCGCCAATCGCGTCGACAGGCTAAAGATCCGCTACTACCCGTCAAAGATCAGCTACACGATGGCGCCCGCCGTGGGAGGCGTGCCTAGCTGTGACATTTCAACGGCTTCCGCAGAAGTGGCCCAGAAAAGTGATGCCAAGTACATCGTGATCAGTCTTTGCGTCGAACTATCCGAACGGGGACAGCCAGGTTCTCCCGGCTTTCAACCAAAATCCCGCGTGCAGCTTGTGTCAGACGTCAGTCTGCGCAACGCAGACATTAATAATTACTGACACAAATCAGATTGGAGACTCCTTGTCTAAACGGAAGAAATCAGAATTAGAAACGGCTGACGCTTTGCGCGGCCAGCGGGGAGCGGCGTTGATCACGGTGCTCTTCATTTCGGCGCTGGTACTTACTTTGGCCAGCGCTCTAATTCTGACGACGAGTATGTCCACTACCAATGCTGTCAGTGCGACTGATGAAGTTCAGGCTTATTATGCTGCGGAAGCCGGCACACAGGCAGCGCTTAATGTGCTCAGAGGAAACATTTCGCCGAACATAAATTTCAAAACCGCCGTTTCCAATCCTCAGCTTTCTCAGTGGCTTATTAAAAATTACGGGACGCCAACGCCGGACCGCATAACTCTCGGCGAAGGAACAGCCTACGCCATCAACGAAGTCGTCGATCCGGACTTCTCCACCAAGGTGGTTTACTCCACCTCGGGGTCACTCACGGTGGACGGCGTTACCTCGACAACGATAACTTTTGGCGGCAGTGGCTCCAACAGCGTGACGCTTACTTACACCGCGCAACCATTAACTGACATCACAACGAATGGTAGCCCGGCTCTCGGTACATTCGCCTTTTCAGGGGTCAAGAACGGCACGAACATTCCAATTCCTAACGGTTCTACCTTTACGCTGACATTCACCGAGACCGCGCCCCTGGCACTCGGAAGCAGTTCGCCGATTTCCGTTTCAATAAAAGGCACGCTGAGTGGAACGATTAGCCCTGGCTCAACGAATGTCACCCTCGCCTTTAACACCGGCTCAGTAGAAATTCCGAACGTAGGCACCTTGTTCACGGTACCGACTTCGTTGACGATTCCTACGGACAGCACCGTCAAGACAATACCAACTACCGTCACCACGCCGGAACCACGACGTCTAATCATAAAAGTTGTGGGCTATGGGCCACATGGGGCCATCAAGAATATGCAAACAATGGTCAGTAACTTTGCTGCCAATTACGATCCACCCGCGACTTTTGTGATCCGCGGTCACGACGATTCAACCACTCCTGCCACTGTTTCTATAGGCAGCAGCGCACATTATATTTACTCGGGAATTGATAACGCCCAGGGACAACCGCTGCCGGCTTTCCTCGTCACAAACGGCCCTGACTATACGACTCTCTCAAATTTAAAGAGTAACAACTCCCTTCCTCTGGAGGGGGACAGCAATGGATTGATTCCAGTTCTCAAGCAGTTAACGCTACCGACAGACCTGCCGCAACTTCCCTCCTGGCTACAGACAACATCTGATCCTATATCCGGCGCGCGCGCGTTCGTGCAGCAATTTAGACTTGCGGCTCAACAGCAGTTTTACAAATGTAGTACCGATTGGAACTACACCTGCGATCGTTATTTCGATACCCGCAATGGTGAGGCTGGGCCATCAGATTTCGGAGCTGAGGCAGACGCTCCGGCGAAAGGCCTGGTCACGTTTGTTGATGGTGACGCCACCCTTCCAAATGACGGAGGAAAGGGTCTTCTGATTGTGACAGGCACGCTCAACATCACCGGCAGCAAGGCATTTGATGGGTTGGTATTGGTACTCGGCGACGGGGTGATTAACCGTAGCGGCGGCGGCAACGCCACGAACTACGGCGCGTTTGTGCTCGCGCGATTCGGCAGTTCCGGCGGATTTCTGAATCCTACTTTTATATCCTCCGGTAGCGGAACCTCAGGCCTGCAATTAGATCGGGCAAGCGCCAAGAGTGCTCTTCGACTTGGCGGAGTCTTTGCGCTGGCCGTAAGTGAATACTAAGAGAACGTTGGAGAAACCAGTCGGATGCTAAGGAAAAAAATCTTCGAGAAGTTTAAGGGTCGGCAAGCGGACGAATCGTTTGCGGACGATAGCCACTACCAGTCCGGGCTAGAGCTGGCTCGTCAGGGTCGGCACACCGAAGCCGTAGCCGAATTCAAACAGGCGCTGCAAAGAGGTCAGGATTTGGCAGACGCGTATTTGGCATTGGGTGTGGCGTACGAACATCTTAGTCGTGACGAAGAGTCTATTCAGGCTTTTTCTGAAGCCATAAAGATCAAACGCGATTTCACCGAGGCGTATACAAGGTTGGGTCTCGCATACGATCGTTCCGGCGAGTTTCTGAAGGCTGTTCGCATGCATTTAAGCGCTATTCGGCTGGAACCTGCCGACATAGAGTTACGAAAAAATCTTGGGCTTGCCTATTTCAACGTCGGCAGTTATGCCGAGGCAATAAAAGCCTTTACTCAAGCGCTGCAAATCAATCCAGACGATGCGTCAGTTCACCACTGTCTTGGTCTCGTATATCTGGATCTTGAAGACCAGGAGTCAGCATTGCAGCAGCAGAAATTAATAAAAGACCTGGGCCACTTCGAGTTGGCGGCCAGCTTTTTAGATGAAATTGATCGTCAATTCCTGCGCAGTGCGGGGGGTACTGCTTCAAAGCGACCAGCCCCCGTGGATTCAATGAGCGACCAACTATCTGCTCGAAATTCTTAAAATATGAAAGCCCCTCTCACTCAAAAAACCCTCAGCAACGCCGCCGGCGTGACGGTACTTGAACTGCTGATCGTCATGATGATGATTACGGTGATGTCCGGTTTCGCCATCATGCAGATAGTGCGCGCGCGACAGGTGATGATAAGAGCAAACGCCGCCCAGGAATTTGTCGGCTACCTGGAGAAGGCCCGACTCGACTCGGTTCGTCGCCGCCCCGTGCCGACGACGGCGGAGATGGCGCAGGTATCAATAGTTAACGCAACCTTCTACTCCGTAACTATCGATGCCGATGGCAATGGAGCCCTCGACGCCCCCAAAGTAATAAGCTTGCCGATCAACACAGACTTGCAATTCAACGGCAGTTTTCCCCGCACAATTTACTTCGACTGGCGCGGACGAACTGTTAACTCCACCGGAACCATCACTCCTGTCTCCACAATAACTATTTCCAGTTCAACTTATGGTTCGACGTCCATAAATATTAGCGATGCCGGTCAAGCCGTTATTGATGCTGCCATCACCAGCAACACGGTCACCAACACCAACCCGGCCCCGGCCCCAACCTTCCGAAACAATACACAGTACTAATGAAGCGAACGTTCAAAAAGTTGCAAGCCGTAGCTGCTTCGGGCCGCCTGACTGGCGCGTGGATTCGTCCTGATCAACCAGGCAGACGCGCAGCAAGCGAGCGGGGTTTTTCGCTGTTGGAAGCAGTGATTGCAATGCTGCTGATGACGATCGTCGCGCTCGGATCGGCGAGCTTGTTTTCGTTCTCCATCTACAACAACTCCGGCGCCAGCGATCGCAATACAAGTATTGCCATTGCAAAAGAAGCTCTGGAACTTTTGCGGACAGCACAGTTCAACTCTTCCGGTACTGCGGCGACTTTGGCCGGGGGGCAAACCTCTCAAAACGGAATTGTTCGAGGCCGGCGTACATTCAATCTGACAAAAACAATTGATGACGATCCAAGTACGGACGGAGACCAGATCAACGCGGCGTCGAATTTCAAGACCATAAAGATCACGGTGACGCCGTCAGCTCCCCGGAGTTGGGCCGTGGGCGTGGGCGGGACCGTCACATTAATAACGCAGCGGACGCGAACGGATTATTAAGCAAGTCGGAATGAGATCAAGAGATGCAACACCGAAAATCAAAAACCAAAGCGTGTGAGCAAGGTGGATTTTCCCTGCTCGAGCTGCTAATTGCGATGACGGTCACGCTCGCGGTTATGGTCGCGGCTAGTACTCTGCTGGCCACTTCCCTGCGGACGCGTGCTCGTGAAAACGTAAGGTCTAACGCCTTAGCCTCAGTTCAACGCGCGCTCAGCATCATGTCACGGGAGATTAGCAATTCCGGTTACGGACTTGCTGATAACGGAATTGTCGTTGCGGACTCGTCAGCGGAATCAATCAGGACACGCGCCAACCTCGATAATAATTCGAACCTCAACGGCATTGATGAAGATGTCCGTTTCGTGCTGCAAACTGCAAACCGTGAAATCGTTCGCTACGACAATTCCCTGGCTGCGAGCCAGCGCTCTGTTCTGGCCACAAACATAACCGGACTGACTATCAAGTATTTCGATCTCGCCGGCACTGAGGTGAGCTCCGGAAGCGCAGAGAGAGTGAGTATTGAGGTTGAAGTGTTCTTGCCAGCAAGTGCCGAAGAGCCTGAGGGTGTGGTCAATTTGATTTCCCAGGTCTCTCTGAGAAACGCCCCAAACACGTTGCAGCAATTCTAAGAGCTGCGATCGAAAATGAATCGCCATGAAGAAAATGTTGTCAGACAAAAGAACAGGAACCGACGGTGAACGCGGCGCCGCTCTGATTAGCACCCTGCTAATATCGGCGCTTCTGCTAACCGCTGGTGGCATGCTGATTCTCACCACCACCATGTCTGCTACGAACTCCTTCGACGCTGCCGCTGAGGCACAGGCCTATTACGGCGCTGAGGCCGGCATCCAGGCGAGCCTGAACGTGATGCGCGGCAACGTCATGCCGAAACCATTGTTCGCGGCAAATCCGTCAGGGTCAGTTGCGCCTGAAAACAAAATCAATTTCTACAAGGCGAAGACGAATTCGTGGTCTAACCTGGACGTCGATCCAACGACAGCTGGTTTCCCCGCTCGTCTCTCACGTTGGATCACCTATGACTACACGCCGCCGGGTGGCACCTATCCCGACCGCGTCAGCATTAGCGGTCCGGGCTACAATCCATTTAACGGCATCGCCTATAGCCTTACAGTCACTCCGGTCAGCGGCACTGGTCCTTCCCGACTCCTTATTGAGTCAACTGGTTATGGCCCACGCGGAGCCCGAAAAAAACTATCCATGTTGATTGTGGCCGATGGCCTGGGAATCGACATCCCGGCAACGCTCGTAATGCGCGGTCATGACGATCACCTTACACCGATGAATTTCATCACCGGATCAAGCGCCGCAAAAACTTATTCCGGCGTCGATGTTGCGGTGCCACCGTTGGCGACCAAGCCCGCGTTCGCGGTTAGCAACCATGATGTGGGGACGGCTGAGGCGGCATACTCATCAAAACCCAGCACAGTATCAGATCCGAAATACAATATTCTGAACCTGGTAACAACCGGAGAACCGGCGCCGGTTGGTCCGCTCTCTGTTCAACCGCCCTGGTTTCTTGACACGGCAGATAAGGCGCGCGCTTTTCTGGCTCAGGCTGAGGCCCTGGCCCAAAAGAAGGGTAGAGTTGTGAACTCATTAGTAGGTCCGGCAGGCGCTGTAGGAGCTCCTGAATTCATTGTAGTAAAGGGTAATTGCACCCTGGACGGTGGGGCGGGCCTTCTCATTGTTGAAGGCGATCTCAAAATGGCTCCTTCCGGGCCTGATTTCTACGGAGTCATTCTGGTGCTGGGCAAGGGCACGATAAACAAAACGGGCGGAGGTAACCGGACCATATTTGGTGCAGTTATGGTGGCCCATTTCAATAACACCGGTAGTTTCCTCGAACCAGGCTTTGATTATGGAACCGGCGCCGGAAGTTCGACTATGCGATACAACTCCACCGCCGTTGCCGAGGCGCTGGAGTTGACTGCGCCGATGGTGCTTGGAATGGTCGAAAAATAACAGTCGGAATAGAACAGTACGAAACGCGTGAGGCTTTGCCAGGCCTCACGCTTTTTTTGTTTTGCCTCGAAACGCTTTGCCGTAGATCAAGTGCTTGACAGTAACAGTCTGGCGTTTAATCATGATTGGCGGTCACGTCATCTTTTTGACACTACAGCAGACGATACTTTTGCTCTGCGGATTTTCTGGACCAACGTTGGACGCACACCTTCCAGATGCCTGATATCTTACTCGTTGAAGACAAAGACAGCTTGCGCCGCGTTTTGCGTCTCACACTCGAGAACGCAGGTTACACGGTCACCGAAGCCGCTGACGCGCGCGCCGCTCTCAATGAAATCTCCGCCGGCCCACACAAGTTAGTTCTCACCGACCTCCGCATGCCAAACGGAACCGGGCTCGACGTTCTGCGTGCCGCGCGCGCCGCTGACGGAAGCATTCCCGTGATTGTGATGACAGCCTTCGGCTCCATCGACGAGGCGGTGCAAGCGATGAAAGACGGCGCTCATGAGTTTCTTCAGAAGCCGGTCGACTCCAACCACCTGCTTATTATCGTCGAACGGGCGCTCGAGCAGGAGAGACTTAGGACTGAAAACATTCTGCTGCGTGAGGAATGGTCCCGCCGATATGGCTTTCCCCGAATCATTGGTGAATCGGAAGCGATCAAGCGTGCTGTGGCTGAAACTCAGCGCGTAGCGCAAACCGAGGCGACAGTATTACTGCTGGGCGAATCGGGTACGGGCAAGGAGCTGTTTGCGCGTGCGGTCCATCATCTTTCGGCCCGCCGCGATCGGCCTTTCGTGGCAATCAATTGCGCGGCCATTCCGGAGACGCTCATTGAGAACGAGTTGTTTGGCCATGAGCGCGGTGCGTTTACGGGCGCGGGCGACAGACGCCTGGGGAAATTTGAACTCGCTTCGAGCGGTACTGTTTTCCTGGACGAAATCGGCGAACTGCCACTGGCTGTGCAGGGTAAACTACTGCGCGTTATCGAGGAAAAAGTTGTCGATCGAATTGGCGGGCGCGCGCCGGTTCCGGTCGACGTTCGCGTGGTAGCGGCCACTAATCGCGATCTAAAGGCGGACGTTGAGAGCGGTAAGTTTCGACGCGACCTGTTTTTCCGTCTGGCGGTGTTTCCCCTTGAGATTCCGCCGCTGCGCGACCGCGAAAGCGACATTGACCTGCTCGCTAAACACTTCGCGGCAGAGCTGGGCAAAGAACTTCGCGGACGTGAAGCTAAGCTGAGCGAAGATGCTTTGGCAGCATTACGTAAACATAGTTGGCCGGGCAACGTCCGGGAATTGGAAAACGCAATCGAACGCGCCTGCATTCTTTCGGACACCATGATGCTCGAGCCGCAGGACCTTGGACTGAACACCGGCCCGACTGACAACGCCGACGCGCGGAAGATATTTGACTTGACGGGAACGTTATCCGAAGCCGCCCAGCGCGCGTTGCGTTTTGTAGAACGGCAAAAGATCCTCGAGGCACTCGCCGCCAGCAAAGGAAACAAGATGCAGGCGGCCGAGCATTTGGGTGTTAGTTATAAAACGCTGCTCACCAAAATCAAAGACTACGATCTGGGATAATGATGAGCGACCTCCCTAACCATGACCTTCCAGGCGACAAGCCTGACGACGATAAACTTCCTGCCAACGATTCCCCCGACGACAAGCTTCAATCGCCCGCAAGTTCAAATAATCCGAGGAAGCAAAACGATGTTCCTCCAGTGCCCGGCGTTGTACACGACGAAGCCAGTTCCATCGGCGGCGAAACGATGGAACAGATCGGCGCTGCCGGTGGTGAAACTCCGGCTGCCGTGTCTGGCACGAGGACGGAAAGAAGCTCCCAACGATCAGCTTTTCTGGTGGGCGCCGGCATATTAATAAGCCGCATTGTCGGACTGATCCGGCAAAGAGTTTTTTCTCACTACTTCGGTCTGTCGGCTGCCGGTGATGCCTTTAGTGCGGCGTTTAAGATTCCTAACTTCCTTCAGAATATTTTTGGCGAGGGCGCCTTGTCTGCCTCGTTCATTCCCGTCTACGCAAAACTTCTGGCTCACGGGGATGAAGAGGAGGCCGATCGAGTAGCCAATGCCGTGCTCGGACTCCTTGCGCTAATCACTTCGCTGATTGTGCTTATTGGAGTTTTGGCTACTCCGTACATCATTGGCGTCATCGCCCCAGGATTTCAGGGCGAAACACGAGAGCTAACGATCCGCCTGGTCAGAATTCTTTTTCCTGGAGCTGGTTTATTGGTGCTGTCGGCCTGGTGCCTGGGCGTACTCAATAGCCATCATCGCTTCTTCATCTCATACACCGCGCCCGTCATTTGGAATGTCGCTATCATTGGCGCGCTGCTGATGTTTGGTTCGCGCGTCGGGCAATCGGCGCTCGCCGAATATGCCGCCTGGGGTTCCGTAATAGGGAGTGGTCTTCAATTCAGCGTGCAGTTGCCGACGGTACTGGGGCTCGTGCGTCGACTTCGACCCAGACTCGACCTCGCGAACGAACACGTTAAGACAGTTATCAGAAATTTCTTCCCTGTGTTCATGAGCCGCGGAGTGGTGCAGATCAGTGCCTTCATCGACTCCATGTTAGCCAGCTTTCTTCCCACCGGCTCGGTCAACGCGTTGATGTATGCACAAAGCCTCTACACGCTGCCCGTGAGTCTGTTCGGCATGTCCGTTTCAGCCGCCGAACTTCCGGCGATGTCTCGCGCGATTGGAAGCACTGAACAGGTTGCCGACGTGTTACGACAACGCCTGGGTGAAGGCTTGCGGCGCATTGCATTTTTCATTGTGCCGTCGTCGATGGCCTTCGTTGCCCTGGGAGACATTATTGCCGCCGTGCTTTACCAAACCGGTAAGTTTACGCACGCCGACGCAAACTACGTCTGGGGCATCCTCGCCGGTTCGACGGTGGGGTTGCTGGCCTCAACGCTCGGCCGCTTATATTCGTCCACCTATTACGCTCTCCACGACACTCGCACTCCGCTTCGTTTTGCGATTCTTCGCGTAACGCTGACAACCGCACTCGGATATCTGTGCGCTCTGCCTTTGCCGCGTTTGTTGGGCATCGACCCGAAGTGGGGAGTCGCCGGCTTAACCGCGTCCGCCGGCATCGCTGGTTGGATTGAGTTCGCGTTGCTGAGACGCTCTTTGAATCGTCGTATTGGTCGAACTGGCTTGTCATCATCCTACGTTTTCAAACTCTGGGTTGCCGCGCTACTGGCTGCCGATATCGGTTGGGCGTTCAAATTATCGCTGGACGGCCTGCATCCGATCCCGTTGGCGGTTGTTGTGCTTGGCAGTTATGGAATTGCCTATTTCTCTATCGCCTACTTCCTGGAACTGCCGGAAGCGCGCACTATCATCCTCCGAATATTTGGGCTGCTGCGGTTGAGAAAATAAAGTTCCTCTCAAGAGTCAACCTAAAGACATTCCTCTGGAAACCTCCTTTTATTCTCCCTTTTTCTAAGCCAAGGAAATAAATCATTGGCGATGCCGTGGCAGTTTTGGTGCCCGCGCAAACGCTTATGACCGACTTTTTTGGAGGGAATGAACAACAATGAACACGTTTTTAAGTAAAGGTATGCTGGCTCTTGGAGCTGTCTTGACGCTTTGTTTTGCCGGCACCAGCGCCCGCGCTGATAACTTTTTGATCGTTCCGTTTGGACCTACGATAGTTCAACCGGCTGGCCTGGGAACAGTTAATACGGTCCTCGTTCTGCAAACAAAGGGTTCGGCAACAAGCGGATTTGGGGCCGTGGCTTATGACCCCTTTAACAAGAATTCAAACAAGAAAGGCGATTTGGTAACCGGAAATCAAACCGTCGCGGGTGCAAACAACCAGACGTACTCGGTAACTGAGCTAGGAATTACCAACGGTAATCTCTGCATCAACATGAACATTAACGACCCCAACAAAGGTGGCGGCAATGCCGGACCGGTGGGGCCGATTGTTCTCAATTCACTAGTTCTTACCGCTTACAATCAAGCAGGCGCGGCAGTATTCAGTGCGCACCTTGCCGATGCCATAACGCTTCGCGAAGCCACCCTGAACGGCAACGGGACGGGTAAATCAGACTTCACGTTTGCGCTCAATAGCGACGCAGCTGCGGCATTGGCTGCGGCAATAGCGGCCGATCCGAACCTGCGGTTAGGTCTTTCAGCAAGTGTTTCCGACGCTTCAGGCGGACACGAGAGCTTCTTCTTCTGCAAGGGCTGCGGCGACCCGCGTGCGGTACCGGAGCCGGCCACGATGGTGTTGCTCGGCACCGGTCTGGCAGGGTTTGCGGGAGCGATTCGAAAACGCCGAAAGTCTGCGAAATCTGAGTAACCTCAGTTTGTTTGTTCCCTTGGAAAAAGCCCGGGCAAGGCGAAAACCTTGTCCGGGCTTTTTGTTGAAAGATTTTTCTGGAGAACTCAGGGGATTGAATATTTAGTTAGTTATCCTGGAAAAACGGACTGGTTGGTGCAGCGGCAAAGGCGGGGGTGGCCCCGAGGCCGCCTTTTTTTGTGGAATAGGTTTCTTATCAATCCAAGAAACACTCAGCCTTGCTTTCCTTCCGCTTGGGTCGGCCCTTGATAAATCAAATGGCCACGCAAGAATGGCCATCCTACTCGTATTGACCCACTAAGGTCGCGTCCTTATCATCAAGCCGTGCAACCGGTTATCTCAGCAAAGCAAGCCCGTGAAATCGACCACCTTACGACCAGCGACTATCAAGTTCCTTCTCTGCTTTTGATGCAAGCCGCCGCGGACGCATGTTTTCGCGAAATCTTTGCTCATTTCGAAGGCCATCTGGCAGGCAAGAAAGCACAACTGCTTTGTGGACCGGGAAACAACGGCGGTGATGGGGCGGCCCTTGCCGCCGCGCTTTGCCGCGCCGGGGTTCACTGCGACGTTGTTTTATTCGGGCGAGTGGAAGACACCGCCGGGGACGCGCGCACCAACTTTGAAATAATTCGACGCTGCGCAACCTTCGAAGCTGGATCGAAGGATCAACCATCAGCTTTGAGTTTTGTCGAGTGTGAAAAAGTGGAAAGGTGGGAAAGCCTGGCTCGACCACGCAAGACTTACGACGTCGTTGTCGATGCCTTGTTTGGCACCGGACTCAGTCGACCGCTGGAGGGAATTTTTCTTCAGGTCGTGCAGCACTTAAACATGACACGCACGGCTCGAGAGCGTGCCTCAGCAGCGCGACCTTTGATCGTTTCCATTGACTTGCCTTCTGGTCTCAATGCGGATTTGGCCAAGCCGTTTGGAACGGCAGTCAACGCGGATATGACAGTCACCTTTACCGCCGCCAAGCCCGCTAACGTTCTGCCACCCGCGACACACCTGAATGGGAAACTGGTAATCGCGAACATTGGCTCACCCGAGGCGTTAATACATGCCGCAAAGCCGAGCCTGTTCGTTACCGAAGAGACCGACGTGCGGCAATGGCTCGTCAAAACGCGCTACACACCAGAGTCGTTTAAGAATACGCACGGACACGTGTTGGTAATTGCCGGCTCGCGTGGCTACACCGGCGCCGCCGTCCTTTGCGCCAACGCAGCCATGCGCTCGGGAGCGGGTCTGGTAACGATAGCCACGCCGGCTTCTGCACAAAGCTCAATCGCTGCCGCCGCGATGCCGGAAGTAATGACTATCGCACTCGCGGAAACGGATCGCGGCGCAGTTAGTGATCAGGCAATTGAACATGTAACGCAGTTGGCATCCACGGCCACAGTAATCGCGGTTGGGCCAGGACTATCAGCTGCCGACGAACGTACGCGCCGGTTTGTTTATTCGGTAGTGAAACAACGTAAGACGCCAATGGTTATCGATGCCGACGCGCTAAATTGCCTGGCTGCATATGCGGGAAGTGGGTGGCCTGCTGAACTCGAGGGCTCAGAAACGGCGCCACTGATCCTGACTCCACATCCAGGAGAGATGCTGCGCTTGCTTGGGACAACTGAAAAGTCAGTGCTTGATGATCGTGTCGCGGCGGCCCGGGATTTTGCGACGAATCACAACGTGATCCTGGTTCTGAAAGGTGAACGCGCATTAGTTGCAACACCTGACGGACGCGTGCTTATCAACCCCACCGGCAATGCCGGCCTGGGGACTGCCGGCGCCGGAGATACTTTGACCGGCATCATCGCCGGTTTCATGGCCCAGGATTCGGCCACAATGAAGAACGACGCGGATGCGCTGGCTGCCACAGTGGCAGCGCTTTATGTCGGTGGACTGGCAGGCGATTTTGCTGCGCGCGAATTGGGTATGCGAACCATGGTCGCCTCCGACATTCGCGAACATATCAGCGAGGCGGTGCGCTCACTCGACCCCAAAGGTGAGCACCCGTAGGACAGGAACGTTTGGAGTGCGCTGACCTGTCAGCGCTTTGGTATTGCGCGGCTTGACGCGCAACGTTTTTTTGCAGAATTTCAACTCAACCGTGGTCGCGACAGGTCGCGACGAGCCAAAGCGGTGACAGGTCACCGCACTCCAAAAAGATGACCACAGCTCCGCAACACCTCATCTCTGCCGGTGAATTTCATTCACATACCGCTGGTGAAACCTTTGCGCTCGGCCAACAGATTGGCGCGCAACTAACCGGCGGCGAAATTCTCCTGCTCGACGGACCGCTCGGCGCCGGCAAAACTGTTTTCGCAAAGGGATTAGCTTCCGGCCTGGACGTAGACCCTGAAGAGGTAACCAGTCCGTCGTTCACGTTGGTCAACCCCTATTCGGGACGTCTGCCTCTGTTTCACATTGATCTTTACAGGTTGGATGAGGGCGTCGCTGCTGCTAATGCCGTTGACCTTGAAGAGTTGCTGTCGGACGAACGCGCCGTGATAGTGATCGAATGGGCTGCACGTCTCGGCAACTATCCGCTTAGCGCCAACGCCTGGCACGTTCGTATCTCGGGTGATGGTGAAGCCGAGCGCACGATCTCCATTTCGCGATAAAATCCGTGCTGGCTTACTCGGAGACTCTTGACTCCGTCCGCTCCAGCTAATATAACGGCAAGCCGACAAAGCATTTGCGGAATGTGCGCCTCGCCCAGGAGATAACAAGATTTGTCTACACACCTCGAAATATCGGACAGTCTCACAGACGACGAGAAAAACGCTCGTTTATCGCTCCAGTCGTTGGTCTCTGAACTTGAACGCCTGGAAAGCAATCCATCTCTTCCTCAGATCTATGAGTGGTTGGAAAGATCCGAAATCTCAAGAGATGAGTTGCAGCCCTACATCGGTTTTAAAGAAGGCAACTATTGGCGGCATCGCGTTTGTCGCAACAAGTTTGTAGAGATGCTCGTTTTGTGTTGGCGCCCGGGGCAACGCACTCCTATCCATGACCACAACGGCTCGCATGGCGGCGTCAAAATCTGGCAGGGCGTTTTGTGGGAAACAATTTTTCAATACGATCAGCTGTCTGGTCTTAAATACAAAACCGCGCGCGAACTCGGAACTGGTACAGTCACCGGTTCAGACATTCCTGACATACACCAACTGGGGAACCCTGACGTGAGTGGCCAGGATCTGATTACCGTTCACGTATACGCCCCGCCACTCGGCGTTCTTCACACCTACAAACCAGGCAGTCAAAAAATCGATTTATACGTTCCCGACGAGACGGATCAACCCAACTAACCTTTTTGACCTGGCCGGGCCCTACCTACTAAGCCGCGCATTTTCACTTCGCCGGAACAAATGTCTTCAGCTCCAGGTTTCCTCCATCGGTGAGCACGGTGATCGTGCCGCTGTTTCCCGTAGTCAACACCTGCGCCCCGCTGGATTTCCATCGAGCAACGACTTCTGCGTTTGGATGCCCAAAGATTGATACCTGGCCAACAGAAACTATCGCGAAGCGAGCGTCGGTAGCGGCGACCAGGGACTCGGTTGAAGACGTCCTGCTGCCGTGATGCGCCACCTTGACAACATCAGCACGCAAATCTTCTCCGGCTCGTAACAGACGGTTCTCGCCCGACATCTCGATGTCGCCGGTGAGCAGCAGCGCGCGATCGCCATATTGCAAACGAAGCACGACAGAATCGTTATTACCTGAAGGCGCGTTTGCATTTGCCAATGCTACCGGCCACAGAACTTTTGCGGTGACTTCGCCAAACCGCAATACGTCACCGCTTGCAACGAGCCGGGTCGGAATATTGTTTTCGGCCAAAGTTTTTGCGAAGCGGACAAACTCCTCGTCCTGCTCAGGCGTGCGCGCTATTAACGCAGCGCGCACATGAAAGTTGCGCACCACATCATTCAATCCATCGATGTGATCCGCGTCTGCATGCGTGGCCAAAATGTAGTCGACGTGATCCAGCCCGCGCCACCAAAGATATTCCGACACTACAGCCTCGCCGATAGTCCGTGTCTCATGCTCGAATGTTTCTTCGTCTCCCTGGGAATCTCTCTGAAACGGGCCGGGACGCCCGCCACCGTCAACCAGCAAAATGGTGTTGTCAGGAAAAGTGACGAGTGCCGCATCGCCCTGGCCCACATCAAGAAAATCGACGCGAAGTTTTCCGGGCGCTCTGCCCTGGCTTAGCGGATGCGCGACGATCAACCCTAACGCCAACAAGTGGCCTGACAATGCAACCACTGTCAGACGCAACCAGCGTTGTTTCTTATGGGAACGACGAGAAAGGTCCAGCGGTCTCCAGTTAAAAAGCGAACGTGCCAGGACGAAGAGCGGCAGATAATACAAACCATAGATCACACTCGTCCAACCGCTGTATTCGGGCAATCGAATAGAAGCCGCACCCACTCGCGAAAACGGATCGACGCTATGCGCCATCAGCCAGGTCAACAAATCGGCCAGACTGATAAGCGGCGCTGCCAGCGTGTTACTCACCGGCGCGATAAGCAGTGCACAGGCGGCGACGACGGCCATAGCCGCCATCAGCAAACTCACGACAATGTTCAGCACGAGCGAGGCGAAGGAGAGTCGATGAAAATAGATTACCAGAAAGGGTAGTAACGAGATCTGCACAGCAATTGAGACCACGATTGCTGCGAAAGCGTATCGCAGGGCACGCTGCAGATGGAGACGTTCGAGTCTTGCAGCCAGCGGCGCCTTGAATAATCTGTAGACATAGTTCGCGCGCTCGAGTTCACGCTTCGCCTTTCGTTCACTCCAAAACAGACTTTCACATAGCGCCCGAAACCAGCGTGAACACGCCGGCGGATATGGCGTTTCGCGAGTTGGACGCCACGAACCAACCTCCAACATTTTTTGCAGCAGGGGCCAGGCGAATATTACGATCGCCAACACCGAGACAAACGTCAGCTGTAGCGAAGGATCGAAAAGATCAGCGGGGCGCCACGCAAGTAGTGCGAGCGCCGCACCGCCCAGGGAGTTTAGCGACGACGCGTGCCGGAAAATGACCGGTGCGAAGAGAACGATTGTGAACATCAACGCCGCCCTCACCACCGACGTCTCGGCGCCGACCGCGAAAACGTAAGCCCATAAGACACTCATCGACAGCATGAAGTGCCATACGGTGTTCGTTGTAAACCGTCTCGCTAACAGCAACACCAGCCCACCAATAAACGTGATATGCAGACCACTGATAACCAACACATGAAAAGTGCCGCCTTCACGAAAGCGCTCAGAGGTTGAGTGAGAAAGGTTGTAACGATTACCCAGGACAGCCGCGTCAAGCACTCCGGCAGTTTCTCGAGAGAAGTGTGAATCGATTTGCGTCTGCAGCTGCCGCCGCCACTCATAGATATAGGCCAGCGGCAGAAATATGCGTTCATTCTCCAACCGCTCGACAAGTAACGGACTCTTTATAAAAGCGGTGGCGTCGTATCCCTTCTGATCAAGATATTCTGTAAACGGTGAAACTCCAGGATTACGAAAACTATCGGTTCGCTCCAGCAGAGTCATCACCCGAATGCGTGCGCCATAGCGCAGATCGAGTTGTTCAAATTCGCGTTTGATAGATCCGCCCGGCACTGAAGCAAGCAATGTAACAACTCCGCTAACATCGCGCTCGACTGCGCCTTGCTTAACTTCGCCCGAGGATTCCGCGGTCAAACGCGATCGGATCTTTTCCACGCGTAATTGCAGATACAAACGCTCGGGTGCAATTTCCGGCTCCCGCTCCAGCACTCCCGTTAACTCAACCGGTTCACCAACGGCGATGGTTCCGTTATCAAGCAAGCGGCGCAGTTGATTTGTTGGGATGCTTTTATCGACGGACCCAAATATCGATCCAACTAACAACATGGCCACGGTTACGAAAACGGTGGCGAGCCTCAAGCGACTTTTAACCAAAGCCAGACCGGTGAGTAGCGTAGCGAGCACAGCAGTGGAAATTAGAAACCGTACGGAAGGAGAAAAGTAATTCGCGCCGAGAATGCCCAGGGCAAACGCTGTCGACAGCTGCGCTAAGGGTTGACCGGCGCTTCGCTGAGACAAAGATTGAACGGCAGACGCCGCGGTCGTTCTGATCATTGATCTTCATGAACCAACGCGCAGGCATCCGTCTGCGCCTTTCAAGGTTGCGGGTGATCAAGAACGAGT
>DASZDU010000131.1:0-2981 GCA_035941655.1 Pyrinomonadaceae bacterium | reverse complement strand
TTCGATTGTTTGCTTCTGATCGAGTTATCAAGGAAGCAGAAGCGGTCCTCGACCTGATACTTATCCAATTTGGAGCTGAAAACATCTCTGTCGAACAACTTCGTGAAAAGAGGCTCAACGAGAGCGATCCGTTGAAGGCTTACAGCGTTAGTTGTAGGCGCGAACTCCAGGACATACAAAGAGTGATATAGCTTCAAATGCGCGCGCTCGGACTCAACACACATCATTTCAAATAGTGCTGGATCTCCCACCTTCGTAATTCCAGCAAATGTCATAAAAGTGGCATCTTGATGATGACTCTTACGCTATGCCTGGCGTTAGAGGAGAGGCGCCACGACCCACGACCCTCGAAAGGGCGGGCCTCGCAACTCCAAAGAGACTGCCAACGCTTCCGATTTTGCCGAACCACTCACACTTTCGGCATTTCCAGCAAATGAAACCAGGCGGACAATCTGTCGCAGTTAAGGAACCCCCAGCGGAGAATGAACCCTTGGTTGAATTTCAAAGGAGAAACGTCATGGTTGCAGAAATACAGACACAGCAAGTAGCAAACAACTCCTTCTTCCTCGATCCCAAACTTAAATGTGCGCAGGCTCAGGAATTCGACGAGCGGCTTGCGACGCTCATTATCGGTCAGGAGAATGCCGTTCGCAGTATGGGCAATCTCTATCAGCTGTTTCTCGCCGGAATGAACCCGAGCAACAGACCGCTTGGAACTCTACTTTTCCTGGGGCCCACCGGTTCCGGCAAAACACGGGTAGTCGAAGCCGCAGCGGAGATTCTCTTTGGAGACGTTAATGCCGTTATCAAGATCGATTGCGCGGAGTTTCAGCACTCTCACGAGATCGCCAAGTTGGTCGGCTCTCCCCCAGGATATTTGGGCCATCGGGAAACTTCGCCACTATTTACTCAAGAAAACCTCGACCGTTTCCAAACGGAAGACACTCCACTTTCGCTTGTTCTATTCGACGAAATTGAGAAGGCATCGGATTCGTTGTGGCGGCTGCTACTTGGCATCCTTGATAAGGCGACATTGACCCTGGGTGATAACCGGCGCGTCGATTTTTCGCGGTCTTTGATCATCATGACCTCGAACCTGGGCGCGAGGGAGATCTCCGAATTGATCGAACGGCGGATCGGTTTTGCCGCACAGGAACCGAAGAACCTCGATAAGAGCCAAATTGCTATTGACGAGAAGATCCAAAGGACGGCCGTTCAAGCGGCCAGCCGGAACTTCTCTCCTGAGTTCATGAACCGGATAGACAAAGTAGTCGTCTTCCACTCATTGAACGAAGGGCATCTGCGTCAAATTCTCGATCTTGAACTTCGCTCACTCCAGGAGCGGATCACGCGCTCGGCCAGGACTAAGTTTTTCTTTAACTGCTCTGACTCAGTGAAGGAACTGTTGTTACGTGAAGGTATGGATAGCCGATATGGCGCGCGCCACTTGAAGCGTTCGATTGAACGATTGCTTGTCATGCCCATGTCAAATTTGGTTGCGAGTGGCCAGGTACTTTTAGGAGACTCGATTTATCTGGATTTGGACCACAGTGGTTCTGAGATTTCGTTCGCTAGTTGTTCGGAGCTAACAACGATTGACGATTCGTTTCTCGAACACTCGGAAGAAAAATTTGGCGTGCCGTTTCTTGCGGCGCAGCTCAGTCAGCTAGCTGCTGCGTAATCCGGTCGACTTTAGGGGAGGAAAGGGATCATGGACTTCAGCAATTATGAATCGATGCGACACAGAATGGATGAGATCAAAAAACGTTTAATTGCGCAACGGCGAGTGCGAAAGGCAGCAGGGAGCGAACACAATGCAATCAAGAATCAGAATCATAAAGCGCAGTGAAGGCGCTACCACAAATAACCTTCCTGCTAACCAGAGTGAAAAGACCGATCGGCAACTCGACCGCGAAATGGCGAACACGGTGAAAAGCTGGGTCGCTGAATGGGAAGCGCGCAACCGCCTGGTACAAGCCGCCGCGTTCTCGCTCCTACGTTCGCTAGAAAACCGGAGTGAGAGTTCGACACGAGGGTTTGCCGTAGTGAAGGGGTGAAAACCAAAGGGGCTTTTAAGGAGAGGCCAGTAGTGAACAGAAAGATCCAAGGCAATCGGCGGATTAAACGAGCGAGCGGATTCCACCGCGCGGTCCACTTTATCGGTGAGGTACTTGAAATGCCGAGACGATCCTGGCTCGCTCTGCTCTTACTAGTTGCATTCGCCCCCGTACTGCGTGCCCAATCAACGAACGCGTCGGTCAATGGTCGCATCACCGACTCGGTCAAGGCCGTTATCGTCAATGCCGACGTCGCCGCGATCAACCTCGGCACCAACGCGCGATACGAGACCACGACCAACGCTGAAGGCGAATACTACCTGTCAAACCTTCCGCCTGACCTCTACTGCATCGAGGTCGAAAAGCCCGGCTTCAAAAAGTTAATCAGGCCGGCCGTGAGCCTTCATGTTCATGATGCAACCGAAATAGATTTTGAGTTAGCACTCAGCTTGATGCCGGACGAACCGGAGCCATCAACCGCATCGGAAGAGAGCTCCCCGACGAATCCACCTTCCGCACGAAAGCGGACGAGCAACGATATTGCGAACGACCCTACGTCGCGTCTGTTTCAGCTCGTGCTGCCGAGCGAACATCTGTTTGGTGACTGGGGCGGCCTGCGATCGAAACTTGAAGAAAAGGGCGTCACACCAAGGTTGATCCTCGTCACCGATCTCGCCGGCAACTCCAGAGGCGGCCGATCGCAAGGCGCGACCGCACCCAGCAGTTTCGAGCTGAGCCTGCTCTTCGATTTGGAGAAGATCTTTGGTCTCAAGGGCGGCTCTATCCTTGCGTCGTTTTCGGAACGTTGGGGCCACAATCTTTCGCGGGAACATATCGGGAACACCTTCAGCACACAGCAGATTTTTGGCTTCCAGACGTGGCGCGTCCTCGATGTCTCTTATCAGCAGAAGCTGTTTGACGACC
>DASZDU010000130.1:0-10458 GCA_035941655.1 Pyrinomonadaceae bacterium | reverse complement strand
ACCAAAGCGCTGACAGGTCAGCGCACTCCAAAATTAATCTGATCGGCGGCCGCTTCACCGCTGCGGATGCAGTCCGGAATTCCGAGTCCTGTATAAGCATTCCCAGCCAACACCAGGCCCGGGAGGGCTGCGACGCGTTGGTCGATTCGCTGGACCCTTTCCATGTGTCCCAGGTGATACTGCGGCATCGCCTTTTCCCATCTTGAAATTTCCGTGAACAGTGGTGCTTGTTGAATCCCAAGCAAGTCATGCAAGTCCTTCTGCACACGCAACAGCAGCTCATTGTCAGTCAGCTTCAATAGCTCTGGTTGCAACGCACCACCCACAAACGCGCGTAACAGAACATGACCCGCTGGCGCCCGAGCAGCAAACTTCACACTGCTGAAAGTGCAGGCCATGATTGAGCGCGACTCGATGAAAGGCACTACGAAGCCGAAACCGTCAAGGGGATGCGGAATGTCATCTCGCTTGTAGGCAAGATTGATCGTCGCGCTTGACGCGTAAGATATTCCATCCAACTCAGAAACCAATTGGGGATCGACATTCTCGAGTAAACGGGCACTGACATAAGCCGGCAAGGCCAAACAGACCAGGTCGGCGATCAGAGTCTCATTCTGGTTGGTTTTCACTTTCCAAATCGCTGAGTCGTGGGCTGCCGGATCCAGCGAAAGGGACTCAACGCGTGTATTAAGTCTAATCACGTTTGCACCGTTGTGCGCTTTTCCCACACCTTGCGATGGGTGATCCGAGATTTGAGATCTGAAATTTGAAATCCGCTCAACGAGCGTGTCTGTGAGCACTTGCATGCCGCGGTCAAATGAAAGAAAAAGACTGTATCGCGCACCGCTTGTGCCTGAGCCCTCCCCGCCGGTCGGGCTACTGCCGCTTCGTCGCAGGGCGCGAATCACGCTGCCATGTTTGCGCTCCATTTCCAAAAACCGCGGCATCGTGGCTCGCAAACTCAAGTGCTCCGGATCGGCTGTATAAATTCCGCCGACCATTGGTTGAGCCATACGATCGAGTGCTTCCCGCCCCAGACGCCGTCGCACGAAATCAGCCAGGCTCTCGTCAGCATTACCATTCACAGTCCGGCCGGGAAGAAACAGCTCGAGCGCCATCCTCGCTTTGCCGGACCAACTAAAAATGTCGCTCTTAACAAACGGCCAGAAGCGTGAGGGCGCCAGCAAGTGGAAGCCTTCAGGCACCGGCAAAAGCTTTCCCTGCCTGACGATGAAGCTGCGGCGATGCTCCTCGTTAGTTTCTATGATGCGTGAGGCGAGACCGAGACGCCGGGCCAAATCCAACGCCGCAGGTTTTTCGGAAATGAAGGAGTCTGGGCCAGTCTCCAGCAGGAAACCGTCACGCTGGTGAGTTTGAACGATGCCGCCGAGACGATCACTACTTTCAAGTAGAGTCAGATCGATTTTTTCAGTGGACTCAAGTTTGCGCTCGAGCAGGCGGTGTGCTGCGGCTAGTCCAGAGATGCCACCGCCGATGATTACCACGCGCTTCATGTTGATTAATAGTCGTGCACGGTATGAAGTCAGTACCACCACGCGGTAGCGGTGGGTCGAAAATCCGAAGGCCCACCCGCTACCGCGAGGTGGTCCTGACCTCATTTCCGTCATAGGGACTCGAACTCAACGAACAGCAATCTGGCGCACAGCGATCAGCGCGCGGCCCAAACTTTCCCATGGCCCGTCGCGGTGTTTCCGGATCAACACGCTCCATGATCAGCTCGCGAATCATTGCGACAAACCGCGGGTGCGTGCCTGCAGTCGCAGCGCGAATCATGTTCATGCCCAGCTCGCGACAGAGCGTCATGGCTTCAATATCTAAATCGTAAACAATCTCCATATGATCGGAAACGAAGCCAATCGGAGCGACCACTACGTCCTGTTTCCCCGCAGCATGCAGCGCTCGCAAGTATTCGCAAACGTCTGGACCAAGCCATGGCTGCGTTGGCGAGCCGCTGCGACTTTGAAACACAAGCTGCCATTGTTCCACGCCCATCGCGGCGGCGACGAGACTGCTTGTTTCTTCCAGTTGCGCCGCATAATCGCAGTTTGCTGCCATTGATTCCGGGATACTGTGGGCGGTGAAAACCAGCTGCGCCGTCGCGCGGCGTTCTTCAGGAATTTGGTCGAGAGCTGCACGCACGTTGGCAACGTTCGTTTCGATGAAGCCAGGATGATTATGAAAGGCGCGCAACTTTTCCACGCGGGGTGCGTCTGGACCAACCCTCTGGCGCGCGCGTTCGATGTCGTCCAGATATTGGCGGCAACTTGAATAGGAGCTATAGGCCGAGGTGACGAAAGCCAGCGCCTGCCGTATCCCATCCGCGCGCATTGTGTCCAACGTGTCAGCGAGCAGCGGATGCCAGTTGCGATTGCCGAAGTAAATTGGCAGGTGTGGGCCCTTCGCTTTCAATTCCTGCTGCAGCGCGGCGATCAGATTTCGATTCTGCTGGTTTATCGGGCTGACTCCGCCGAAAAGCTCGTAGTGTTTTGCCACGGCCAGCAGGCGTTCGCGCGGGAGTGTGACTCGACGACCGCGCAAAACGTTTTCCAGAAACGGAATTACGTCGTCCATACCTTCAGGCCCACCAAACGAGACAACGAGCAAGGCATCATAGGTTGATTCCTCAATGGGTGAGTTGGATGAAGATTGTGTTTGATTAATCATTCCAAACAGCCGCACCCAGGGTTCGATGGTCTACTGGTTTGATTCTCTGTGCGTGCTCTGTGTTCTCTTTGTCTGTGTGGTGGAGTTTGTAAATCATTTAATCACCACCGAGACACAGAGAACCCTGAGGGTGCACAGAGAGAATCTTAAGCAGACTTCTGACTCAACTCGTGCACGGCATCGACCAGCGCAATTACATTTTCGACCGGCGTCTCGGGCAGGATACCGTGTCCGAGGTTGAAAATATGTCCGGGGCGTCCGCCTGCTTGTTTAAGGATGAACGCAGCTTGCGCGCGCAAGTAATCCTGATTTGCAAACAAAGCTACCGGATCGAGATTGCCCATTACGCTGACGTCGTGACCGACGCGTTTCCAGCCCTCATCCAAGCGCACCCGCCAATCCAAGCCAATCACGTCACCGCCCGCTTCCCGCATCAACTCCAGCAGCGACGACGTGCCGGTGCCAAAATGGATTACCGGCGTTCCTTCTTTAACTCCCCGGATAACCTCGCGCGTATGCGGCAGCACGTATTGTCGATAATCCTCAGGGCTGAGCGCTCCCACCCAGGAGTCGAATAGCTGAACCGCTTGCGCGCCGGCTTCAATTTGCGCATTGAGATAACGAACTAATCCACGCGCGATCAAAGACATCATGGCATTCCAGGCGCCACTATCGTTGTACATCAACGTCTTCGTGTGAACGTAATTCTTCGAGGCGCCGCCCTCGACGATATACGAGGCAAGCGTGAACGGCGCGCCCGCGAACCCGATTAATGGCAGATCGCGTCGCAGCGCGCGCCGAGTCTCTCGAATAGCATCGAACACGAAGCTCAACGCTGCCACATCATCAACCTCACGCAACCGATCCACGTCGGTTGCTGACCGCACGGGATTATGGATTACCGGTCCCTCACCTTTACTGAATTCGAGCTGGAGACCCATAGGCTCAATGACCAGGAGAATATCCGCAAAGATTATTGCGGCATCCACACCCAAACGTTCAGCCGCGGTGATCGTCACCTCGGCCGCGAGGGAAGGGCTCTTGCACAACTCGAGGAAACTCATTCGGGCGCGCACATCACGATACTCTTGCATGTAACGGCCCGCCTGACGCATCAACCAAATCGGAGTGTACGGGACTGCCTCGCAACGACAGGCACGCATGAAAACACTATTGCTTAGTGCGTCGCTGGATTGTGATTCGACTGCAGTCAATTATTCGACTCCGAAATACCGGAATTTTCTACGAAATCATGGAACTAAATTACTGCAACTGATCCTATGGCCGTAGCGTTAAATACTTTGCTGTTTTGAACACGTAATAAGCAGTTTCAATTTTCAGCGCGTCCCAGATTCAGACTACAACAAACATCGAGAGTCCGATAGCGGTCAAAGCTAACAAGAATTGAAATCGGCTGTGCGAAAAGTTTTCCGCCGACGCCAGGACAGCCAAGCCGGCGCAGCAGACTACGAAGATGCGGGATTGTGCCGCAAACAATCGTAGGTCGCGGCTCCGCCCCCTTCCGTGCGGAAAGGCTTCGCCTTCCGTTCACGCTCTTGATTTTGAGGCTATGCCTGCGCATCGGATTGTGAGGCGTCAGCCTCACTGAAAAACATCGGCGGGAAAGGCGGAGCCTTTCCGCACGGAAAGCGGCAAAGCCGCCACGCTTGGCTTCTTGATCCTCCACGGGTTAACACCCGCACCCGTTAGAGCGTCCTAATCAGCGCAAGCAGTTTTGGAATTCTGAACGAGCGGGAGTCTCCATTGCAATGATGCGTTTCGTATTGGCTGTCGCCATTGTCTGGTTTTTTTCGCCATTGGCGTGGGCGCAGTCGACCTTATCCCCCTCAGCAACAACGGCCACCGATAAAGTCGAGGCCGTCCCCAGCGCCACACCTTCTGCGAGCCCGACACCCCAGAGTTCGCCGGCGACTACTTCAGGGTCGACCTCGGCCGAACCGAATCGTAGCGCTGCGAAGGCGACGGGCGTGCTGCCGCCGGAAAAATTGCACCCGGTCAAGTTAGTGATGTTCACGAAGCCGCCCGTCATTGACGGGAAACTTGACGACGAGGTTTGGAAGTCAGCGCCCATCTTCAAGGACTTCCATCAGTGGCGACCGAGCGATACGTCTGCGGCCTCGGCGAAAACAGAAATGATGGCCGGATATGATTCGCGCTTCATTTATTTTGCCTTTCACGCTTACGACGATCCCGCCAAAGTCCGAGCTTCGGTCGCAAAGCGCGACTCGATTTTTGACGACGACTCAATCGGAATCCTCCTTGACACGTTCAATGACAAACGTCGCGCGTACGAGCTGTTTTTTAATCCATTGGGAATTCAGCAGGACGGTTTTCTGACTGAAGGCGGCAACGACGACTTCAGCGTTGATATCGTCATGGAGTCGAAGGGCGAGGTGACTTCGGATGGTTACACCGTGGAAGTAGCCATTCCGTTTAAGTCTCTGCGTTACGAAGCCGGCAAAGACAAGTTATGGGGGCTGCATATTCTGCGTCAGATCAAGCACGTCAACGGCGAGCAGGATTCGTGGATGCCGATATCGAAGGACCAGTCTGGGCTATTAAGTCAGGCGGGTCATATCACCGGATTGGAAGGCATCTCGACGGAACGCACGCTGGAATTGATTCCCAGTTTGACCCTTTCGGAGACGGGCAGGCGCAAGAAGCCGGTGACCGTTGCGCAAATCGCGCAAGGTGGCAGGTTCGTGAATGAACCAATCAAATTTGATTTGGGCTTAACCGGTAAGTACAGCCTGACACCACAAGTCACGCTCGATTTCGCTGTTAACCCTGACTTCGCGCAGGTTGAATCCGATCAGTTAGTGGTTACCGCCAATCAACGCTTCCCCATCTTCTTCGAAGAAAAGCGGCCCTTCTTTCTCGAGGGCATCGATATCTTTCGGACGCAAATTGCCGCGGTCCACACGCGCGCGATTATCGATCCTGATTACGCTACGAAATTAACAGGCAAGGTGGGCCGCAACACCTTCGGCTTGCTAATCGCTTCTGATAATGGCCCTGGCAACTTCAGTGAAGACGAACGAACAACCGCGAATCCGCGGTTTCTCGACAAGAATGCATCAGTCGGTATCCTTCGTCTCAAACGTGACATCGGCAAATCAGATTCGTTTGTCGGCTTTTTAGGAACCTACCGGCGTTTCGTTGATACAAACAATTTGTTGGGGGGCTTCGATGGCAGGTTTCGTCTCGACAAAATAACTACGTTCAGTTGGCAGGTGCTGGCGACGCGTTCTCGCCGCCCGTTTTTCTTTCCGGAACAGGGACAGACACTCGATCGCAACCAGAACGGATTTATCTACGCCATCGATTACAACAACGACGGACGGCACTTCGGACACGAGTTTTCCATGGTCGGACGCACGCGCTACTATCGCGCCGACGTTGGCTTCAACCGCCGCAATAACACTAACAACCCCAACTGGTTCATTCGTTACAACTCGGAACCGAAGCCGAAAGCCCGTTTGATCTCATGGCGCGTGTATACCGATTTTTCCGCAGACTTTGACTGGCAGGGACGTTCGCAAGGCGCTAACAACGAGACGCAGGTGCAATTTACTCTTAAGAAAGAGACCTACCTTGGCGTCGGTCACGACAAGGGCTACGAACGAGTGTTTGAGAGTGAGTTTGGACCAAAGCGCCAGCCGGGCATCAAGTGCGTTGTCACCAATACCTGCACGTTCGCAGGTAACGACGACGAACGTTCCGCATCCAACCGCGGGCTTTACATGTTTGCCGGCTCATCGCCGAACAAGAAAGTTAATTTCAATTTCTTCGCCAACCGTCGTTGGGGCCACTTCGATTTCGACTTCGGGGCCGGTCCCAAGTTTCCCCGCGTGAGCCCGACTGCGTTGGCTGCTGCGGCTGCACAGACAAACGGGTTGTGTGGCGGCAGCAATCCACCCGCGGTTTGCAAGGCTCCACAAGACCCGGGACCGGGCGACTTTTGGCATTTCGATGGCGGCATAACTTATCAGCCGACCACCGCGTTGAAGGCTACGCTCAATTTCACCAAGGAGAAATTGACTCGCTACGACACTGGCCTCGTGGCCTTCGACGAGAACATCATTTCGTTGCGCAGCACCTATCAGTTCAGCCGTTTCCTCTTCGCGCGCGGTCGCATCGATTTTGATTCCATCGCCTCAAATTACAAAGGACAGTTTTTACTTGGTTACACGCCCAATCCGGGCACCGCTCTTTATGTTGGTTATAACGATGATTTGAATCGGCGCGGGTTCAATCCATTTTCCGGACAGCTCGAGCCGGGCTTCCGCCGCAATGGCCGAACTTTCTTCATCAAGATGTCTTACCTGTTTCGCAAGAGCTTCTAGGATTGACGGAGGGTGGCTAGAGGACAAGTTGAGTGACATGGGGTCAGTACCACTGCGCGATAGCGAGTGGGTAAGCGGTGGGCGCCGCTAAAGTTTGCGGGACCCACGCGCTACCGCGCGGTGGTACTGACCTCATTTCGCGAAGCGTGATTCAATGAGTTATGAACGCCTTTGCTGATATTTCACGCTTTAGAATTCAGACCCCGTTAGTGAAGCTGGTGACTTGAATTAACGGGCCGGGCCACAAGTTTATGAAGCAGTTAGCTTTGATTACTTTCGCTTTTCTCATTTTGGCGCAGACGACTGTCTCGCAGTCAGCAGCAGTTACGCCCGCGGCTTCGCCAACTCCCGCCGCAGCGGTATCACCCACGCCTTCGCTTCCTGCTGGTTCCGCGAATGAAAGCGGTGTTGCTCAACCAACTGCTGCGAAGGGCATACCCGTGCTGCCGCCGGAGAAGGCGGCGCCAGTTACTATTCCGAAGTTTGAAAAGCCACCGGTGATAGACGGCAATCTGAATGACGCAGTTTGGCAAACTGCGGCAGTGCTGAAGGATTTTTATCAGATCGATCCCGGAGACAACACGGCGCCTTCCAAACCGACTGAAGTATTGCTGGGCTACGATCCAAAGTTCCTTTACATCGCGTTTCGTGCCTTTGATGAACCTGACAAGGTGAGGGCTACCGTCGCCAAGCGCGACAACATTTTCACCGACGATTACGTTGGCTTCTATCTCGACACCTTCAACGATCGTCGCAAAGCTTTTGAAATATTTTTCAATCCGCTTGGTATTCAGGGGGACGGCGTTCTCACGGAAGAGCGCGGCGAGGACTTCAGTGTGGATTTGTTATTGGAATCTAAGGGGATCATTGGCGAAACTGGATACACAGTTGAGATCGCGATTCCTTTCAAGTCGATACGCTACGAAGCGGGCAAAGGTAAACTCTGGGGCGCTCACTTCTTTCGTCGCATACAACGGTTCAACCGCGAACTCGATTCCTGGATGCCCTTCTCGCGCGCGGTCTCCAGCAACCTAAGCCAGGCCGGGCATCTGACCGGGCTCGAGGGCATTTCCGTTGAAAGCACATTGGAATTGATTCCCAGTCTGACGCTATCGCAGAGCGGAAGGCTCGTGCGCACGTTCGGCGTTTTCCCCGGTACTGCTGCAGCGGTGAACGACCCCGGACGAATCCTTAATCAGCCTGTTGAGATTGACCCAGGACTTACTGCTAAATTCACGCCAAGCTCCGCGCTTACGCTCGATCTGGCTATAAATCCTGATTTCGCCCAGGTTGAAGCTGATCAGTTGGTGGTTACCACTAATCAACGCTTTCCGATCTTTTTCGCGGAAAAGCGCCCCTTCTTTCTCGAGGGTATCGACATCTTTAACACTCCGATTACGGCCGTGCATACGCGCGCGATTGTCGATCCGGATATCGCAGTTAAACTTTCCGGCAAGCGCGGCCGCAACACTTTTGGCTTGATGGCCGCTTCGGATAATGGTCCGGGAAACCTAAGCGCTGACGATCGTGGAAATCTTGCTATTTGCCTCGACCGTCGGGCCATCGATCCTACGGTGGTGTGTAACAACGAACGTTTCGTCGACAAGAATGCTTACATCGGCGTCCTGCGTTTGAAACGTGACATCGGCAAAGGCGAAAACACCATCGGCATTATGGCGACGACCTACAACTTCATTGAGAAGCATAACAACCTGGCGGCAGTCGACGGCCGATTCCGTCTCGACAAGCAAACTACTTTTGCTTTTCAACTACTGGGCACTTCTTCGCGCAACTTTTTCTTTGATCCTGATCAGGGCAGAAGTAACTATCGCACCGGAAATGGGTTGGGTTATTTCATTGATTACAACGTGTCGGGTCGTAACTTCGGTTGGGAGTTATATGGCGAGGGTTACACGCGTGATTACCGCGCCGACGTAGGATTTTTCGGCCGCACTAACACCAATTTCAACAGCGCTTATGTTCGCTACGATACGGATCCCAACCCCAAGGCCAAAATCATCAGCCGGCACGTTCACAATTTCAGTTGGATTGGCTATGACTTTCAGGGCAGGATTCAAAACTGGGAAAGCGAGTTTTACATTCAGTGGAGAATGCCTCGGAATTCATTCTTCAGTTTGGGCTACGAACCTGCGTATGAACGGATTCTTGAAGAGGAGTTTGGCCCGAAGCGCACGGCTACGCGGCAGGGAGCTTTTTATGGACCGGACGACGAGCGGTCCGTTCAGAAGCATCACTTCTTCGTTGCCGGAAGCTCTCAATACAACAAGAAGATTCAATTCAACGCGCGCGCGGTATTGCGTGTTAACCATCTCGATCTGGACTTTGGCGGCGGACGGAAATATCCGCGCGTCAGTCCCGCGGCACTTCTGCTGGGCCAGGAGGCGCCACTCGATCCCGGCGCTGGAAACTTATTTGAGCTGACGGCGGGTGTGACTTACCAGCCGACTAATGAGCTGCGCATGTCGCTGAATCTGGTTAAGAACCAGCTAAAGCGACGTGACACGCAACGCACCGCGTTCGACGTCAACATTTTGACTTTCCGGGGCACTTACCAATTCACTCGCGCTACATTTGCTCGCGCCATTATCGACTACAACACCCTCAGTTCACGTTTGCGTGCGCAATTCCTTGCCGGCTGGACGCCGAGTCCCGGCACCTCTCTTTACGTCGGCTACAACGACGATCTCAACTACGCTGAAACACACCCCTTCACCAGACAGATTGTTCCTGGCTTCCGCCGCAACAGCAGAACCGTTTTCATCAAGATGTCTTACCTCTTCCGCAAAAGCTTCGGCGGCTAGCAGGCTATACGAGTGGAGTGAGGTCAGTACCACTTCGCGGTAGCGGGTGGGTCTTGTAACTATAATGCTCAATCATCAAAGTCTGGCAACTCATCTCCCTGCCCGTTCAATACATAGTCGATTGCTTTGGCAACACTTCGCTCGTTCCATAACCGTCTCTTGCTGCCATTGTCTGCCCACGGACTAAAGGGATGGGGCCACAAACCTTCCTCCCTCAATTGTCTGGTTGAATTGGCCTTCAAGGCGTTAAGTACCAATTGAGGTCTGCGCTGACTTGCCGACACCACAGTATGGACATGGTTTGTGCGGACGTGGATTGCTTGTAGTAACCAGCGCCGGATTTTGCACGTCTCGCGGATGGCCGCTTCAATCGACTTGCGGTGCCTGGCTTTCAGTATAAGAGGTTTAGCTTTTAGTTGTTGTTGATTGTAGTTGAGCCATTGCTCGTTTGGTGGAAGGTAAGGTGATCGATGGCGATTATGAAAGCGATCTATTGAACCTCGTATGTCGCCATGTAACCACGTGGCATATGTACGGAAGGAAATGAAGTATGCAAGCGGAGTATCCGTGTCGTTCCACATGAT